>JBDUBD010000135.1:0-5396 GCA_040004295.1 Sphingomonadales bacterium | reverse complement strand
GATTGGCGCGGACCAATGCTGCGATCCGCGACACTCGCGCGTCGGCAAGGTCGCGCACGGTGCGTGTCCCGCCATCGACTATGCCGTCGAGGGCGCCCGAAACCGGCTTCAGCACGTCAGCGACCGGCGGCAAGAGCGGCACCAGTTGTGCCAGCGCGGCGCTCGCCACGACGGTGCAAAGGCCCGCAATCAGGATGCCTGTGGTTCTCACGCGATAAAATATGCCATCATGTGGATGAAACGCCCACTCCCGTCCGTTTCATCCATGAACAAGGACGATTTTCGCCGCGTGCAACTTTTCGAGAACGAACTGCTGGCCGTGTTGCCGCGATTGCGCCGCTTTGCGCAATCGCTTTCGCGCAATACGGCCGATGCGGACGACCTCTGCCAGCGCGCACTGGAAAAAGCCCTCAACGCCCGCGCTCAATGGGAGCCGGGAACACGGATGGACAGCTGGATGTACCGGATCATGCGCAATAGCTGGATCGACACTTCCCGTGCCAGGACACGTGCCAGTGAAACTTTCGTCGACGAGGAGGCCGGTGCCGCCGTCGCGGGAGACAATGCCTCGACTGTCGAGGCGGGCGTCGTACGCGGTGAAATCGACAGTGCGATGAACCGCCTCCCCGACGAGCAGCGCGAGGCAGTGGCACTCGTGCTGGTCGAGGGGCTCGCGTACAAGGATGCTGCCGCAGTCCTCGACATTCCGATGGGCACGCTGACGTCGCGGCTGGTGCGCGGGCGCCAAGCACTGATGACGATGCTGGGAGACGCGGCATGACCCCCGACGACGAAATGCTGATAGCTTATGCCGATGGCGAACTCGATCCGCTGAACGCAAAGCGCGTCGAACGGGCAATGGCGGCAGACCCGGCGTTCGCGGCCATCGTCGAGGAGCATCGCGCCCTGCGCAACCGGCTTGGCAACGCATTCGCGCCCGTCCTCGATCAGCCGATCCCCGATCATCTGGTGGCGATGCTGCAGAGCAACGTCGTTCCCTTTTCACCTATTGTCGCGCCAGCGCCGCCACAGCGTCGCTGGTTGAGCGGACTGGCCGTGGCGGCATCGCTAGTCGCTGGTGTGGCATTGGGCACCCAGTGGCAGGGCGCGCCCGGTCCCGTTGCCGTGGCAAGCAACGGCCTTGTCGCGTCGGGCGACCTTGCTCACAAACTCGACACACAGCTTGCATCGGTATCCGGCGACACGCGCATGCTGGCGAGTTTCCGCGAGAGCAGTGGCGGATACTGTCGCGTCTTCGCCGCCCCCTCGCTCGACGGCATCGCGTGCAAGGACGCGCAGGGCTGGCAGCTTCGCCAGACGCGGCCGTCCGGCGTGAAACAGGATGCCGCCTACCGCCAGGCCGCTTCAGGGAGTGCCGCGATCATGGCGGCGGCCCAAGACATGATGACGGGAGATCCGCTCGACGAAGCGGCGGAGAAGCGCGCGCTCAAGGCCGGGTGGCGTTGATCATTCGAAGCCGTAGGGCACGACCGTCCGGAAATCTGGGTCGATCTTGAGCGCACGGCCCGTGGGCGGGAATGCGCGCTGGTCGCAATCGTCGCGCGGGCAAATGCGGCATGACACGCCGATCTTCGTTGCCGAATGCTGGCCGCTGAGGTCGAGTTCGTCGGCATAGATGAAGCTCGCGGCATTGCTGACCTCACACCCGAGCGCCACGGCATAACGACGACTGCGCTTCAGATAGCTGTCGGTCGTCTTCACGATCCCTTTTGCCATCGAGACATATTGTTCGCCGTCGGGCGTTTCGGCGAGCTGGACGAGGATGCGGTCAGGGATCGCCGCCGCTTCATGCACGATCCACAGCGGACAAGCACCGCCATAGCGCGCGAATTGCAGGCGCGTCGCGGAGTGCCGCTTGGTGATGTTCCCGGCCAGATCGACCCGGCAGAAGAAGAACGGAATGCCGGTCGCACCGGGGCGCTGGAGGGTGGAGAGCCGGTGACATACTTGTTCGAAACTGACGCCGAATTCATGGCCAAGTGCATCGACATCGTGGCGCAGGGTGCGGGCAGCAAGACGGAACGCGGAATAGGGCATCAGCAACGCCCCCGCCGCATAGTTCGACAATCCGACCGACAGAAGTTTTCGCGCCTCGATCGATTGCAGGCCCGCAGCCGCCACCTCCTCGTCGATGACCCTCGCCATCTCCAGCCGGACCAGCTGGTGCGCGATCAGGAATAACTGGCTTTCGGGTGCAAGCGAGCGGTTCAGGTCGAGCACCTTTGTGCCCGCATCGAAGCGGCGCAAAGTTGACACGCCGCTGACACTGGAGAGGCGGCGCACAGTGACACCGAAGCGGTCGCGCAGCATCGCCGCCAGGGTCGATGCCCAGCTTCCTTCGTGCAGCCGGAGTTCGGCGGCCATCGTTTCAGCATAGCGGTCGATGCGGTCGGAGTAGTTGCCCTCGGCGTGGAACCAGTCGCGGACCTCCTCCCACGGTAGTGTCGATGACGGCGCGCCTTGCCGGTCGAACGCGTCGTCCAGGCTGCGCAATTGCTCCTGCGACCGGCGATAGGCGTGGTGCGTTGCGACCAGCCGCCGCGCGAGTTGTGGTTGGCGCAGCAGTGCCTTCTGGATTTCCTCGTCGGACAGTTCGGGACCGGGGATCGTCACGTCGCGGACAGCATTGACGGTGTCGATCAGCAAATTGGCATCGTCGTCCGAAACGATGTCGGCCCAGTCTGCCGGGAAGGCACGACTGAACGCGACGAGGACCGCAGCCGTCATCGGGCGGTCGTCGCTTTCGATTTGCGAGAGATAGCTGACCGATATGCCCACACGATCGGCCATGGCCGCCTGGCTCAATTCCAGGCGCAACCGCAACGCCTTTGCCCGTGAACCAGCAAAAATGCGTTTCGGCGTCATTTTGCAAACATAGCATTCACAGTTTTGCAAATCCACATTTGCTTGCGCGGCACTGTCGTGGAAAGACAGGATCAAGGGAGAGCCCATGTCGAATGTCATCGAGCAACTTGAAGCCCGCCGAGAGGCTGCCCGCATGGGTGGCGGCCAGAAGCGTATCGACGCGCAACACGCCAAGGGGCGACTGACCGCGCGCGAACGGCTGAACGTCCTGCTCGACGAGGGGTCGTTCGAGGAACTCGACATGTACGTCGAGCATAATTGCGTCGATTTCGGCATGGCAGAGCAGAAATTTCCGGGTGACGGCGTCGTCACCGGTTCGGGCACGATCAACGGTCGCCTGGTGTTCGTGTTCAGCCAGGACTTCACCGTATTCGGTGGCTCGCTGTCCGAACGCCACGCGCAAAAAATCTGCAAGATCATGGACATGGCACTGAAGGTCGGCGCGCCGGTGATCGGCCTGAACGACAGCGGCGGCGCGCGCATCCAGGAGGGCGTAGCGTCGCTCGGCGGCTATGCCGAGGTGTTCCAGCGTAACGTGCTGGCCAGCGGCGTCGTGCCGCAGCTGAGCCTGATCATGGGTCCATGCGCGGGTGGCGCGGTCTATTCCCCCGCGATGACCGACTTCATCTTCATGGTGAAGGATTCGTCGTACATGTTCGTCACCGGCCCCGACGTGGTGAAGACGGTGACCAACGAGGTCGTGACGCAGGAAGCGCTGGGCGGCGCAGTCACCCACACGACCAAGTCGGGCGTGGCGGACGTCGCGTTCGAAAACGATATCGAGGCACTGCTCGCCGCGCGCGACTTCATCGACTTCCTGCCCGAGAGCAACCGATCCCCCGTCCCCGAACGCCCGACGGCGGACGACTGGGATCGCATCGAACCAAGCCTCGACACGATCATCCCCGACAGCGCCAACCAGCCGTACGACATGCACGAGGTCATCCGGAAGACGGTGGACGAAGGCGAATTCTTCGAACTGCAGCCGGCACATGCGGGCAACATCCTGATCGGCTTTGCGCGGGTCGAGGGACGTACCGTCGGAATCGTCGCCAACCAGCCGATGGTGCTTGCGGGCTGCCTCGACATCAACTCGTCCAAGAAGGCCGCGCGCTTCGTGCGGTTCTGCGATGCGTTCGAGATTCCCATCGTCACGTTCGTCGATGTGCCTGGCTTCCTGCCGGGTGTTGCGCAGGAGCATTCGGGCATCATCAAGCACGGCGCGAAGCTGCTGTTCGCCTATGCCGAAGCGACTGTACCGAAGATCACCGTCATCACGCGCAAAGCCTATGGTGGCGCGTACGACGTGATGGCGTCGAAGCATCTGCGCGGGGATTTGAACTACGCCTGGCCTACGGCGGAAATCGCGGTGATGGGCGCGAAGGGCGCGGTCGAGATCATCTTCCGCGGCAAGACGCCCGAAGAGATCGCCGAGCGCACCGCCGAATACGAGGCACGCTTCGCCAATCCGTTCGTCGCCGCGTCGAAGGGTTTCATCGACGAGGTCATCATGCCGCACTCGACGCGGCGCCGGATCGCGCTGGGGCTACGAAAGCTGCGGGGCAAGGAATTGCAGAACCCGTGGAAGAAACATGACAATATTCCGCTCTAACCCGTCATTGCGAGCGCAGCGAAGCAATCCACGTCACCGCGAGTGCGCTGGATTGCTTCGCTGCGCTCGCAATGACGGGAGATGTAACCCATGAAAATCATGCAGCCCGCGACCTACATAATGGCAAGCAAGCGTAACGGGACGCTCTACACTGGCGTGACGTCGAACTTGCCACAGCGCGCGTGGCAACACCGCGAGGGTGTCGTTGAGGGTTTCACGAAACGATACAGCTGCAAGCTATTGGTTTGGTATGAAGTTGTGCCAACAATGGAATCAGCAATCCTACGTGAAAAGCAGATCAAAGGCGGCTCTCGCGCCAAGAAAATCGCACTGATCGTTGGGTTCAATCCGGACTGGCGCGATTTGTTCGATGAAATTGCGCATGGTTGAAAAATCGCTGGATTGCTTCGCTACGCTCGCAACGACGGGAATGGAAAAATGAAACTGGGCCGCCTCAACCATGTCGGCGTCGCGACGCCGTCGATCGACGCTTCGATCACCTTTTACCGCGTCGTCATGGGCGCGTCAGTGATCCGCAAGCCGTTCGACCTGCCCGCGCAGGGTGTTAAAGTGTGCTTCGTCGATACGCCGAACAGCCAAATCGAGTTGATCGAGCCGCTGGGCGAGGGCTCTCCGATTCACGGCTTCCTCGCCAAGAACCCGGCGGGGGGGCAGCATCACCTGTGCTACGAAGTACCTGACATCCACGCGGCCAAGGCGTGGTTCGAGGCCAAGGGCGCAAAGGTGCTGGGTGAACCCCGCATCGGCGCGCACGGCACGCCGATTTTCTTCGTGCACCCCAAGGACATGGGCGGGGTCCTGACCGAGATCATGGAAACGCCGAAGGAGCATTAACCCCCTCTCCCCTTCAGGGGAGAGGGTCGGGGAGAGGGGCAGT
>JBDUBD010000051.1:0-18540 GCA_040004295.1 Sphingomonadales bacterium | reverse complement strand
GAGCGCGAGTCGCCGATGTTGTTCGAGATATCGACCAGTTCGAGCGCGTTGAGCAATGCCATCGCCTGCGCGCGACCGCCATCGACCACGAACGAGAAGATCGGTCCGCACGCCTTCATCTGCGCCGCCGCGAGATTATGCTGCGGATGGCTGGGCAGGCCCGGATGAAGCATCACCGGCACGCGCCCCTCAAGGAATTTGCCGACCTTCATCGCGTTTTCGGACTGGCGCATGGCGCGCAGATCGAGCGTCTCCAGCCCTTTCAGCACGACCCAGGCATTGAACGGCGACAGATTCGGCCCGGTATTGCGCTGAAACGGCAGCAGTTTTTCGTTCATGAACTCGTTCGAACAGGCGATGGCACCCGCGAGCACCCGCCCCTGCCCGTCCATCATCTTCGTTGCGGAATACGCAACGACGTCGGCGCCGAAATCGAGCGGACGCTGAAGCACCGATGTCGCGAACGCGTTATCGACGACGGTGGTGATGCCGTGCGCGCGGGCGAGGCCACAGACGAACGCCATATCGACGATATCCATCGTCGGGTTGGCCGGGGTTTCGAAGAAGAATACCTTGGTATTCGGTTTGATCGCCGCTTCCCACGCCGCATTGTCGCGGGCGTCGATCGTCGTCGTGGTGATCCCCCATTTCGGGAGCAGGCTGTCGGTCAGCCAGCGGCACGACCCGAACGCGGCGCGCGCGGCCACGACATGGTCGCCGGTTTCGAGCTGGCACAGCAACGCGGTCGTCATCGCCGCCATGCCGGTTGTCTGGCAACGGGCGGCCTCCGCCCCCTCCATCAACGCGATCCGCTGTTCGAGCATCTCGACGGTCGGGTTCTGCAGCCGTGAATAGGTCGGCCCCTCCGCCTCGCCCGCAAAGCGCGCCGCAACGGTTTCGGCGTCGTCGTAAGTGTAGCCAGAACTGAGGATCAGCGCTTCGGATGTCTCGCCCCAGTGCGTCCGCGCCGTGCCGCCGCGTACCGCCTGCGTCGCGGGGCGCCAGTGTTGCGTGATGCTGCGGTCTTGCCCGGTGGTGCGCTTCATACGTCGCGCTTAGCCGTGCCATGGCCCGTCACGCAACCGCCCGCAGCAGGCGCTCGGTCAACCGCTCGCGTGCCGCCAGCAATGCGCCACGACGATCGGTCAGTATCGTTTCCGCAAGGCGACGTCCGGAGCGGCGCAAATCACTGGCAAGGTCCGCACAGTCCTCCTTCTCATCGACGCCATAGCCGAGCGCGGCCATGACGATCTTTTCGAACTGCACCAATGCCTTGGCCCATCCCCGTGCGGAAGGCGCCGCTTCGACCGCATCGAGCAGTCCTGAAAGTGCCGCGTGAATCCGCGGATAGGACTGACCCTCGGGCAGTGCCGCCGCGACCAATGCCGTCGACCATTCGAGCGCAGCAGCGGCAAGCGGCTCGCCGATCAGTCCGGCACGCCCGTGTACGAGTTCGACCGTCATTGCCGCGAGCTGCGTCTCGGTTCGCGCCCGCAAGTCGGCCTTTACGGTGTTCCCGGCCATCAGCACCGGTCGCAGCTGTCGCGAACGTCCGCCACGCACATAGCCCGCCAGCAATCCCTGCTCCGCGGTCAGTACACGTACAATCGCACCGTGTTCGCCATGCGAACGAACGGCGACGACAATGGCTTCGCTCGCAAAATACATGGTGCAACAAGCGGCGCATTGACGCTTTTGTAAACCCCTGTCGGCCAAGATGCCCCGCAAGGCCGCCTGTGTTATGACGGGCGCAAAGGGGGCAGTTCGTGCGCATCGACAGAACCATGGCCGATGCCCGGCTCGATCTCCCACCCCGACCGGGCGCGCGCCTGACCCTGCCCGAGTCGTTCGGTATCCGTTTCGCACTGTTCGGCGATGCCGAGGAAGAGTTCGACTGGAACAAGCCGTTCGACCGGAATTCGACCGGCACGACGACGATGGCGGCGCTTCCGGACGCCACGCGTCGCTTTCAGGCCGCAGGAGTCGAGCCCTGCTGGATGGCCGACTGGCCCATCGTCGATAACGCATTGAGCGGCGGCATATTGCGTGCGCTGGTCGATGACGGTCTTTGCACCGTGGGCACGCAGCTGCACCCATGGGTCAACCCGCCATTTTCGGAAGAAGTCAACAAACGCAACAGCTACACAAGTAACCTTCCCGCTTCGTTGCAGGAAGAAAAGCTGATCCGGCTGACGCAACGCATTGCCGAGGTCGTCGGTGTGCGCCCGCGAGTCTATCGCGCAGGACGCTATGGCATCGGCCGCGAAACCGGGCGACTGCTGGCACGTCACGGCTATGCGCTCGACGTCTCGGTGCGCTCGCATTTCGACTATCGCAGCCAGGGCGGCCCCGATTTCACGCGTCATCCGCTGTGGCCGTGGATCATTTCGGATGGCCTTTACGAATTGCCGCTGACCACCGGTCATACCGGTCCGCTCGGGCGCTGGCCCCGCATCCACCAGGCTGAATCGCTGCGCGGAACGCTTGCCCGCACCGGCCTGTTCGCCCGTGTACCACTAACCCCCGAGGGAACACCGCTAACGGATGCGCTGGAGGCTATCGAAGCCCTGCTTGGTGAGGGGCACCGGCTGTTCAGCATGTCGTTCCACACGCCTTCGCTGGTTCCAGGGCACACGCCATATGTGCGCGATGCGAACGATCTGGCGAACTTCTGGCGCTGGTGGGACGGCGTCTTCGACCGTTTCGCCAAACACGGCGCGACACCGATCGGTGCGAATGCGATCATCGATGCATTCGAGAGTGTCGCGTCGGGAACACCCCCATCTGCATCATCTACCACGTCCGACATCAAGATAGGCACAGGACCGAAAGCAGCGCCTCCGGATGGACCGGCCGTCCGGGCGACCCGAAAATCGGAAATCGTTCCCCTTGCGGACTGGATCGCCGACCCCGATCCGGCCTGGGACGCCATCGCCCGACGCGCGAGCGAGCCGAACAGTTTCCTCGAACCCTGGTTCCTGACGGCGAGCATAAGTCACCTGGACGTTCCAGCGGACGCGCGCATGGTTGCCGTTCGGGAAGAGGGTCAGCTGATCGGCCTGATGCCGATCTTCACCGCACCGAACTATGGTCGCCTGTCGGTGCCCCACGCCCAGAACTGGCTGCACTATAATAGTTTTTTCGGGGCGCCTTTGGTCAGACGCAGCTTCGAACCGTTTTTCTGGTCGCGCGCACTGGCGTTGCTCGATGCCGAGGTCGGCGCCCCGCCCTTCCTGCATGTTGTAGGACTCGACGCCGAAAGCCCGCTATTGGCGGCTCTGTTCTGCGCGCGCACGGGTGTCGTGGTGGTCCACAAGATCAAGCGTGCGTTGCTCCGATCCAACCTGTCACCTGCAGCCTATTACGAAACCGCCGTCCGCAAGAAGAAGCGCAAGGAAATCGGGCGGTTGCAGACGCGCCTCGCCGAGCTCGGCACAGTCGAATATCGCCGCCTTGCCGACAGGGCCGAGCTCAACGCGTGGATCGACGCCTTTCTCGCCCTCGAAGCATCGGGGTGGAAAGGCGGTGAGAGCGGGTCCGCATTGGCTAAGGACGCTGCGACAACCGGGTTCATGCGCGACGCCGTTACGGGAGCGTTCGACGCCGGTCGACTGGAGATCCTCCGCCTCGACCTCGACGGTCGCGCCATCGCGATGTTGATCAACTTTCTGGCGCCGCCGGGCAGCTACAGCTTCAAGATTGCGTTCGATGAAGATTATGCGCGGTTTTCACCCGGCGTCCTGATCCAGATCGAAAATCTCGCGATCCTCGACCGCCCCGATATCGCGTGGATGGATAGCTGCGCGGTCGAGGGACATCCGATGATCGAAAGCCTGTGGCGCGAGCGCCGCGAAATCGTGCGCGTGACCGTGCCGCTGAAGGGCTGGCGGCGACGTGCCACGTTCACGGCCGCACGCGCGCTGGAAGAATCGTCGGCACTGGCGCGCAGGTTGTTTGCGTGACGGCGTTTCCCGATCCTGCAGAATTCGCGATCCTTTACCCCGAGACGCCGGGCGTGGTTCGCCATACACTCGCCGAGCATCCATTGTTCGAACTGGGCGCGCTCGTCGAACTGGCGAGGACGCTCGACCCGAAACATGTCGAGTATAATCGCGGCAACCTGCCGACCGGCATTGACCCGGGCGAGATCCCCGCCAACGGCCTATCGATCGCCGATACGATCCGCAGTATCGAGGAAAATGGATCGTGGATGGTCCTGAAGTTCGTCGAGCAGAATGCAGCGTATCGCGCGCTACTCACAGGAACACTGGGCGAACTAGCGCCGGTGATCGACCCGGTCACGGGCGTGATGCACCAGCTCGAAAGCTTCATCTTCATCTCCAGCCCCAATTCGGTGACGCCGCTGCACTTCGACCCCGAGCACAACATCCTGCTCCAGTTGCGCGGCACCAAGACGATGACCGTGTTCCCCTCGACCGACGCGGAGATCGCACCGAACGAACTGCACGAGCGGTTCCAACTTGGCCTCGCCTCGCGCAACCTGCCCTGGAACGACGCCTATGCCGCACGCGGTACGGCGTTCACGCTGAACGCGGGCGATGGCATGCACGTGCCGGTGATGACGCCGCACTGGGTGAAGAACGGGCCCGATGTTTCGGTGAGCTTCTCGGTCACCTGGCGGTCGGAATGGAGCTACCGCGCGGCGGACGCCCACGCGTTCAACGCGGTGCTGCGCAAGACCGGGCTGACCCCGGCGCGACCGGGGCGGTATCCGGTGCAGAATGTGGTGAAGGCGTTTGCGTGGCGAGCGATGCGCAAGATGAGATTATAGCGTTAGCGAGGAACTGGCTGACAGTCTTCAAACCCGCCGCGAAAACGACATGCTTCCACTTCGATTATACGATCTACAACGAGCTTCCCTTTGAGCGCTCGCACCCTTGGTCCGGAACCCAGATAAGGGCTTCGTCTGCCCTGAAAACGAACTCGAAACGATTGGGGGCCCATCTGACGATCACGCCAAAAGTCCTTGCTAAGGCGGTTTGCAGCATCTGAAAAAACAGAAAACACGCCGACTTTGCTTTCCACCATCTGAATGCGATCGGGGGCAAGCAAATACGGCTGTGTCGCTACGCCATCCATCAGGAAAAAGAGATTTCCTCCCGCTCGCATAGCGATGCCATTGAACTCGGTTTGTTCGTCAAGCTTATCACGTTCCGAAATTAAAGAGTTGTTGGACAACGTGCAGCCTAACGGGTCATTGTTTTGGCACCTGCTCAGGCGAGAAATCGACCGTATCATATACAGGGGCCCCTGCTTCGTGCGTACCCGCTGGGTCCACCCCGGCGTGCATGCCTCCGCAAACTTCAGATACCTGTCGGAAAATATCTGATGACGTCCATCAAACTCGATCGCAAAATATTCGGCGTTGGGGTCGACACTCGATGGCAAACTCAGCGCTTGAACATATTGCTCAGCATCTCCAAAAATCGAAGACGCGACGCCATCTTGCATTATTTGTGATGGCAACCTCGACAATCTGCGTTCTGCTGGAAGCTTGGATGGCCGTAACTGTAGACCAAACTGCTTATTGACCTCAATAATACCGGTTGTCTGCCGATAAGCGCTCAAAGGAGGATTTTGCAATCGTGACCTCCCCGACGCGCACCGAGGCAGACCATCGTCGATTACAATGTCATGGCTATCTAGTGGAGCAGACTGAGACGATGCACTGACAAACAGCAGTGCAAAGATAGCGCTCAGCATAAACACTCCATAACAATAGAATATCTTTATCTATTTGACCGACTACGTCATCAACATCTCATTTCTGTGATGCCAATTCTAATATTTTCTAAACCACCCGCCCCGCCGCCCAGCCGCTCGCCCATGCCCATTGGAAATTATAGCCGCCGAGCCAGCCGGTGACATCGACCGCCTCGCCGATCGCGTAGAGGCCGGGCACCCTGCGCGCCTCCATCGTCTGTGACGACAGTTCGGCGGTGCTGATGCCGCCGACGGTGACCTCGGCCTTGGCGAAGCCCTCGGTGCCGTTGGGGTGGAACGCCCACGCCGACAGGCGCCGTTCGCCCAGGTCGAGCGCGTCGTCCTTGTGGCCGGACAGTTCGCCCTGCAGGCCGATCCGTTCGGCAAGCGTTTCGGCCAGGCGCGCGGGGAGCGACTGGCCGAGCAGCGCCTTCATGGAGGCACGTGGGCTCGCGCGCTTGGCGGCGCGCAGCCAGCCGCGTGTTGCATCGGGCAGGAAGTCGATCGTCACCGCCTCGCCATGCCGCCAATAGGATGAGGCCTGCAGGATCGACGGTCCCGACAGGCCGCGATGGGTGAACAGCGCCGCCTCGCGAAACGCCGCCTTGCCGACGCTGGCGACAACCTCTGTCGCGACGCCCGACAGGTCGCGGAACAGTGCCTCGTCACCGCCCAGGGTCAGCGGGACGAGCGCCGGGCGCGGCTCGACGATCTTCAGGCCGAATTGCCGCGCGAGATCATAGGCGAAGCCGCTTGCGCCAATCTTTGGAATCGAGGGGCCGCCGGTCGCGATGACCAGCGATGGAGCATGTGCGCTCCGGCCCCCGTGGTGGACCGTGAACATGCCATCGGCATGCGCTATGTCCGATATGCCCTGCCCGAACGCGAATGCCACTTTCCCCGCCGCGCATTCGTCCATCAGCATCGCGACGATCTGCTTCGCGGAGCCATCGCAGAATAGCTGCCCCAGCGTCTTTTCGTGCCAGGCGATGCCGTGGCGATCGACGAGGTCGATGAAGTCCTGCGGGCGATAGCGGCCCAGCGCCGACTTGGCGAAATGCGGATTGACCGACAGGAACCGGTCGGGCGCGGTGTGGATATTGGTGAAGTTGCACCGCCCGCCCCCCGAGATCAGGATTTTCTGCCCCGGCGCATCGGCGTGGTCGATCACCAGCACGCGTCGCTCGCGTTGCCCGGCGGTCGCCGCGCACATCAGCCCTGCCCCGCCTGCACCGAGGACGATGGCGTCATAGGTCGCGACGGTCACTCCGCCGAAACCGTCGCGTGGAAATAATCGTAAACCTGCTGCGCAACCGCTTCGCTGACACCGGGCGCACCCTGCAGATCGCGCAACGAAGCATTCTTAACCGCGCGCGCCGTGCCGAAATGCATCAGCAACGCCTTTTTCCGGGCAGGACCGATGCCCGGCACGTCGTCGAGGCTGCTGGTGACGAGCGCCTTGGCTCGCTTGGCGCGGTGTGCGCCGATGGCGAAGCGGTGCGCCTCGTCGCGCAGGCGTTGCAGGTGGAACAGCACGGGCGAGTTCATCGGCAGGCTGATTTCGCGCCCATCGGGCAGGTGGAACACCTCACGCCCGGCATTGCGGTCCGGCCCCTTGGCGACGCCAACGATCGGCACGTCCTCCACGCCCATCGCATCGAGGACGCCTTTGACCGCCGACACCTGACCCTTGCCGCCGTCGATCAGCAGCAGGTCGGGCCAGCTGCCCGATTCGCGATCGGGATCTTCCTCCATCGCGCGGGAGAAGCGCCGTTCGAGGACTTCACGCATCATGCCGAAGTCGTCGCCCGCAATCGTTTCGGGCCGCTTGATATTGAACTTGCGGTACTGACCCTTCTGGAAACCCTCCGGCCCCGACACAATCATCGCGCCGACCGAATTGGTGCCCATGATGTGGCTGTTGTCGTAAACCTCGATCCGTTTTGGCGGCCCTTCGAGGTCGAACAGTTCGGCGATCTCAGCCAGCAGTTTCGCCTGCGTCGTCGATTCGGCGGCACGGCGGTCGAGCGCCTCCTCAGCATTGCGCTTGGCCTGCTGGACAAGGCGGACGCGGTCGCCGCGCTGAGGCTGGGCAATGGTCACCTTGCGACCGGCGCGTTCGGCTAGGGCCTCTGCCAGCAGGTCGGATTCGGATACGGTGCGGTCGGTCAGGATCGTGCGCGGTGGCGGCACCTCGTCGTAGAATTGCAGCATGACGCTCGCCAGGGCCTCGTCCTCGGGCACGTCGGCGGTGTGTTGCGGAAAGAACGCGCGATGCCCCCAGTTCTGCCCGCCGCGAATGAAGAACGCTTGCACGCAGGTGACGCCGCGCTTGCATGCCAGCGCCCAGATATCGGCGTCTCCCACGCCATCGGCGTTGATCGCCTGACTGCCCTGGATGAACGTCAGCGCCCGCAGCCGGTCGCGGAGCATCGCTGCCCGCTCGAAGTCCATGGCCTCGGCGGCTTCGGTCATCGAGCCCTGGATCTTGGCCTGAACCGAGGTCGCCTTGCCCGACAGGAACGTCTTGGCGTCGCCGACCAGCTCGGCATAGTCGTCTTGCGAAATGCGACCGACGCACGGCGCCGAGCAGCGCTTGATCTGGTAGAGCAGACAGGGCCGGTCGCGACGGCTGAAAAAGCCGTCGGAGCAGCTGCGCAGCAAAAAGAGCTTCTGCAGCGCGTTCAGCGTGGTGTTGACCGACCCCGCACTCGCGAACGGACCGTAGTAATTACCCTTCGCCCGTCGGGCACCGCGATGCTTCGAGATGCGCGGAAATTGATGGTCGGTGCGGAGCAGGATGAACGGAAAGCTTTTGTCGTCGCGCAGCAGCACGTTGTACGCGGGGCGGTAACGCTTGATCAGCTGCCCCTCGAGCAGCAACGCCTCCGCCTCGTTATTCGTCGTGACGATCGTCATGCCGCGCGTCTGCGCGACCATGCGCTGGAGCCGTTTGGGCAGGCGCGCGACCTGCACGTAATTGGCGACCCGGTGCTTCAGCGTACGCGCCTTCCCGACGTAGAGCACGTCGCCGCGCGTGTCGGTCATCCGGTACACACCGGGCTTCGACGGCAGGGTCTTCAGCACGTTGCGGATCGCGGCGACACCGGCATCCAGGTCTGGCGCATCACTGCCCTTGACGGTGTAGGTCGCCGCGTCCTCGTTGAAGCGGTCGGGAGATTGCGGACGCGACATAAGGGGGATTTAGGGTTGGTTGGCCGTAGACGCTACAGCGCTGATAGAGATTGTGCTCCCGCGAAGGCCGGAACCCAGTTCACAACAGCAATGCTCATCGACTGGACTCCCGCCTTCGCGGGAGCACAAATCACGTCACGTCACTTCACCGCAGCGAGCGCCGCTCCGGCTTTCGCAAGTCCCTCATCGGTGATCTTGCCTTCAGACATCGGCTGCAATTGCTTGAGCGACATGGACTTGAACATGTCGAACATCGGATGCGCGGTCAGGTGCGGCATCACCGAGTCCAGAGCCGCCTTTCCGGCAGGATCGGCAACGATGGTTTCAATCGGCGTGTCGATAGTGAACTTCGGCGCTGCGGCGACGGCAGCCGGAGCGGCGGGCGCGGACGTCTGCGCAGACGCGCTTTGCGCGGGAACCCATCCGGAAAACGATAGAACAGCAGTGGCAAGAAGTAGAACGCGCATGAACAAGCCTCTCGAAAATTCGGGGGCTTAGTTCATCCGTGCGATTGCGCTGTCAACCAGCGACTTGTCGGTCGCCGCATTATGATTCGCGGCGATCAGCGACGCGGCGGCAGTCGCTGCGGCTGACGCGGCCTTTGTACGAACCTCGGCAATGGCGGCACGTTCGGCAGCCGCGATCTTGTCTTCCGCCATCGACTGGCGACGTGCGATCAGGGCCGTCGCGTCTTTCTCTGCCTTGGCGAGGATAGCTGCCGCCTCTTCATGCGCATGGGCACGCATTGCTTCGGCATCGGCGGTCAGCGCCGCAGCCTTGGCTTCATATTCGGCTTTCAGCGCTTCGGCTTCCGAACGCAGCTTAGATGCCTGATCGAGCTGTTCGCGGATCGTCGCGATGCGCTTGTCGAGCATGCCGCCGATGGCAGCCGGAACCTTCTTCCAGATCGCGCCGAGAATGACTACGATCATCGCGAGTGCGACCCACATCGTCGCGTCCAGGCCGAGCGCCGAAGGATCCTGATGGGGAGTGTTGTGCCCTTCATCGCCAACGACGGTCGTGTGCAACTCTTTGGCCGCCTCGGTCGTCTGGCTGGTCGTCGGCATCACGGTGTTCTCAGCCATTTGCCATCGCCTGCTTGACGGCGGCAGCGGCGGCCGCAGTGGTGATTTTCGCGCCCGAAAGCTTTGCGACGAGATCCTGCGCAGCCTCTGCGGCCGCGCCTTCGATACTCGTCAGCGCGGCGTCGGTCGAGGTGCGGATCGCGGCCTCGGCTTCCGCCAGCTTCTTCGCGGCCTTGGTATCGGCAACCTTCACCCGCTTTTCGGCAGCAATGGCAGCTTTCGCCTTGGCCGCGGCGGTTTCGGACTGGGATTCAGCCTTGGCTGTCGCCATTTTCGTGCGCCATGCCTCTTCGGTAGCGTCGGCGGCGACACGCGCCGCCTCTGCCGCCGCCAGATCGCCGGCAACCTTTGCATTGCGCATATCGACCGTCGCTTCGATTTTCGGCAGCATGGCGCGACCGATTCCAAAGTAGATGAGGCCGAATACCACGAGCAGCCAGAAGACCTGGCTTGCATAAGTTTCCGCGAGTTGTGCGATCTGGGGCATTGTCTTCCTGTGCCGCTGTTAAGCGACGAAGATCAGGATCATCGCGACGACGAACGCGAGAAGACCCAGAAGTTCGGCAGCGGCGAAGCCGATGAACAACCGGCCCTGCTGGCCGTCGGCAGCGCCCGGATTGCGCAGTGCGCTTTCCAGGAACGATCCGAAAACATTACCCACACCGATTGCGGCCATGCCCGCACCGATAGCGGCCAGACCGGCACCGATGAGCTTTGCTGCTTCTGCGTCCATGATAGTAACTCCCTTGAATATAAGCTGTAAGATAAGCTGTTGTGTTTAGTGAAGATTGACCGCGTCGTTGATGTATAGCGACGTGAGCAGGGCGAAAACATAGGCCTGGATAGCGCACACCAGCAATTCGAGCAGAGTGATGCCGATCATCAGGATGAAGCTGGGCAATGCGACGACGGGCGCGACCCACAGCGCGTCTGCATTCAGCCCGTTGATGACGAAGCCCGCGAGCACCTTCATCAGGATGTGCCCTGCCATCATGGCGACGAACAGTCGCAGCGCGAGGCTGAACGGGCGGATCAGGAACGAGAACAGCTCAATAAACGGGATAAGCCACATCAGCCACCACGGTGTGCCATGCGGTACGAACAGCGAGAAGAAATGAAGCCCGTGCCGCCAGAAACCGACGACTAGCACGGTGCCGAACGACAGGATCGCGAGAACGCCGGTCACGGTAAAGTGGCTGGTCACGGTGAAGGCGTGCACGCCGGGAACAATGCCCAGCGGCATCATGCCCAGCATGTTGGCAACGATCACGAACATGAAGAGCGAGAAGACCAGCGGCACGTAGCGCTTGCCCTCTGGTCCGACATTCTGGTCGAGCATGCCGGTGATAAAGCCGGTCACGCTTTCGACCGCGACCTGCCACCGACCGGGGATCAGCTGGCGCTTCATGCCACCAAGCATGAACACCCAGATCAGTCCGAGGACGACAACCATGAACAGCGCCGAATTGGTGAACGACAGATCATAGCCACCGACATGCAGCGGAACCAGGGGTTCCACCGTAAACTGGTGCATCGGATCGATCTTGCCGCCTTCAGCCGCCACGTGTGTTCTTCCTATACATAACGAGCGGCAAGGACTTACTCCGGCCGCTCGCTTGAAATCTTGATGATGTTCCTGAACGCCACGACGAACCCGAGGGCCGTCAGGACAAGCAGGAGAACGGGGGATGTGGCGAACAGCCGGTCGAGCAACCAGCCGATCACAGCACCACCGACAGGACCGCCGATCAGTTGCGAGAGTACCCGATTGCCCTGGGAATAGCCCTTCCCCTGACCCTGGCCACTCTTGCCGGACCTGATCGCCTCATCGCGCTTCACCGCATCCAGCCGCTGGTTCAGCGACGTGATTCTCGGATCTTCGCGGTCGAGACTGTCCCGTCCGGGATCATCGCTTGCCATGCCGATCCTCCTTGTTGGGGGACGCGGCACGGGGCGCGAACGACCCCGCCTTCTTGGCCGCGCGTCTATAAAGGTGACAGGTTCAAGTCAACACGCCGTACGGCCGCGATTGACCCGCGCCCCTGCCACGCTACTCAAAAGGCATGACGAGCGACGACAATGCCGGACATCGCGACCGCCTGCGTACGCGCCTGCTGGAGAGCGGGCGCGAGGCGCTAGCGGATTATGAATTAATCGAATGTCTGTTGATGCTGGGCATCCCGCGTGTCGACACCAAATCGACCGCCAAGGAGTTGCTGCGTGAATTCGGGTCGATCGGTCGGGTGTTGAGCGCGGCGCCCGACGAACTGACGCGGATCAAGGGACTGGGGCGAAGTGGCGCGGCGGCGGTCAAGATCGCGCAGGCGACGGCGCTGGCGCTTCTCGCCGAGCCGGTGAAGGAGCAGCCCATATTGTCGAGCTGGCAGGCGCTGCTCGATTATCTGCGCGCCGACATGGCATGGCTGACGATCGAACGGGTGCGCGTGCTGCACCTGAACGGCAAGAACATGCTGATTCGCGACGAGGTGGTCAGCGAGGGCTCGATCGACGAGGCGGCGGTGCATGTGCGCGAGGTGGTGAAACGCGCGCTGGAGATCGGATCGTCGGCGCTCGTCCTGGTGCATAATCATCCGAGCGGCGATCCCAAACCGAGCCGGGCAGACATACAGCTGACCCGCGACATCATCGAGGCCGGAAAGAGGCTCGGCATCGCGGTGCACGATCATGTGATTATTGGTGCGACCGGGCATAGCAGCCTGCGCGAACAGGGCCTGATATAGAAAAGCGGGCCGCACCCGAAGGTACAGCCCGCCCTGCGACCCGCTGGGGAATTATGCTCCCGCAGTCAGGTAACTCTGAAGCTCGACGAGGGTGATCGACTTGCTCTTGTCTTTGTCAGCCGTAACGAATGCTCCGTCGGTCCACTTGGCCAGTTCGGCGGCAGGCGTCGGCTTCGTATCGGTCTTTGCCTTCAACGCCGCCATCCAGGCCGCGAATTCGGTCTTGTCGAGCGTGCCGTTGCCATCCTTGTCATAGGCCGGGAATTCCGATGCGATCAGTGCTTTCGGATCCGACGGGGCTGTGACAGGCGCAGTGGTCGTCGTTGTCGTCTCGGTCTGCGATGTCGCAGCAGCAGGTGCTGCGGGGGTCGGCGTCGGGACGGTTGTCGTCGTCGACTGTTTTGTCGTCGTCGATGGCTCCATCTGGGCAAACGCCGGGGTCGACAGGGCAATCGCGCTGACGGCGATCAAAAGGGTTTTCATGGTTTTTCTCCACTCTGGGAATAGGGTGGTACGGTGAATACCGTTCCACACGGTCAATGATTTGGAAACCAACAAGTTGCACCGCCGAACGCGTTGTCGGCTCGCTTCGTCCCTGCTAGCGGATTTCCCATGGTTCCACGCTACTCCCGCCCCGCAATGACGGCCCTTTGGACACCCGAAGCCCGTTTCCGTATCTGGTTCGAAATCGAGGCGCACGCCACCGAGGCGCTCGCCGATCTGGGTGTCGTGCCCAAATCCGCGGCGGAATCGCTGTGGAAATGGTGGGCGACGAACCCTGTCATCGACGTCGATGCAATCGACGCGATCGAGGCGGTGACCAAGCATGACGTTATCGCGTTCCTGACCTGGGTCGCCGAGCAAGTCGGCGACGATGCACGTTTCATGCACCAGGGCATGACGTCGTCGGACGTGCTCGACACCTGTCTTGCGGTGCAGCTGGCGCGCGCCGCCGACATCCTGATCGCCGATGTCGATGCGTTGCTGATCGTCCTCGAACGTCGCGCGCGGGAGCATAAACTGACGCCGACGATCGGGCGCAGTCACGGCATCCATGCCGAGCCGGTGACCTTTGGGTTGAAACTGGCGCAGGCCTATGCCGAGTTCGACCGTAATCGTGCGCGCATCGTCGCCGCCCGCGCCGAAATCGCGACCTGCGCAATTTCGGGCGCTGTCGGCACGTTCGCGAACATCGATCCGCGCGTAGAGGCGCATGTCGCCGAAAAGCTGGGCCTGACCGTCGAGCCGACATCCACGCAAGTCATCCCGCGCGACCGTCACGCAATGTTCTTTGCGGTTCTGGGCGTCGTTGCCTCCTCGATCGAACGGCTCGCGATCGAGATCCGCCACTTGCAGCGCACCGAGGTGCTGGAGGCCGAGGAATATTTCTCGCCGGGCCAAAAGGGTTCGTCGGCGATGCCGCACAAGCGCAATCCCGTGCTGACCGAAAACCTGACCGGCCTCGCCCGCATGGTCCGCAGCGCGGTAACCCCCGCAATGGAAAACGTGGCGCTGTGGCATGAACGCGACATCAGCCATTCGTCGGTCGAGCGTTACATCGGCCCCGATGCATGCATCACGCTCGACTTCGCGCTCGCAAGACTGACCGGCGTGGTCGACAAATTGCTCGTCTATCCGGCGCGCATGCAAAAAAATCTCGATCGCATGGGGGGCCTCGTCCATTCGCAGCGGGTATTGCTGGCCCTGACGCAGGCAGGCGCGAGCCGTGAGGATTCCTATGCGCTGGTCCAGCGCAACGCGATGAAAGTGTGGGATTCGGACGGTACACTCAGCCTTGAAGGGCTGCTGAAGGCAGATCCCGAGGTGACCAGATGGCTGAGCGAGGACGAAATCGCCGACAAGTTCGACCTTGGCTATCACCTGCGGCACGTCGACACCATTTTCGACCGCGTGTTCGGTTGACCCCGTAACGATCTCGGCGAATACTCCCGCTCGAAACAGCGGGAGAGAAGCCATGCGCGCGTTAAATCTTGCCACCATGTCGGCGATGATCGTTTCACAGATCGCGGCGACGCCGCTGATGGCGCAGGACAATCGCAACCTCCCCCCGCCCGGCTATCCCGGTGGGCAACAAGAGTTTGAAGGCACCCTGCGCTGCGCGAGCTACAATAACCGTCCGCAATCCTGTGCGGTGAACACCGAAAACCGGGTCGTGCTGCTCCAGCGCGAAGCGGGCGATTGCCGCCAGAATTACGACTGGGGCTATGATCGCAATCGCATCTGGGTGAACAACCGCTGCGTCGCTGTGTTCGGCTATGGTTATGCCCCGTCGCGTCCGCAGCCGCCCACGGGCAATTGGGGCGATCGCAATTTCGCCGGGACGCTTCAGTGCACGTCGCAAGGGCGCCAGCAGCAGCGCTGCTACGTCAATACGGAGAACCGCGTCGAGCTGCTGCGCGAGGACAGTCGCTGTGTCGCGGGGCAGAGCTGGGGTTACACGAACGACTTCATCTGGGTCAGCAATCGCTGCTCGGCAGTCTTCGGCTATGGCAATGCCTATCGTCCGCAACCCCCGCAAGGGAACAAGGGCCCGAGCGCCGGTGCGATCATCGGCGGCGTCATAGTCGCGGGTGGCTTGCTGGCTCTACTTGCCAGCAGCCAAAAGAAGAGCGGAACGCCAACGACATCGCAGCCCGCGAAACCCGAATTTCCACCACAGCCTCCGGCGGCGATTTCGGCAGACTTGACCAGGATTCAGGCTGACGCCCGACCGACCGTTCAGAACTGCCTGTTCGAAGCCGCGCGTCAGGTGGGCGCAACCGGCGGCTCGCGCCTGAAGTTCGAACGGGCAACGATGCTTGAAAAAGGCAATGGCGGCTGGAGGCTGACCGCCCTGGCATCCTCCACCTACCCCGATGGCGATCGCGCGACACCCTTCTTCTGCCGTGCCACACCGACGCAAGTCATTGAATTGACCTTCACGGGTTGATTGCAAAAACTGCAATTGCCGCGCCGCACAATGCGATTGTGAAAGCCCACTAATTTAGTAGGGGAGCCGCGTCGCAGCGCTGGCTGTGACCGGCATCCGGCCGTACCGGAAACAGGAGACTGCACATGCAGAATATCGAAACGGCGCTTTTCGTCGTCGTCGGCATTCTCGCCCAGGTGCTTGTCGCAAGCGCGGCTTACGCGTTCTAAACAACCCGGGCGAACCGCCCGCCCCTCAGCTTGACGCTCCGGGGTGGGCGGATAGCCGGCTTCTCCGAATTCCATTATCCGTCATTGCGAGCGCAGCGAAGCAATCCAGCGCGGGGACAGCGTAATGGATTGCTTCGCTGCGCTCGCAATGGCGATACTAAGCGTCGAACACCGACCGCAGCTTGTCGAAAAAGCCCTGAGACTTGGGGCATTCGTCGCCGGTCTCGGTCTCCCGAAACGCCTGGAGCAATTCCTTTTGCTTGGCCGTTAGCTTCGTGGGTGTTTCAACCTCAATCTGAATGACGAGGTCGCCATGCCCGCGCCCGTTGAGCACGGGCATACCTGCACCGCGCTGACGAAGCTGCTTGCCCGACTGGATGCCCGCCGGAATGCGGATTTCGTGATGCTCGCCATCGAGCCCCGGCACATCGAGCGAGCCGCCCAGCGCCGCCGTCGTGAAGCTGATCGGTGCGCTCGCGAACAAGGTCGTGCCCTCGCGCTCGAAAATCGAATGCCGCCCGACGTGCAGGAAAATGTAGAGATCGCCGGCTGGCGCACCACGCGCCCCTGCCTCGCCCTCGCCCGACAAGCGAATGCGCGTGCCCTCATCGACACCCGCCGGAATGTTCACCGACAGCGTCTTGGCCTTATCGACGCGACCCTCGCCGCGGCATGACGTACAAGGGTCGGCAATGACCTGACCCGCGCCATGGCAGGTAGGGCACGGCCGTTCGACCACGAAAAAGCCCTGTTGCGCACGCACTTTGCCATGGCCGCCGCAGGTCTGGCACTGGCGCGCCGAAGTCCCGGGTTTCGCTCCGGAACCTCCGCAAGGTTCACACGAAGTTGACACCTCGATCGACACTTCGGTTGCCTTGCCGTGGAACGCTTCTTCAAGCGTGATTTCGAGATCGTAGCGCAGGTCTGCGCCGCGTCGCGGGCCGCCGCGCTGCTGGCGACCGCCACCCATGAACTCGCCGAAGATGTTGTCGAAGATGTCCGAGAATCCTTCGAACCCCTGCGCGTTTCCTCCGCCCCCGCCGCCGTTCTGAAACGCGGCATGGCCGAAGCGGTCGTATGCGGCGCGCTTCTGCGGATCCTTCAGGCAGTCATAAGCCTCCGAGATCGCCTTGAAACGCGCCTCGGCTTCGGAATTTCCGGGATTTTTGTCGGGATGAAATTTCATCGCGAGCTTGCGATAGGACGACTTGATCGTCCCGTCGTCGGCGGTCTTCTCGACCTCCAGCAGCTCGTAGTAATCAACGTCGGCCATTATCGCCCCCGCAACAATGTGCGTCACCCCCGCATGAGCGGGAGCGACGCATCACTGTGCCTTACTTCTTGTCGTCAACTTCCGAGAATTCGGCATCGACCACATCTTCGTCACCGCCAGCAGCAGCTGTTTCGGCACCGGGCGACGCCTGAGCGGCCTGTTCCTTCTCGTAGATCGCCTGACCCATTTTCATCGCGACCTGCGTGAGCGCGTTGGTCTTTTCGGTCATCGCATCGACATTACCACCCTCGACCGCGGTCTTGGCTTCGGCGACCGCCGCCTCGATCTCTGCCTTCAATGCGGCATCGACCTTGTCGCCATTGTCGATCAGCTGACGCTCGGTCGAATGGATCAGCGATTCGGCATTGTTCTTTGCCTCGGCTGCCGCGCGACGCACCTTGTCCTCTTCGGCGAACTGTTCGGCGTCCTTGACCATCTGGTCGATGTCGGAATCCGAAAGGCCGCCAGAGGCCTGGATCTTGATCTGCTGTTCCTTGCCGGTGCCCTTGTCCTTGGCACTGACGTTGACGATGCCGTTGGCGTCGATGTCGAACGTGACCTCGATCTGAGGAACGCCGCGCGGTGCGGGCGGAATGCCGATCAGGTCGAAATTGCCGAGCATCTTGTTATCGGCGGCCATTTCGCGCTCGCCCTGAAACACGCGGATCGTCACGGCCTGCTGATTGTCATCGGCAGTCGAATAGGTCTGCGACTTCTTGGTGGGGATAGTCGTGTTGCGGTCGATCATGCGCGTGAACACGCCACCCAGCGTTTCGATACCCAGCGACAGCGGCGTCACGTCGAGCAGCAGGACGTCCTTCACGTCGCCTTGCAACACGCCCGCCTGGATAGCGGCACCCATCGCGACGACTTCATCGGGGTTTACGCCAGTGTGTGGTTCCTTGCCGAAGAAGGCCTTCACGACCTCGCGAACGCGCGGCATGCGCGTCATTCCGCCAACCAGCACAACTTCGTCGATCTTGTCGGCGGTCAGCCCTGCGTCGGCGAGTGCCTTCTTGCAAGGCTCGAGCGTACGGTTGACAAGTGCTTCGACCAGCTTTTCGAGGTCGGCACGCGTCAGCGTTTCCACGAGGTGAAGCGGCGTTGTCGCGCCACCCTCCATGCGCGCGGTTATGAACGGCAGGTTGATTTCGGTCGTCGCTGCCGATGACAGCTCGATCTTCGCCTTTTCGCCCGCTTCTTTAAGCCGCTGCAGCGCGAGCTTGTCGGTGCGGAGATCGAGACCTTCCTTCTTCTTGAAGGCGTCGGCCAGAAACTCGACGATCTTGTTGTCGAAGTCTTCGCCGCCGAGGAACGTGTCGCCGTTGGTCGACTTCACCTCGAACACGCCGTCGCCGATTTC
>JBDUBD010000134.1:0-5544 GCA_040004295.1 Sphingomonadales bacterium | reverse complement strand
GATAGGCAAGCGTCGCAAAATTGGCGCGGTCGCGCTTGAACCCGGTCGTGTTCACGTTCGCGAGGTTGTTCGCGATAACCTGCATGCGCATGTTCTGCGCATCGAGGCCGGTCCGTGCGACGTGAAGGGCTCCGTTACTCATCTATAGTCTCCAGTCAGTCCAGCTTCATCAGGTTGGCGGCGGCAGAATCATTGTCGCGCGCATCCGAGATCAGTTTCAGTTGCATGTCCCACGAACGGCTGGCCTCGATCATGTCGACCAGCGCTTTCGTCGTGCTGACGTTCGATCCTTCGAGGTGTCCGCTCTTCACGCTGGCATCGGGGTCGTCGGGCAGGACGCCGCCGCCACGGACACGGAACAGATTGTCCATGCCCTTGACGACGTCTGACCCCTTTCCGGACACCAGACGCAGCTGAGCGACTTCCTGTGGCTGCGACGCATCGCCGCCTGCGGGAACGATGATCAGGCGGCCCTGGCCGTCGATCAGGATACTGTCGGCGGGCGGCACGATGATCGGGCCGCCGCTGCCCATGACAGGGCGACCGTCGCCCGTGGTCAGCAGTCCGCCGTCACCAAGCTGGAAATCGCCGCGCCGGGTATAGGCTTCTTCGCCCTCCTGCGACTGGACGACGAACATCGCGTCACCGTTGAGGGCAACGTCCAGCGGGCGTCCGGTTGCGGCAACCGTACCTGGCTTCATGTCGGCGCTCAGCACCTCTTCCGAAGTGACGGCGCGGCTGTCGGAGCCTGCCCCATGCATCCACAGCGCCTGAGTTTCCGCGATGTCCGCGCGGAAACCAGGCGTTTCGGCGTTGGCGATGTTGTTCGCCGTCGCGGTCTGGCGGGCGAGGCTCGAACGCATCGCCGACAGACTGGAATATATGAGGCGGTCCATGTCGGTTCAGCTCAGTTGATGTTGAAGATCGTCTGGGTCATTGCCTTGGCGGTTTCGATCGCCTTGGCATTCGCCTGGAAGTTGCGCTGTGCGGCGATCAGCGAGACCAATTCCTCGGTCACATCGACGTTCGCGCGTTCGAGCGTGCCCGATCGGATTTGGCCCATGGCACCGTTCGTCGCGCCATTGACAGTTGGCTGACCGCTGTCCCCCGTCGACTGCCAATGCGCGTCGCCGACCTGGCGCAGACCCTCGATATTGGTGAAGCTCGCCATCGCGACCTTGCCCAACTTTTCGGCCGAGCCGTCCGCATAGGTTGCGGTGACAAGGCCATCGAGGCCGACCGAAATGTTTGACAGGGCGATCGTCGGATCGCCCGGCTTGTTCGCGGGCAGGGTGAAATCGCTCATGCTGGCAAAGGCGGTCGAGGTGACATCGCCATTCGCGTCGACCGGCAACAGTTTCAGCTTGGAACCCATCGTGTCGATAACGTTACGATTAGCGTCGATGCCAAAAGAGCCGTTACGCGTGTAGGTGATCTCCTTACGCGGCGGAAAACCTTCGACCACGAAGAACCCTTCACCCGAGATGCCAAGGTCGAGCGTCTTTTCGGTACCCTCAAGCGTCCCCTGCGTGAAGTTTTGCTTGATAATGTTCAGGTGCGTACCCTGACCCGCGATCGTCTTGGTCGTCTGGGTCGGGGCGGCGGCGAACAGATCGCCGAATTCGGCGCGGCTCTTTTTGAAGCCGATCGACCCGACGTTCGAGATGTTGTTTGCGATAGTCGACAGATCGGTCTGGGCAGCCTTGAGGCCGGAGAGCGAGGTATAGAAGGACATGATTTAGCTCCTAGGATTCAGGCGGCCGGAGTGGTCGTCGTGGGCGTCAGTTGCGTTGACAGGGTTTTCAGCAGCGCAGTCTGGTCGGCGAGCTGCGTCGAGATGTTCTTCAGCGTCACGTTCATCTCGCTCGACGTCGCCGAGGCGTTCATCTGCGCCATCTGTGCAACCATCTGGCTGTTGTCTTGCGGCGCGAACGGATCCTGCTGCTTCAGCTGTTCGGTCATCAGCTTCAGGAAGTCCGTCGATGTGATCTCGGACTGCGACTTGGACGCGACAGTGCCGGTTCCAGTGGTCGTGTATGTGGGTACGTTAATCGTCATTGGCCGATCCTCAATGTGTCGAGCGTGAGTGATTTGGCGGTCTGCAAGACCTGCACGTTGTTCTGGTACTGGCGCGACGTCTCGATCATCTCGACCAGCTCGGCGGCGCTATCGACGGCCGCATCCCAGACGTCGCCATTGGCATCTGCCAGCGGGTGATTGGGGTCGTGACGCTTGGTCGGCGCCGTCTCTGTCTGGGTTACGCGATCGACGGCAACGGTCGCTTGCCCCGGATCGCCGGTCACGGCGCGGAACACCGGCTTTAGCGAACGGAATGCCTTGGCTTCGCTTCCCGATACCGATCCGGCATTCGCCAGGTTCGATGCAGTGGTATTCAGCCGCACCATCTGGGCCGCCATGGCGCGCCCGCTGATGTCGAAGACGGACATTGAATTGGCCACGCTTATTCTCCCTTCAACGCGCGCGAGAGTGTCGCGATGCGTCCGTTGAGGAAGGTGAGCGTGGTGCGATAGGCGATGGCGTTCTCGGCAAACTCTGTCTGCTCGGTTGACAGTTCGACGGTGTTGCCGTCGAGCGACGCCTGCATCGGTACGCGGTACTGGACCGATGCCGAAACATCCTGGCCTTCCTGTGCGCGACGGAGCGCGTCGCCGAAGTTGATGTCGCGCGCCTTGTAGTTCGGCGTCGCGGCATTCGCGATGTTCGACGCGAGCATCGACATCCGCTGCGAGCGCAAGTTGAGCGCTGCCCCGTGAATTCCGAAGACATCGGTATCGGCCATTCGAACCTCCATCGACGGCTCACCGCGAGCGCGTCATGGATCAGTCAGCAAAGGATGTGCCAATTGCGCAAATGCGGGATGTTTCGATCGTTATCCTGACAAGTGTCGGTTTGCTGACGCGACGATGGTGCCCGCCGCCCTGTAGCGATTGTGGCACGGCAATTGCTGATCGGTTCGCGAATAAGGAGACTTGCGATGAAATCGATGATTGCCGCTGCGACGGCCATATTGGCGGTCGGTACTGCACAGGCAGTCGTCCCGCAGTTCGAGGATCTGTCCGTGCTTCAGGCAAGGATCGGCGCATTTCTGGGGCCGGACGCGGGTACGCAGGTCCAGCCGCTGGACCAACGGCTACGCCTGACGCGCTGTCCCGAACCGGCAACCATCGAGATGATGGTCCGTAACGAGCTGGTCGTGCGGTGTGCGGCGATCGGGTGGCGCCTGCGCGTTCCCGTTATCGCGCCTATGGCGACGCAGGCCGCCATCGTCATCCGGCGCGGGGACAGTGTCGAGCTTGCGGTGGGCGGAAACGGCTTCAGTGTCGTATCCACAGCCATCGCGATGGAGGACGGTCGGGAAGGCGGTGTGGTGCGTGTCAAATCCTCGACAGGGACCACCACCGTCACGGGCCGTGTCGATAGTCTGGGGCGCGTCGTAATCAGCAATTAAAGCTTTGCGATACCCTGTCGTTACCGCTCTGTGAGAACCTGTCGATTTTCTGGCAGGTCAGGCAAAAAGGGAACGACATGATCGACAATGTCCGCATGACCGCGGTCGTTCCGATCGCAGCAGGCACCGCCGGAAAGGCGGATACTGCCCGAGCGACGGCAGCGACCCCGACCCAGCAGACGCCAGCGCCGGCACCGACGGCTCCGTCGCCGAGCCTGTCGCGACTGATCTCGCTTGCGAACGATCTCAGCAGCGCACCGGCTCCGGTGGATTATGCCAAGATCGCGCAGGTCCGTCGCGCCATCGCCGATGGATCGTACAAGGTGGATCCGGATGCCCTTGCCAAGTCGATCGTCGCGTACGTTTCGGCACGGAAATAATTATGGATGACGACCAGATCGAAGCTGTCATTGCCGCACAGGGCGCGCTGATTGCCGCGCTTGATGCAGGCGATGTGTGTGCCATCGAAGCGGCAACGCGCGATCTGGCGGCCGTGATCGATTCCGTTCGTCGTTCGGGCGGCGTCCGCGCAACGGGCAACACTCGCGCGCGTGTCGACCATGCCCTGAAACAGGGTGATGCCGCGCGCATGCGTGTCAACTATCTGGCGGATCGCAACCGCCAACGTGCCGATCGATTGACGACACGACGTGGCGGCGGGCGGGCAGCGACCTATACCGCAGCCGGAAGATACGCTGCTTAAGGCGCGTTAAGCACGATTGGCACAATGCTTGCTAGTTACGGGGTTGAACCGGACCAGGTAAGCAATGACGATTTCGAATTCAGTAACAGGGACGACCGAGCCGCGGATACGCGCGGCCATCGCGCAGGCCGCAAGCCGCACGGGCGTAGACTTCGACTACCTCTACAACCAGGCGCGCATCGAAAGCAGCCTCGACCCCGAAGCCCGTGCACGCACGTCGAGCGCGGCGGGGCTCTATCAGTTTACGAAGCAGACCTGGCTACAGGTCGTAAAGGCGCACGGCGCCGATCACGGTCTCGGCTGGGCGGCGGAGGCGATCGACAAGTCGGGGTCCGGCTACCAGGTCGCCGATCCGTCGATGCGGACAGCAATCGACAATCTTCGCTACGACCCCGAACTCGCGTCCACGATGGCGGGCGAATTCGCGTCGGATAACCGCGACAAGCTGGAATCGTCGCTGGGACGCACGGCCGAACCGGTCGATCTTTACCTCGCGCATTTCATGGGTGCCAAGGGCGCATCCGATTTCCTGTCGGCCTATGACGCCGATCCTTCCATGGCAGCCGCGCCGCTTTTCACCGCTGCCGCCGCCGCCAATCACTCCATCTTCTACGCGCCCGACGGCAGCGCCCGCAGTCTGGGCGAGATCCGCAGCAATTTCGCGACCAAGCTCGGCGGCTCCGCACCCGCTGCACCCCAGATGGCGACCGTCACCTGGACGCAACAGCGCCGCAACGTTGCCGAGGCGACCGATCGCGCACCGCTTCAGATGGCATCGATCGAACCGATGCCGCAAACGCTGTCGGTCGATTATGCCCGGCGCGCCTATAATCGTCTTGCAGGGCTCGGCCAGTGAACGCGCTGAACCTGAAAGTCCTTGCCGGCGTCGTGCGCGGCGGCGTGTTGCCCGTCGCCATCCTCGCGCTCGTTGTGCTGATGATCGTTCCGGTGCCGACCTTCGTGCTCGACATGGGCTTCATCGCCAACATCATGCTGTCGCTCGCGGTGCTGATGATCGCGCTCAACGCGGCCAAGCCGCTCGATTTCTCGGCTTTCCCGACCGTCCTGCTGCTCGCGACGATCTTTCGCCTTGCGCTGAACGTCGCGTCCACGCGCGTCGTGCTGGTCAACGGCCACAACGGATCGGGCGCGGCGGGTCACGTCATCGAGGCGTTCGGCAAGTTCCTGATCGGCGGCGATTATATCGTCGGCCTGTTTGTGTTCGCGGTGCTTATGATCATCAACCTGGTCGTCATCACCAAGGGTGCGGGGCGCGTGTCCGAAGTGTCGGCGCGCTTCACGCTCGACGCACTTCCGGGCAAGCAGATGGCGGTCGACGCCGATCTCAACGCCGGCCTGATCACCCCCGACG
>JBDUBD010000050.1:0-19097 GCA_040004295.1 Sphingomonadales bacterium | reverse complement strand
TACCGGTGCCGCCCGGTAGCGCTGCGCCCTCGGGTGGCTTGGCGTCATAAAGAATGCGTCTGACCGCGCCGCGCCAGGCGCTGGCCACTTGCAGGTCGGTCGAGGTGCGAATGGGAAGGGCTTTCCAGACTTCGCCGCCAAGATTTGCGGCGAACGCCGGTTTTTCGTGACCGTGGAGCTGAATGATGTCGATCCCGGTCTGGCGGCGGACCGCTTCGATGAACCCGGCGTCGGCATCCACAAACAATCCCACCGTTCGGGCGCGTCCGGCGGTGCGGGCAACAAGCGCAGCAGCCTGTTCCGGAGCGACATTGCGCGGGCTTTTCGCGAAAAAAACGAAGCCGACATGGCTCGCGCCACCCGACAATGCGGCGTCCAGCGTTTCCGGAGTCGAAAGGCCGCAGATTTTGGTGAGGACGGGCACGCGTGCGCTTTGGCCCCAGACGTGCGCCTTGACCAGCCCGGCGTGGCTTCGGGGCTAGAAGTCCGCCTTCCCGAATCGGGGAATGCCCTGGTTCTGCCCGGGTGGATCGAGGACGGTCACATCGAGTTCGATCGGATCGCCGATCCAGTGCGCAAGACGGGTGTGGTCGGCCAGGTCATCGTCGGTCAACGGGTGCACCAGCGCGCGCAGCGTCGAATCTTCGATGGCCGATGTCACCGCCGCGAGATCGCGCTTGAGAAAGTGAATTTCGTACTGCGGGATCGGATGCGGTCCGGCGGCACCCTCTGTCGGTTGCCCGACGAACAGGATTTGGGGTGCGCTGCCCGGCGCGCGCAGGTCCAGGAGTGTCGCGCGCAACGCTTCAGCCGCTGCGCGCTCCTCGGCGTCGAAGTAGATATGCGCGTGATATGGGGCGTCGATGTCGGTCACTGCGAGGCTCTTTAGAGTGTCGCTTCGATAGCGCGCACCGCCGCGCTGGGGTTGGTCGCCTGCGTAATCGGTCGCCCTACGACGAGGATCGAAGCACCCGCATCGAGTGCGGCACGCGGCGTCACGACGCGCTTTTGATCGCCGACGTCGCCGTTTGACGGCCTCACCCCCGGAACGACGAAATAGCCACCCGGCCATTGCTTGTGCGCTGCGCCGACTTCGTTGCCCGAACAGACCACGCCATCGAGGCCCGCTTCCTGCGCGGCAGCTGTGAGGCGCAGAACCTGATCGTGCGGGCTGCCGCTGATACCCCCGCTAGCCAGGTCGCTGGCGTCGAGGCTGGTCAGCACTGTGACCGCTACCACCTTGCACCCGGTCGGGGCTGCGGCCTTGGCATCCTCCATCATCGCGCGACCGCCGGCGGCGTGGACGGTCAGGATCGCAGGTTCGAGCGCGCTGAGCGCCTGTACCGCCTTCGCAACGGTGTTGGGAATGTCGTGCAGTTTCAGATCGAGAAAGATCGGGAGGTGCAGCTTGGCCATCTCGTGGATGCCGGCGCGGCCATTGGCGCAAAAGAATTCCAGGCCCAGTTTGATACCGCCGACATGACGCCCGACTTTTTCGGCAATGGCCTTTGCGCGGTCGATGTTCGGCGTGTCGATTGCGACCCAGATCGGGCTGGTCATGGCACTGCCCTCACGCGACGCCGGGTGGCGGAACGATGGGAGCCGCGCCCGGCGGAACGGTAGTGATCGGTACCGATGGAGCAGGTATCGGAAGGCTGTCGGTTAGAGCACGGTTCGCGCTTTCGAGACGGCGGCGCATGCTCCAGCGCGTGGCGCGGTGAATGATCAGCATGGGCACGAGGCCGATAAGAAACGCGCAGAGAATCGGAAAGGGCAGCGGCGGCGACCAGACGAGATCGCCCCACAGGCGGATATCGACCGGCTTCCAGTTCGCGAACGAAAACAGCGCGCCCACGACCGCGACCAGAACCCAGAAAATCGTCTTCAAAAACTGCATGGCGGCCACCAACCTTCGCTATTCTGGCTGTTAGTCTAGGCCCGTCGTTTCACCTGCGCCAGTCATGGCCGCAATGCGGGTGCGCAGTTCGGCAAAGGTTTCGGGGATGGTGGTCAGGCGCGCTTGCTCGCGATCGAGGATCGCGACGAACGCAGCCTTCTTCGCGCGGGTGACGGCATCGGCGGCCAGTGCATCATTGGGCAGCGACGAGACGACGATGTCGATCATCCGCTCGGCACCGTGCAGCCGGCCCCAGAGATAGTCGTTCTCGCGATAGGTGCGGCTGAAGAACGCGCCGAAACTGTTGAACTGCGTCCCCTTGATCACTGTCGCGCCACCCGACAGCGAGATCGCGTCCTCGGGCGAGATGCGGTCGACCATGACGGGGTCAAACTCGTCGAACCCCTCGCCCTGCAACAGCGCGAGTGTCGCGACATCGTAAAAGGGGAAGCCGAGATAGGCGAGCAAGGGCTGGCGCCGGTGCGCGCGAAGGCAATTGCCTATCGCTTCCGCGATCACGCCGTCGGTCTGCACGTCGAGCGTGTGGAGATCCCAGCGCTGCTCGATCAGGTCGAGCAATTCGGTCGCATCGGTAGCCTCGATCGTCCCGAGGAAGCTGGGCGATTCGCGTTCGAGGTACCGGGCCAGGCAGGCAAAGACGGCCTTGCGCAGCATCTCGTAATCGACTGCCGGACTTATGTCGGCCAATACTGCCAACCTGCGCGCAACGAAGCGAAGCCGTCTGATGCGGAAGCGCAGGTCGAGTCGGTCGACGTCCGATCGTTTGATGAGCGCGTCCTCCAGTGCAGCGCCATCAATGTGACTTGGCAGAACGTGGCGGACAGAATCCGCGACTCCGCCACGGACGAGTTCGCGATAGGCAAAGTAAGAATGTCCGGCGTCGCGCGCTGCGCGCTCGCTGGCCCGTGATCGCCAGGTGGCCAGTCGCGCAGTCGTTGGTCGGTCGAGAAACAGCGTCCGCCCGAACAATGTCTCCACCGATGCTTCGACGCGAGGGCGGAGAGCCTCGATGATGCGTCGCGTTCGTTCGATCCGCGCGGTGCGACCGGCAATCGCTTCCAGATTGTCGCGGATCGGCTGGGTGCGTGGAATGTCGGAAAGGGCGCCGAACAAGGTCGTGAAGAAACCGGGTGTCGCGTCGCTGCCTGACAGGCGGATGCTTTTCTTGCCGGGCTTCGGATCGATATAGACGAAGCGGCGATCGACTTCGCGCCGGGCGGGGCGATCACGCAGCGCGCCGATGGCGGGGCGGAATGGCGCGTTGGCGAGCACCGATCCATCGATCAGCGTCGTCGTTTCGGCCGCGCCCACCGCAGCCTGTCGCGGCAGGACACGTGCGAGAAATGCCTTACGACCATGCCATTTCTGACCTGTGGACTTTAGTGCCCGATCGAGTTCGGTGACATTGAATGGCGGGAAGGCACCGGGGAAACTTGCGGTGGCGCGTGCCGCGAACACCAGTCCTGCGACTTCGGCAAAATCAGAAGGGGCATTCCGGGTATCGCGAAACGACAGCGTCAGGCGATGTTCGGTTTCCTCGATTTTGGGCGGCGAATGCAGCGGCAGCGTTTCGGGATGACCATGGAAGTCGGTCACAGTGACGAACAGGTCGAGTGGCTGCTCATCGGGCAATAGCCGCGGCCCGACGGGTCCAGCGGCCATCGCAATGAATGCGTCGATCAGCATCGTGTCGAACGTCTCGCCGCCGAACGGCGGTTCGAACCAGCGCGACCGGACAAAGCGTGTCAGCTTTGCGTAAATCTCGTCGCGGGTATTCGCATCGAGGCCATCGTCCCATTTATCGCCCTGCCGCCCCGCGAGCGCCCAGGCGATCGGCGACGCCCACAGCTTCGACATGCGTGACGGCGCGCGTGCGGCGGGGTCGATCAGCGCATCAACATCGGCCTTGTCGAGCCACATTTCGGTCAGGGGATCGAGCGTCTGGCCGGTGGCGACAGCGTGCGCGAGGAAGACGCCATTGATGCCGCCCGCGCTCGCGCCCGCAACGATGTCCGCCAATACCCGCAGCTTGATACCTGTTGTCGCCTCGGCGGTTTTTAGCAGATCGAGATAGGCTGCTTCGATCGGCTCGTCGGGCACGGCCCCATCGTGAAACGCACGGCTGGCGCGCGCGAGATGCCAGACCTCCTTCGTGACGCCGTGCATGTACACCGCCAGGCTGATCCCGCCGTAGCAGACGAGGGCCAGCCGCAATTCCTTTTCCCGCATGGCAAAGGCTTGGCATGTGAACAGGGCAGAAACAAACCCAAATGCGATTAGGTGGTGCTGCGGCGATCCGAGGTGTGATCACACCTCGACCAAGCGATGAAGGATTGTCGGCACCCGAACGGAAAATGTTGCACCGCACAAGCAAATAATGTCCCGTTTTGAAACAAAAAATGGGCATATTACCGTTTATCTACGCCGCAATTGCAAAAATCGGGGTGCCCGCACGAATTTATGCCGCAACTGCTCTCTTAGCAGTTTGTTTACCATCAAAATTAAGCTATTCAGCGGCCAGTATTGGAACGAGTCGCACGTTCCGGGGGCCGAACCGGGCTCTAGAAGTCGAGTGAGCAAACGACCGTCCGGTCAGAATAGGGGTATTTCTGTATGCGTAAGATGATGATTGGCCTTGCCGCGCTTTGTGCTGCGACATCGGCAAATGCAGCGGTGTTCGTTGGCTATGCGCCGGGCGCTTCGCCTTCGCCAGCGTTTCTCACCACCATGGTTGAAAATTTCGAGGGTTTTGCCGTTGGCGCTTCGATCGGACCGAACGCCAAGGTCTACAACACGGACGTGCCGAACGATGCCGCGATTCCGGGTTTCAACAGCACGGGTAACTATGGTGCCGTACTCGGCTTGCCGACCGCTGGTAGCTACACGAAGAGCTTCGCCGCTGCGAACATCTTCTCGTTCGTCATCGGTTCGCTCGACAGCTACAACCGCCTGACCCTGTCGTTCACGGATGGGTCGACGGAAATTCTGAACGGCGCGCAGATCGCCCTGGGCGCAATTGCCGATGGCAACCAGGATCTGCCGACCTCGAATGGCCGCGTGTATTACGTTTCGGACGGTGTGAAGCTGATCAATGGCGCGACGTTCTCGTCGACCAACAACTCGTTCGAGTTCGACAACCTCATGACCGGTAACGTGCCTGAGCCGTCGACTTGGGCGATGATGGTTCTGGGCTTCGGTATCGTCGGTCGCGCTCTGCGCCGCCGTCGTTCGATGACGATTGCTTCGTTCGCATAATTTACGCCCTTTCGGGTAAGTCAGCGGCGTCGTTCCTGGGGGAATGGCGCCGTTTTCTTTGTGTTTTTCGCGTTCAATACCAGGATGCCTTGTGGTTCTCGCTACGGATCTGATGCGTTGGACTGAGCGCAATGTGCCGACATGGGACAGTGTTCGGAAATGAAACACAGACTGTTTTCTTAGAGTTATCTTTGCCCCCTCACGCAGCGGTATTCCGTTGCTTGCAAGGGACGAGTCGCACGTCTCATGGGGTCAACAAAGGTTCCATACTTCGACGCAACGACCGTCTGGTCAAAAGAAAACAGGGAATACACCATGCGTAAGTATATTATCGGACTTGCAGCACTTTGTGCCGCTACATCGGCAAATGCCGCCGTTTTCGTCAGCTACATGCCTGGCGCTTCGGCTGCTCCGGCCTTCCTGAGCACGATGGTCGAAAATTTCGAAAGCTATGCCGTTGGTGCCTCGATCGGACCGAACGCCAAGATCTACAACACAACCGTTCCGAACGACGCCGCCGTTCCCGGGTTCAACAGCACGGGTAATTACGCCGCCGTGCTCGGTCTGCCGACCGCCGGTAGCTATACCAAGGCCTTCACCGCAGCGAACATCTTCTCGTTCGTCATCGGTTCGCTCGACAACTACAACACGCTGACGCTGTCGTTCAACGACGGTTCCACGGAAATCCTGAGCGGTGCACAGATCGCTTTCGGTGCCACCGCCAACGGCAACCAGAGCCTGCCGTCGTCGAACGGTCGCGTTGTTTATGTGTCGAACGGTGTGAAGCTGATCAATGGCGCGACGTTCTCGTCGACCAACAACTCGTTCGAGTTCGACAACCTCATGACCGGTAACGTGCCTGAGCCGTCGACTTGGGCAATGATGGTTCTGGGCTTCGGCATCGTCGGTCGCGCAATGCGCCGCCGTCGTTCGATGACGATTGCTTCGTTCGCCTGATTAACTCCCTTTTTCAGGCAATAGAGCGGCGCCGTTCCGAAAGGAGCGGCGCCGTTTTCTTTTGTTGATCCCGCGGGCGTTCGTCATTATGTTCCGGTTACGTTCTTAACCGCGAGACTCGCTTGGCCAAACCGCAAAAACGCTATGTCTGTCAGTCTTGCGGGTCGGTGTCCTCAAAATGGGCCGGGCAGTGTGACGATTGCAATGACTGGAACACGCTGGTCGAAGATGCGGGCGCCGTGGTCACCCCGTTTTCGGCGCGTCATAATCTTCAGCACGGGGGGCGGGCGGTCAGCCTTGTTGCGCTGGATTCGCCGACGAAGCTCCCGGATCGCATGCCTTCGGGTATCGCCGAACTCGATCGGGCGCTGGGCGGCGGATTCGTGCAGGGCTCGGCAACGCTGATCGGCGGCGATCCGGGGATCGGTAAATCGACATTGTTGCTTCAGGCGGCGGCAAAGCTCGCTCTTACTGGTCGTAGTGTCGCCTATGTTTCGGGCGAAGAGGCTGTGGACCAGGTGCGGTTGCGCGCACAACGGCTGGGATTGGGTCATTCCCCGGTCGGCCTCGCGAGCGCGACGTCGGTACGTGATATCCTTGCGACCTTTCCGACTGCGCCTGATCTGCTTGTTATCGATTCGATCCAGACGATGCACTCTGACCTGATCGAAGGTGCGCCGGGGACGGTAAGTCAGGTCCGCGCGTCAGCCGGCGAACTCATTCGCTTTGCCAAGGAGCGCGGCTCAGCGGTGGTGTTGGTCGGTCATGTTACCAAAGATGGCACGATCGCGGGGCCGCGTGTGCTGGAGCATATGGTCGATACCGTACTTGCGTTCGAAGGGGAGCGCAGCCACCAATATCGTATCCTGCGGGCGATCAAGAACCGCTTCGGCGGCACCGATGAAATCGGCGTGTTCGCCATGGGCGAGGGTGGCCTCAGCGATGTCGGCAACCCCTCGTCACTGTTCCTGACGACGCGTGGGGAAGCGGTGACGGGGACGGTCGTCTTTCCCGCGCTGGAGGGTACGCGACCGGTACTGGTAGAGGTGCAGGCTCTGACTGTACGGCTGGCGAGCGGGGCAACGCCGCGGCGTGCGGTTGTCGGTTGGGATTCGGGGCGACTGGCAATGATCCTTGCCGTGCTGGAGGCGCGGTGCGGCCTGTCGCTGTCGTCGTCGGAGGTCTATCTCAATATTGCCGGTGGCTATCGGCTGACCGATCCGGCCGCCGACCTTGCCGTGGCTGCTGCGCTGGTCAGTGCGTTTAGCGAGCGACCTGTGCCGGCGGATATCGTTGCGTTCGGTGAAATCGCGCTTTCCGGCGAGGTGCGGCCGGTCGCGCATTCGGGATTGCGGCTGAAGGAATCCGCGAAGCTGGGCTTCGAGCGCGCCTGGGCGCCGGGTAGCCTTTCCGGCGAAGGCATCGCGACCAGCGGTTTCCGCACACTCGGCGCGCTAGTCGATCATATCCTGGGTAAGGACCGCCACCATTAGGTCTGACACCTCGCCCCTCTTGCACCCTCCCTTACAGGTGATTAGGGCAGTTTTTCGAGATTACATTTTCCTGAACGAGAAGGAACCTTCATGAGCGAGACCGCCGACCGGGTGAAGAAGATCGTCGTCGAGCACCTCGGTGTCGATGCCGACAAGGTGACCGAAGAGTCGAGCTTCATCGACGATCTGGGCGCAGACAGCCTCGACATCGTCGAGTTGGTCATGGCGTTCGAAGAAGAGTTCGGCGTGGAAATTCCCGACGATGCGGCGGAGAAGATCGGCACGGTGAAGGACGCTATTGCCTATATCGACGCCAACAAGGGCTGAGCAGGCTTAACGAGGCTCGGAGAGGAGCCATAGACAGGCTCGGCCCCGCAATGGGCCGGGCCTGTTTTCTTTTTCGCGAAGGGAATGAACGCCTATGCGTCGTGTCGTCGTAACAGGACTGGGTCTGGTCACGCCACTGGGTGGTGACGTCGAGACGAGTTGGGCCAATATTCTCGCCGCCAAGTCGGGCGCGGCACGCATCACGCGGTTCGACCCTTCGGACCAGAAATGCACAATCGCTTGCGAAGTGAAGCCAGCGGATCATCCCTATGGTTTCGACCCGAACAAACGTGTCGATCACAAGGTTCAACGGCAGGTCGATCCGTTTATCATTTACGGTATTGATGCCGCAGGACAGGCGCTCGAAGACGCCGGTCTGACCGAGGCGAGCGAAGCCGAACGGTTTCGCATGGGCTGTTCGATCGGTTCGGGCATCGGCGGCCTTCCGGGTATCGCCAGCGAGTCGCTGGTCCTCAACGAAAAGGGGCCGTCGCGCGTTTCGCCGCATTTCGTCCACGGACGATTGATCAATCTCATTTCCGGTCAAGTCAGCATCAAATACGGGTTGATGGGGCCGAACCACGCGGTGGTCACGGCATGCGCGACCGGTGTGCATTCGATCGGCGATGCCGCACGGATGATCATGATGGACGATGCGGATGTCATGCTCGCCGGGGGTGCCGAAGGTGCAATCTGTCCGCTGGGTATCGCGGGGTTCGCACAGGCACGCGCTCTGTCGACCGGGTTCAACGACACACCGGAAAAGGCATCGCGCCCCTATGACCAGGCGCGCGACGGCTTTGTCATGGGCGAGGGTGCAGGTGTTGTCGTGCTCGAGGAATATGAACACGCCAAGGCACGGGGCGCGAAGATTTACGCCGAGATTCTGGGGTATGGCTTGTCCGGCGACGCCTATCACGTGACGGCGCCGCATCCGGAAGGATCGGGTGCGTATCGCTCGATGGAGATGGCGATGCGCAAATCGGGGCTGAGCCTTTCCGACATCGATTACGTCAACGCGCACGGTACTTCGACACCGCTGGGCGACGAGCTGGAACTTGGCGCGGTGCGCCGGTTGTTCGGTCCGGCGCTGAAAACGATGTCGATGTCATCGACAAAATCGGCGATCGGGCATCTGCTCGGTGGAGCGGGCGCGGTCGAAAGCATCTTCTGTATTCTCGCGATCCGCGACCAGATCGTCCCGCCGACGCTCAACCTCGATAACCCGAGCGAAAGCTGCGAGGGCGTGGACCTGGTGCCGCATGTCGCGAAGAAGCGTAAAGTGAACGCAGTGTTGAACAATTCATTCGGCTTTGGCGGCACGAATGCGTCACTGGTGATGCGCGCCGTTTAAAGCGCGTTCGACTGCAAGAGAGGACGAGATGCGTCGCTTCCTGATCCTCGTCGTCGTCATCGCGATTGCCGCGTTTGCGTTCCTGCGGTTTACCGGCGGTAGCGCGCCGAAGGATGTCGAGGTCGTCATTCCGGCGGGGTCGAGCTTGACCGCCGCCGCGCGCGAACTCGAGAAAGCGGGCGCGATCAAGTCGGCGGATGCTTTTCTGACCAATGCCAAATTGTTCGGGCAGAAGGGAGCGATCAAGCCCGGAGAATATCGTATCGCCCGCGGTATGGACGCGGGCGCGATCCTGTCGCTGTTGCAGTCGGGCAAGGTGCTTCAGCGGTTCTTTGCCGTTCCCGAAGGGACACCGTCGATCCTCGTACAGGAAAAGCTGATGGCGACGCCGCTCTTGACCGGCACTGTCGCAGTGCCGCCCGAGGGATCGGTGCTGCCCGACAGCTATTCCTATATCCGGGGGGAAAGCCGCAGCGCGGTTTTAGCGCGCATGCAAAAGGCGATGCAGACCGCGATCGCCAATGCCTGGGCAGCGCGTAAACCCGGTATCGCCGTGACCACGCCCGAGGCCGCGATCATCCTTGCGTCAATCGTCGAGAAGGAAACGGGACGAGCGGACGAGCGGCGCATGGTTGCGTCGGTCTATACCAACCGCCTGAAACGCGGGATGCCGTTGCAGGCGGACCCGACGACGATTTATCCGATTACCAAGGGCAAGCCGCTGGGACGGCGTATCCTGCGTTCGGAACTCGACGCCGTGAACGGATACAATACCTATCGCATTTCCGGGCTGCCGGTTGGGCCGATCACAAATCCGGGCAAGGCATCGATCGAGGCAGCGCTGGACCCTGCAAAATCGAATGCGCTTTATTTCGTAGCGCAGGGCGATGGATCGAGCGCGTTTGCCGATACGCTCGACCAACATAACGCGAATGTGCAGCGATGGTATGCGCACCGTCGCGCCAAGGGCGAGATGTAAGAATCAAAAAAAGAAGCAGAGCAAGTCTACACCTGTGACTTGCCCTGCTCATTTCGCGATTTGTGCCATTTTGGAACAAATTCTTGTGGACGAACTCCGGCGGCGGGAGGGAGTCGCCGGAGCCCGTCCATCGACCTCAGGCGAGGTCGAACCGGTCGAGGTTCATCACCTTGGTCCATGCCGCGACGAAGGCGTGGACGAACGCGCCCTTGGCATCGTCGGTGGCGTAAGCCTCTGACAAGGAACGCAATTGTGAGTTGGAGCCGAAGATAAGGTCGGCGCGCGTTGCCGTCATTCGGGTGTCGCCGCCGTTACGGTCCCTTGCCACGAAGGTTCCGTCGGCCTGCGCCTCCCACTTCATCGTCATGCTGGTCTTGAGCAGGTTGACGAAGAAGTCGTTAGTCAGCGCTTCGGGCCGATCGGTGAACACGCCATGTTTTGCGCCACCGACATTGGCGCCCAGCACACGCAGCCCGCCGACGAGCACTGTCATTTCGGGCGCGGTCAGGGTCAGCAGGTGCGCCCGGTCGATCAGCAGCTCTTCCTGCGACCAGGCGAGCGTACCGCTCGCATAGTTGCGGAAGCCATCGACAACGGGTTCGAGCGGTTCGAACGAATGGGCGTCGGTCTGCGCCTCGGTCGCGTCGGTGCGTCCGGGCGTGAAGGGCACGGTCACGTCATGGCCGGCTTTCTTCGCCGCCGCCTCGACTGCCGCGCTTCCGCCCAGGACGATCACGTCGGCGAGCGACACCGGCTTGCCGAAGCCTTTCCGGATGTCCTCCAGCTTTGCCAGCGTTGCCGCCAGCTCGGCGGGCTCGTTGACTGCCCAGTCCTTTTGCGGGGCGAGACGAATGCGCGCGCCATTCGCACCGCCGCGTTTGTCCGTTCCGCGGAACGTGGACGCGGAGGCCCATGCCGTCGCGACCAGCCGCGAGATCGACAGGCCCGATGCAAGAATCCGCACCTTCAGATCGGCGATATCGGCATCGCCAAGCGTCATGCCAGTCAGGGCGGGAACGGGATCCTGCCAGATGCGTGGTTCGGCGGGCACTTCGGACCCGAGCATACGGACGTACGGCCCCATGTCGCGATGCGTCAGTTTATACCAGGCCTCGGCAAAGGCGTGCGCGAACGCCTCCTGATCCTCGTAAAACTTGCGCGAGATCTTCGCATATTCGGGGTCGAACCGCAGCGCGAGGTCGGTGGTCAGCATCGTCGGCCGATGCTTTTTCGCCGGATCATATGCGTCTGGCACATCCGCTGCGGAGTCTTTGGCGATCCATTGGTGCGCGCCCGCCGGGCTCTTCGTCAGTTCCCACTCATGCTCGAACAGGTTCTTGAAGAACAGGTTGCTCCATTCGGTCGGCTTCTGCGTCCAGATGACTTCGAGGCCGCTGGTGATGGTGTCGGCGCCGCGCCCGGTGCCATAGCCGTTTGACCAGCCCTGACCCTGCATCGCAATGTCCGCACCCTCGGGCTCAGGACCAACATGCACGGACGGATCCGCCGCGCCGTGTGTCTTGCCGAAGGTGTGCCCGCCCGCGATCAGCGCGACGGTTTCCTCATCGTTCATGGCCATGCGCGCAAAGGTTTCGCGGATGTCGACTGCGGCTTTCAACGGGTCGGGATTGCCGTTCGGCCCTTCGGGATTGACGTAGATCAGGCCCATCTGGACGGCGGCCAGCGGATTTTCGAGATCGCGTTCGCCGCTGTACCGCTTGTCGCCGCCCAGCCATTCGCGTTCCTGTCCCCAGTTGACGTCCTTTTCCGGCTCCCAGATGTCTTCGCGTCCGCCCGCAAAACCGGCGGTCCTGAAGCCCATCGATTCAAGTGCGCAATTGCCCGCCAGGATCATCAGGTCGCCCCAGCTGATCTTGCGCCCGTATTTCTGCTTGATCGGCCACAGCAGCAACCGCGCCTTGTCGAGATTGGCGTTGTCCGGCCAGCTGTTGAGCGGCGCAAAGCGCTGTGTTCCGGCCCCGGCGCCGCCGCGCCCGTCACCGATGCGATAGGTGCCTGCGCTGTGCCACGCCATACGGATGAACAAGGGACCGTAATGGCCGAAATCTGCGGGCCACCAGTCCTGCGACGTCGTCATCAGCGCGAAGATGTCTGCTTTGACTGCTTTCAGGTCGAGGCTTTTGAACGCCGCAGCATAATCGAAACCGGCGTCCATCGGGTCGCCCGCCGGCGGGTTCTGGTGGAGGACGGAGATATCGAGCTGGTTGGGCCACCACAACCGGTTGGTCATTTCGAACAGGACGGCGTTTCCGTCCACCTTGCCGCCATGTACCGGGCATTGGCTCGCGGCCGTCACTTCGCTGCCTTCAGTCGCCATCTCACATCCTCCATTCGGGTTTGGTGAGGCAGGCATAAGCCGCTCGCATTTATTGAACAAACGAGTTAATTCTGTCTCTCTGATTGGAATTATCAATGAGTAGCCACGTCCCTTCGCTGCGTCAGCTGCAATATCTTGTCGCGCTGTACGACCACGGCCATTTCGGACGCGCCGCCGCAGCATGTTTCGTGACGCAATCGACGCTGTCGTCGGGGATCAACGATCTAGAACGGCTGCTCGACACCACGCTGGTCGAGCGCACGAAACGCTTCATGCGCTTTACTGGCGTGGGTGAACATATGGTGGAGCGGGCACGGCTGCTGGTGCGCGGTGCGGAAGATCTGGCGGAAAGCGTCCGGGCGGAAAGTGAGCCGCTGTCGAGCGACCTGCGTCTCGCGGTCATCCCGACGATTGCCCCGTTCGTGTTGCCGCGATTCCTGCCGAAGCTGCAGTCCGACTGGCCCCAGGTGCGCCTGTTCCTGCGTGAAACATCGACACCGCTTGCGCTGGAGGCGCTGCACCGGGGAACGATCGACTGCGTGCTGCTCGCGCTGCCATATGAATGCGGAGAGGTGGATGTCGCGGAAATCGCGGTGGAGCCGCTGCTGCTCGGATTGCCGGGCGCGGAGGCGGATCAATTGTCGAAACCGGTTCTTGCGGCGGATATCGACATGGAACGGCTCCTTTTGCTGGAGGATGGAAATTGCCTGAGCGGCCACGTGCTGGCCGCATGCGAGCGCCCGGAAATGCGCTCCGACGCCCTTATGCTGGGCACGTCGCTGCATACCCTGGTCCAGATGATCGACCACGGGTTCGGCCTGACCCTGTTGCCCCGGATGGCGGTCGATGCGGGAATCCTGGACGGTACGAACGTGGTCGCGCAGCCGTTGGCGAGCGAGCTTGCGATGCGCCGCATTGCGCTGGTCTGGCGCAAGGGGAGTGCGCGGGCCAGAGACTATTATTTGCTTGCGGAAACGATTGCTTCCGTGATCGGATAAACGGGTTTCCATCGAAAAATTGTGCGACGCAGCCAAATTTATACGCGTTTTTCTGACTTCTCAGGTGGAAAATCGCTGCGTTGCACCATATGTAGTTTTCTGAATTCTTCATTTCTCACCCCAAGGAGTGTCCTATGCATGTTGGCCGCGAAGTTCCCGACGTTACCCTGAAAACCCGCGTTCGTGACGAGAGCGTCGGCGGCCCCAATCCGTTCCGCTGGCAGGACGTCAGCACGCACGACATCTTCAAGGGCAAACGGATCGTGATTTTCGGGCTTCCGGGTGCATTCACGCCGACCTGTTCGTCGAAGCAACTGCCCGGTTTCGAAGGCAATTACGAAACCTACAAGGGGCTCGGTGTCGATGACACCTATTGCGTGTCGGTCAACGATGCGTTCGTCATGTACCAGTGGGGCCTGCATCAGGGCCTGAAGAACGTGAAGCTGCTGCCCGACGGCAATGGCGACTTTACGCGCCGCCTGGGCATGCTGATCGACAAGCGCCATCTGGGATTCGGACAGCGCTCGTGGCGTTATGCCGCAGTCGTGGATGACGGCAAGATCGCAGCCTGGTTCGAAGAGCCGGGCATCAACGATGCCGGCACCGACACGGATCCCTATGAGCAGTCGACGCCGGAGAACGTTCTGGCCTGGCTGCAGGCGAACCCGAAGAAGTAACGTTCAACCTATGGGTTGAACGTCACCCTGAGCTTGTTTCAGGGTCCACCTCTCCACCTCTGAAATCTCAGCGGTGTATGGGTGGATGCTGAAACAAGTTCTGCATGAGGGCGTTCCGGATAATGGGTCCGGGCCGACGGTTACAGGCGAAGACCCGTTTCCTCCGGCAACCCGGCCATCAGGTTGAGGCTTTGCACCGCTGCACCGCTGGCGCCTTTCCCCAGATTGTCGAGTGCTGCGACCAGCCGGCATTGGCTGCCATCGCTGCGGCCGAACACGAAAAGCTCTAACCGGTCGCTGTCCGCTGCTTGTTCGATCGTCAGGTTCGCTTCATCGAAATCACCGACGGTGACGATCCGCGAACCGGCATAGAATGCAGCAAGCGCATCGCGTACGGCATTCGCGCTCACGCCGAACAGCGGCACATCGACGATCATCCCGCGATAGGTGTTTGCAACCGACGGTGCGAACAGCGGCGCATCGGTCAGGCCGCACCAGCGTTGCATTTCCGGCACATGTTTGTGCGCGAGCGTCAGCGCATAGGTGCGCCATGCGGTTGGCGCCGTGCCGCTTTCGAACTCGGCGATCATGCCCTTGCCGCCGCCCGAATAGCCCGAGACCGCGTTGCACGACAGGCGCGTGTCGGCAGCGACCAGCCCCGCACGAACCAGCGGCGCGACCAGCGCGATGAACCCGGTCGAATAACAGCCGGGGTTCGATACCCGCATGGCGGAGGCTACGACCTCGCGCCCGACGAGTTCGGGAAAGCCATAGGTCCAGCCGGATGCCGTCCGATGCGCGGTCGACGCGTCGATGACCCGCGTGGACCCATTTTCAATCAATGCGACAGCCTCACGCGCGGCGTCGTCGGGCAAACACAGAATGACGACATCGGCAGCATTCAGCACCTCGCGCCGCGCGACCGCGTCCTTGCGGCGGGCGTCGTCGAGGCGGAGTAATTCGAATTCGCGGCGATCGGCCAACCGGCTTTCGATCTCGATTCCCGTCGTGCCTGCTGCACCGTCGATGAAGACCCGAGTCGTCATGGTAATGTCAGCGCGTCTGCAATGACATAGCCGACGGAACCGACGTCTTCGCCGCGTCCCCAGGCCCAGTCCTTGCCGATGTCGAGAATGCTGAACACTGAATCGACCGCGAGTGTTGCCACCACGTCGCTGTCGGCACGCGGACCGGCATGGATCGCCACTTCGCGATTGGTGCGGGTGGGCATGGGCACGGCATAATGTTGTGCGAAAACAACATCGGCCAGTGCGAGTTCGGCCAGGTCGCGGCGAACGGCATAGAGCGTGGGATCGACCGGCACCGACGGGCCGATCAGATGGATGACCTTACGCGGCTTGCTTGATGGGTTGTCCGGTGACCAATTGTCCGAAGTCATCAAGGAATTGTGCCCCCGCCTGTGTTGTAGCGACGAAGACATTCCGCCGATCATGTTCATCACGCTGGCGAGCCAGATACCCCAACGCACCCAGACGATTCAAGGCGCGCGTGACGACCGGTTTCGAGACATTCAGGTGGCGGGCCAATCCGCGCACCGTATGCGGCCCCTGTTTCTGGTAAACCACCATCAGCAGGGCCATCTGGCGGTTGGTTAAATCCTCCTGTCCCGACCGAACATAGTCGATCAGGGTATCCATCCAGTCATTGAGCATTGGGCGCGCCACGTTGTTATCCTTCCGGCGGTGTTTTTCCGCTGTTGTGATTTCCGCTGTTGTGAAGGGTGAACGTGTGAGGAGCGTAACGGTTGCCTGTGGTCGGCCCTATCGGCGGTAGCGCCCCTGTAACATGCTCCACACGGCGCGCAGGCCGAGTGCTTCGCCACCCTTAGGGCGGCCGGGCTTCCCCGCAGGGCGCCATGCGAAGGTGTCCAGGTGCATCCAGGGCGTTTCGGCGGGCACGAAGCGTTGCAGGAACAGTGCCGCCGTTACCGATCCCGCAAAGCCGCCCTCGGGTGCATTGTTCAGGTCGGCAATATCCGATTTGAGCATGTCATCGTAACCGGCGTACAGCGGCATGCGCCACAGCGGGTCGTCCGTCGCCAGCCCCGCCGCAATGGCATCGTTCGCGAGCGCATCGTCATTGGCAAAGGTCGCAGGCAGATCGGGGCCGAGCGCCACGCGGGCCGCGCCCGTCAACGTCGCGAAATCCACGATCAGCTCGGGATTCTCCTCGCCCGCGCGGGTCAGGGCGTCGCCCAGCACCAGCCGCCCCTCGGCGTCGGTATTGGCGATCTCCACCGTCAGCCCCTGACGGCTGGTCAGGACGTCGCCGGGGCGGAAAGCATTGCCCGCGACCGAATTTTCCACCGCCGGGACCAGAAGGTGGAGCCTCACGGGCAAACGTGCATTCATGATCAGTTGGGCGAGGGCCAGCGCATGCGCCGCACCGCCCATGTCTTTCTTCATCAGGCGCATGCCCGACGACGGCTTCAGGTCGAGTCCGCCGGTATCGAAGCACACGCCCTTGCCGACAATGGCGATGCGGGGATGCGCGGGGTCGCCCCAGATCAGTTCGACCAGTCGCGGCTCGCGGCCGCGCGACGCGGCCATGCCGACGGCGTGGACCATTGGATAGCCGCTCTCCAGCTCTGCGCCGCGCGTGACGGTCAACGCCGCGCCATGGACCTTGGCGATGTCCGCCGCGATCGCCTCGATGTCGGCCGGTCCCATATCGGCGGCGGGCGTATTCACCATGTCGCGGACACGGGCGATGGCATGGGCTTCGGCTATGGTGTCGGCGATACCGGCGGGGGCGTCGGTCAGCAGGATGCGCGGGCCGACCGGCTTGTCGTCCGCCCTGTACCGGTCGAAGCGATGCTGGGCGAGCAGCCAGCCCAGCGCTGTGGCACCGGGACTGCCGGTTGCGAGCCGGTATGTGCCCTCCGCAAGGCTTTCGGCAGCGCGCGCGAGGCACCATGGCCCCAGCGTCTCGACCGATTTGACCCCGACGACGGCGGACCAGTCACCGGCTGCGTCGCCGGGCAGGATGGCGAGGCTGTCCGCTGTACCCTTGAACCGCGCCGCCGCGAGCAGCGTGCGCGTGCGTTCGGGCTGCGTCGCGACCCAGGTGTCGAACCCGGCACTGTCGACAATGTGGAGGATTATTGCGGGCTGTCCGCGATCGGCGAGGAGGAGCGGGGAGAAGTCGGTCATCGCTCCGGTGGTTAGCCCAGGCTGTCACGGTACGCGATAATAATCCGCGACCCGGTCGAGCGCCAATGTCACGACCAATCGTCCGCTGCGCGCGGGCCAGGCGAGTGCGCGTTCGGCGTCGGGGATGGTCTCGCCCGCGCAGATGATCCGCCACAGGATGTCGGCCAGCCCGGAACCCGCATTTGCGAGGGCTGCATCGAAGCGCGCCTTGGCCGAGAGCTGTGGCGCCGAAAGGTCGGGGGCGCTGCTGCCGGAACGCGGCGCCTTCACCCCGCTCGCGTCCCAGCGCATCGTGACGCGCGGGCCGAGTGCGGCGCTTTCGTAATCGGCCCGCAGCAATTCCCCCGCCGCGAACTGTCGCAAGGAGACCAGGCCGCGTGACCGTAACCAGGCCAGCGGACTTTCGGACTGGTACATCGTCACCACCCGCGCGGAGCCGGGCAGGCGCTGGTCCTTGAGCGATTGTGCCAATGTCATCGGAATCTCCCATCGTGAATCACCAAATAGGCTTGTCACGAGTCGCGATCTGTAGGACAGAGGAAATCCACTGTGGTTAACGGAGCGACCAGATGATTACCCGGATTCGCGAAGTGCGTCGTGCCAAGGGCATGACATTACTGGACGTCGCCGAAGCATGTTTGCCACCGACGACGGCGCAAACGATCGGGCGTCTGGAGACGGGAACACGAACCGTTTCGGTGGGTTGGCTCAACCGCATCGCGACTGCGCTGGGCGTGACGGCGGGCGATCTCGTCGAACTGCCCGATCGCGCCGATCTGCCGGTCGTGGCGATCCTGACGCGCGACGGGGTGCATGCGCCACGCCGTGCCGCGGTCGTCGCACCGCCGGTGCCCGACGGCGACATGGTCGCGATCACGGTGGAAGACGGCATCGGCGATTACCGGCGCGGCGATACGATCTGGTGCGCCAAGGTCGCGCCCGATGCCTATGCGACATTGCTCAACCGCGACGTCCTGCTGCCGCGTCCGGCGGGGCGATTTATCTTCGGGCGGCTGATCGGGCGTCAGGGTGACCGGCTCCAGATCCTGCCATTCGAACCCGGCGGCAAGCAACAGGTGGTGACCGACCCGGCCTGGGCGGCGAGTGCGGTGAAACTGGTGAGGTCGCTGTGATGGATTCGGCCCAAACTCTCGAACGCATTTTCAGCCTGTGTTCCGCAATCGCGCTTGCGGGCTGGATCATGCTGCTGACGGCGCCCTTCGCGCGAGCGCCATTGATCCGTGGCGCGCGCATCCTGTCGGGTGTGCTCGCTATCGCTTACGTCGTACAGATCGCCACGATCGTCCAGCCTGTGGCGGGCGGCGGCTTTTCAACGCTTGCAGGCGTGGTCGCGCTGTTCTCGATGCCCGGCAATGTCATGCTCGGCTGGACGCATTACCTGGCGTTCGACCTGTTTACCGGCGCCTGGGCGCTGGAGGACTCGGCGCGCATCGGCATTCCCCATTGGGCGATGATCGTGCCTCTCGCGCTGACCTTCCTGCTCGGTCCTGTCGGGCTGTTGACCTACGGCATCATCCGCACGCTTCACCTTTGGCGGACGCGCGGGCGGTGGGTTTAGGTGTTTAGTCCCGGCATTTGATGGATCGGATCGATTGTGAACCGTTCGG
>JBDUBD010000049.1:0-19178 GCA_040004295.1 Sphingomonadales bacterium | reverse complement strand
ATCGCCCGGAACGGTGATCGATCCGCGCAATGGACCAGCGGCGGAGAAGGAGCGGGGGTCGGCCATGATGCGGCGGCTTTGACAGCGGCTCTCGCCTATGGCAATGGCGCGCTCCTTCGTTGTCCGGCGTGTTTCACGCACGACGACAGCCAGATTTTTCCGGAGCATTTCGACCGATGGTAAAGCCTGAATGGGGCACGAAGCGCACTTGCCCGAAGTGCGGCACGCGTTTCTACGATCTGACCAAGGATGATCCCTTGGTCTGCATCAGTTGCGGAAACCAGTGGACGTCCGAACCGATTCTGAAGTCGAAACAACCACTGCCGTTCGACGCGCCCAAGAAAGACGATAAGGCCGATGTCGACGAGGTTGCCGACATCGATCTGGACGTGGTTGACGAGGATGCCGAGAAGTCGCCCGACGACGAAGTCGATCTGGGCGGCGATGACGATCTGGGCGTCGATACCGCGCAGGGTGACGACGACGTTTAATCCCGTGTTGCATGGGCGCGCCGCCTGAATTAAGGCGCGCTTCCACGCAATAGTTACCGCGTTTTCTGGCCACTTAGCCTGAAGATGTTCTGGGGCCTTAGCTCAGCTGGGAGAGCGCCACACTGGCAGTGTGGAGGTCAGCGGTTCGATCCCGCTAGGCTCCACCACCTTTTAGGTGGGTCATCGAACAATCAGTCGTGTGTACAGGTGCCAGGTTGCATAGCCGAGCACAGGCAGGACGATTGCGAGCCCGATAAATGCGGGCAAAGCACCCAGCACCAGTAAGCCGACAACGCGCGCGCCCCATCCTATCATAGTGGCCGCGTTGGCCTTCACCGCGTGGATCGACGTTTCGACCGCGTGACCGGCGTCGATCTCCTTGTCCACGGCCATTGGAAAAGAGACGGTCGCCGTCAACAGAACGACCACCGCAAAGACGCCGCCTGCCAGATTGCCGAGGACGATCAACGTCCACCCTTCGGGCGTGCCATACGCGCGGCGAATCAGGTCTGAGGCGCCAACCGGGTAATTCGGCCCCATTGTGGCTGCGTAAATCGCGAAGGCAACACCTAGCCATAGCAGGAATACAGCACCAAGGCCGATGGTCAGAATGACGATGGTCGTGCCCTTACGTCCGGAGACAGGATCGAAGAAGTGGCGCCATGTCGCGTCGCGTCCTTCTTCGCGCCGTTTCGCAAGCTCATAGAACCCTGACGCAGCCGCAGGTCCGAAGATCGAAATCCCCGCGATCAGTGGAAAGAACAATGGCAATGCCAGATTGTTCAGTGAAACCGCAGCGGCGATAAGGCCGATCAACGGATAAAGCAGTGCCACGAAAATCAGGTCGCCACGCTTTTCATTGAAGTCGCTCCAGCCTTCGCGCAATGCCCAGTTCAGGTCGTCGGTTGTAATGCGACGAATGCCGGTGCGGGAGGTCGGGGTCGAGACGGTCGCGGACATAAGTCGCTCTCCACCTGTAACACAGGCAAGAAAGCTACGCCGATCTATCGTCTTTGCAAGCCTTTCGCGACGGCTCGTATCTTCGGTCGATGGCCGATGCTTACGCTCACTTCAACGTATCGAGATAGGCGACCAGGTCCGCGCGTTGCTGCGGGTCTTTCACGCCAGTATATGACATCTTGGTTCCGGGCACGACGCGCTGCGGGCTTTCGAGATACTGGAACAGCTTCTCGTTGGTCCAGGCGATCCCGCTGGCCTTGTTCGCCTCCGAATATTTGTAGCCCGGAATCTGGCCCGACTTGTGCCCTTGGAGGCCATGAAGGGACGGGCCGGTCATGTTCTTGCCCGCCTCGGTTGAATGGCAGGTGCGGCATGCCATGAAGACCTTTTCGCCCGCCACAGCACTTCCGGTGAAGCTTGCCAGCTTCGACCCGTCGAGCGTGTCGGTATTGTCGGCGGCAGGTGCGACGCTCGCGGCTTCGGTTACAACGGGCGTGGCATCCAGTGCGCCGGCATCGTCGTTCGACGATTTCGAACACCCCTGAAGTGCCAGCGCGGCAAGACCAAAAGCCAATCCGGTCAAAGCGTTCATCCGCATTTCTGGTCGCTCCAAATGTCTGTGGCCGCACTGATACAGCGGCGGACGGCGCGCGCAATCGGTTCGCGACCGTCCCGCAATCGGACGTCCCAATATCGACATCCATTTCGCATGGTCATTTCGGGAAACCGGGCGTTACCTGTCGATATGCGTAGACAATTGGTTCTCACAAACGAATCCGCCCGTCATCCTTTCCGCCAGTCGCTTCCGCGACCTGTGGCCGATGCGCTATCCACCCGCGAACCGCTGTCCGATCGCGGCTTGTTCCTGCTCACCTTCGTGTCCGCATTTCTGGCATTTTCGGTTTTTCTCGGCTGATCCGCGAAGGGATTTGCACGCTTGCGCGTAATGCGATGAGATGGACGTGCGTAAATGGGCGGAAGCGACTGACTTTTGACTGAAGCGGCAAGCGTGGCGATCGATCGCGTCGAGGATGACGACGCGCTGATGGCACGCGTGCAGCGGCGCGACGAGGCGGCGTTCCGGGTGCTGGTCGATCGTCACGTGGCCGTACTCCACCGCATTGCCTATCGCATGATCGGCGATGCGGTCGAAAGCGAGGATCTGGCGCAAGAGGCATTGCTGCGGCTCTGGCGTGACGCGGAGCGCTGGCGGCCGGGAATGTCGGGAACGGGCGCGTGGCTCAACCGCGTCGTCGTCAACCTGTGCCTCGACCGTCTCCGCAAGCGTCGCTTTTCGAGTGATGCGGAGGTGTCGGAGCGCGCGGACGATGCGCCACTCGCACCCGAACAAATGGATGCCGGGCGGCGGCGAGCGGCGACGATTGCGGCCATTGCGGCGCTGCCCGACCGGCAGCGCGCCGCGATCGTGCTGACCTATTACGAGGAAGAGTCGAACCAGATGGCGGCGGAGGCGATGGATATGAACATCAAGGCGTTCGAATCGCTGCTGCTCCGCGCGCGTTCGGCGCTGCGCGCTACCTTGCTACCGCTGAAGGAGGCGGGCGAATGACCGCTTCCGATCCCCTGACGAAAGCGCTGGCCGACGAACTCGATCGCTTCGACGTTCCACCAATGAGTGCAGGGCTCGCAGATCGCGTCGTTGCTGTAGTGACGGCGCCCCGGGCCGCTGCGCAGCGCGCTACGCCCGCCCGTGACCGTCGCGGCGTGTGGAAGCGGGGCCGCCAGATTGCGATTGGTGCTGTCGCATTCACGATGTTGAGTGCCGCCGCCATTGCATCGGGTCTGCTCGGCAAGGTCGGGATCGAGGTTCCGGTGCTGACGGCGATGCTTGCACCCCGCGTTGCGCCCGTCCACAAATCCAAGCCTGTCACCAAGACGAAGCTCGCCCGCAAGGCGCCAATCGCCGAACCCGCGCCTCCGCCGGTGGTTTCGACGGTCGCGCCACCGCCGACGTTTGTCGCGCGACAGGTGCTGCGGGCGGAACGTCGTGAACGGATCGCGGAGTTCGTTCAGGAACATCCCCGTGCAGCGGCGGTGATTGCCCAGCGCATCGGGAAACGGTTGCGCCAGCGTGAAACCGCACGACGCGAAATGCTCGGGCTGCCGCCTGCCAATCCTGCGGCGCCCGATTTCCGTCCACTGACACCCGACGAACGCCTTGTGCTGCAACAGGAGCGTCGTCGCGATTTTCGTCGGTTCGGGGCGATTATGGACCGACGCCTTGCGCGGCGCGAAGCCTGGCGCGCGGCCAGGGATGGAGCGCCCGGTACGGCTGGTTCGACAGTACCCGAACCTTCGATGGCGGCGAATGGGGCCACGCCTGCGCAATAGCGCGAAGGGTTTTGCTACCTGTAGCGTTTGATGGATCGAGCGATTGGCCGATCCTCTTCGACGATTGAACTGCAGGAGCATTACGATGAAGAAGTTTGCTTATCTGGCACTCGGCGCCACCATCCTTGCCAGTGCGGCCACCGCAGAGCCGGTTACCCGCACGACCACCTATGACGGCTCGAAATACGAAGGAACACGTGTTGTCACGCGGGATTCGGCGACCGGCACCGTCACCCGCGACTCCGATTCGACGCGCAAGAGTGACGGAGCCACGGCATCACGCGATTACACGCGGACACGCGCCGATGGCAGCGTCACCGCTGCGGGCAGCGAGACCGGCTTTGCGGGCAAGACGCGCAGCTTCGACTATGCGCGCACGCGGACCGATACCGGCTATACCGCAAGCGGCACGGCGACGGGTCGTAACGGTCAGACATATGCGCTTTCGGGGCAGGGCGCGCGTACTGATACGGGCTACACACGTGACAAGACGATCACCAACGGTTCGGGGAAGACACTCTACGACCGCAGTGTCGTCGCGACGCGCGCCGACGGTCAGGTGAGTCGCAATGTCGAAACGACCCGAGCCCAGGGCTTTCATCCGCGTCAAAGGTTCGGTTTCGGACGGCGTCGCTAGTCCGGATCGAAAGTGGCCGACCGGGGTACCGAATCTCGCTCGGTCGGCCACTTAGTTTCTAGTCGCAGGCCTTGTGCAGCAGCCACGCGAGATAGGCCGACACCAGGCACATCGCGGCGGTCATGATGAACTGATCGGTTGCCGAAATGCCGAGGGCGCTCAGCCCCAGGGCAAGGGCGCAGCCGATGACCATGCAGCCCGCATTGACCAGGTTGTTCGCACCCACTGTCCGCGCGGTCTGGCTCTTGGGCACGGTCGTTGTCAGGAAGGCATAGAGCGGCACCACGAACATGCCGCCCGAGACCGCAATGGCGAGCAGGCACAACAGCAGGATCGGCGCGCCGGGGTGAACGAAGAACCCCCAGAAGTCATAAAGCGTGCCTTCCGGCGCCTTGACCCAGAACTTCGCAATGAAATGGAAGGCGAGGACAAACACGCCCATAGCGATCACCGAACCGGGCGCATATTGCGCGCCGACATGCCCCTTCAACAGTCGGTTGATGGCAATCGAGCCGATCGCAATGCCAATCGAAAAAATGGCGAGGAACAAGCTGGCGACGCTCTTGTCGGCCTGCAGCACGTTCTTCACCAGCGGCGGGAATTGCACGAACAGCACCGCGCCGATCGCCCAGAAAAAGCTGATCGAAACGATGGCGAGGAACAGGCGACGGATATGCAGCGTGTCGGCGACAAGCCGGTATGACGCCCGGAATATGTTCCAGTCGATGGGGTGGTCGTCACCGATCGGCGGAGCAGGAGGCACCTCGCGGCCCGCAAACCAGCCGACCACGGCGAAGAACAGCACGAGCACGGCGGCGATATTGTGATCGACGAATCCCGCCAGGATCGTGCCGGCAAGAATTGCGATATAGGTTCCTGCCTCGACCAGTCCTGTCCCGCCAAGCACCTGATCCGGCTCGAGATGCTGCGGCAGGATCGCATATTTGATCGGCCCGAAGAAGGTCGAATGTATGCCCATAGAGAACAGCGCGATCATCATCAGCGGGACATTGCCGATCAACAGGCCTGCGCCCCCGACGATCATGATACCGATCTCGGCGGTCTTCACGATGCGGATCATCCGCGCCTTGTCGTACGCGTCGGCAAGCTGCCCTGCGACGGCTGACAACAGGAAAAACGGGACGATGAAAACCGCGGAGGCGATGCCGCTGAACACTTCTTCCTGTTTGGGATCGTTGTAGAGATTATAGATCACGAACAGGACCATGGCGGTCTTGAACAGATTATCGTTCATGGCTCCGAGAAACTGGGTCACGAACAACGGCAGGAAACGGCGCTGTTTCATCAGCGCGAGCGACATCTGCATGGGAAACCGGCAATCCTTAATGACTGCGGCGGCCCATAGCGGCCTTTGCGGGCGCGTCCAATCCGTCTAACGACGGCTTATGCTGTCGCTGCCCAATATTCTGACGCTTTCGCGCATCGTGACGGTGCCGCTGCTCGTCGCGCTCCTGTGGTATCCGGGATGGACGCTGGGCTACGCGCTCGGGTTCGCGCTCTACTGCCTGATGGGCATTACCGATTATTTCGACGGATACCTGGCGCGTGCACAGGGAACCGTCTCGAAACTCGGCGTTTTTCTCGACCCCATTGCCGACAAGATCATGGTCGTGGCGGTAATTTTCATGCTGGTCAGCACCCGCCATGAGCCTGCGGCGATCACTGGATTGCACTTGATTCCGGCGCTCGTCATCCTGTTGCGCGAGATCGCCGTGTCGGGTTTGAGGGAGTTCCTCGCGGGACTCGCGGTATCGGTTCCGGTGTCGCAACTCGCAAAGTGGAAGACGACGCTGCAGATTGTAGCGCTTGGTGCACTCATTCTTGCGGGCGCGCTTCCTGCGTTCTGGTGGATCAGAGACGTGGGCCTCGTCGCGCTTTGGGCCGCTGCGGCGCTGACGCTGATTACCGGATGGGATTATCTGCGCGTCGGCCTGAAGCATATGGACTGATGGCGTCGGTCCGTATTCTCTATTTCGCCAAGGTGCGCGATGCCGTCGGCATTGCCGAGGAACAGCGCGATCTGCCCGAAGATGTCGCGACGGTCGCTGATCTCGCCGACCTTCTCGCCGCAGACTGGCCAGTCTTCGCAGACCGGGCACGCCTCCGCGCTGCTGTCGATCAGGTCATGGCAAAGTTCGATACCGCCATCGGTGACGCACGTGAGATCGCTTTTTTCCCGCCGGTAACCGGGGGATGATCACGGTTCGTGTCACGGCGGAGCCATTCGACGCAGGGGCGGAGATTGCGGCGCTGTCGGGTGATGGCGTTGGCGCGGTGGGCAGTTTCGTTGGCGTGGTGCGCGGCAACGATGGCCTGACGGCGCTGACCCTCGAACACTATCCGGGCATGACGGAGGCGGCGTTGCAGCGGCTTGCCGAGGATGCGGTCGTGCGCTGGACACTGTTTGGTATTGTCATTCACCACCGTGTCGGGCGCCTTGTGCCGGGCGATCCGGTCGTGTTCGTCGGGACATCGTCGGCACATCGCAGCGATGCGCTCGACGCGTGCGCCTATTTGATCGACCGTCTGAAGACCGATGCTCCATTCTGGAAGCGCGAAAGCTTCGCCGACGGGCGCGAGCAATGGGTCGAACAGCGCGTGACGGACGATGCCGCTGCTGCGCGCTGGGATCAGGCGAAGGCGCGGTAGAGTCCGTAGGAGCTGGTTGCGGTCAGCACACAGCCGACAAGAAGCATAAGCACTTTCGGTTCGACACGTTTGGCAAGCAGGGCACCGAAGGGCGCGGCGATGATGCCACCGATCAGCAATCCCACAGTCGCCATCGTGAACGCTTCCCAACCGAGTTGCGTGATGAAAGTCGCGGAGATCGTTGCTGTCAGGAAAAATTCGGAGGTGTTGACCGTGCCGATCGTGGTGCGCGGGTCCGAGCCTTGAACCAGCAGATTGCTCGTCACCACCGGTCCCCAACCGCCGCCGCCTGCCGCGTCGAGGAAGCCGCCGACAAGGCCCAGAGGCTCGACGATCCTGGGATTGCTTGGCGCCGGCGGATAGTGGGTGCTGCGCCACAGCAGGTACAGGCCGATGCACGCCAGATAGCCGAGAATGAACGGTTTCGCGGTTGAAGCATCGATGTTGGACAACACATAGGCGCCCAGCGCACCACCGATGACCCCGGGGATCATCACGCGAAAGAACAGCCTCCAGTTGACGTTCTTGTGGATCGCGTGGCTGATCCCCGACACAGCGGTCGTGAACGTCTCGACAGTATGGACACCGGCGGACGCAGCAGCAGGGGAAACGCCCAGGCTGAGCAGCAGCGTGTTGGAAATCACGCCGAATGCCATGCCCAGTGCCCCGTCGACCATCTGCGCGGCAAAGCCCACGGCGATGAACGGCAACAGGGCCTCAAACGTCGTGATATCCAATGTCATGATGGCTCGTGTCGCAGCGGGCGGAGGTCGCAGCAAGCGCAATCCGGCTCGCGCATCCGAAAGCCTAGCTATTCAGTATTGATTTGCAACGTCTTTACTTTTTGGCGCATTGGGAGCAGTCCGCGCCTCCGAAATGGGGAAACGCCGATGTTGAACGGCCTGATTGCCTATCTTGATTCCGTCAAAGTCAGGGATCCTGCGGCGCGCTCGCGATGGGAAGTGCTGCTTTATCCAGGCGCGTGGGCGATCGCGTTCCACCGTGTGGCGCACTGGCTGTATGTCGGCGAACTGTTCTGGCTGGCACGGCTGGTCAACCACATCGGTCGTTTCCTGACGGCGATCGATATCCATCCAGGTGCGAAGATCGGCCGGAATTTCTTTATCGATCACGGCTTCACCGTGATCGGAGAGACCGCACACATCGGCGATGACGTGACGATCTATCAATGCGTGACGCTCGGCGGAACCAATCCCGCCAATGGCGTGCCGGGCAAGCGCCACCCGACGCTGGAGGACGGGGTCATCATCGGTTCGGGTGCGCAGGTTCTAGGTCCGATCACCGTCGGTGCCCGCGCGCGCGTCGGTGCAAACTCGGTCGTGACGAAGGATGTTGCGGAAGGGGCGACGATGGTCGGCATCCCTGCGCGCTCGACCCTGATCGAGGCTGAGGACTACCAGAGGGGCTTCATGCCTTATGGCACACCTTGCAGCGAGCGGTTCGACCCGGCAACGCAACAGCTCGAAATTCTCAAGTGCGAAGTCGAAACGCTGCGCGCCAAGCTGGCGGCCTATGTTGACGCGCGGGAAGAGGGCCGTAAATCCGCCTGATGAGCGTCGTTCCGTTTCCCGCGAATAACCCGACGCAAGTCGGCTATGACCGTGCAGAACTGACCCGCATCCTCGACCTTTACGGCCGCATGGTTGCCGCCGGGTATTGGCGCGATTATGCCATCGACCTGCGCGCGGATGTCGCCGTGTTCAGTGCATTCCGCCGCGCCGCCGAACGTCCCGAATATCGGATCGAAAAACGCCCGTCCCTCCGCAATCGCCAGGGTTTATGGGCGCTGATCGGGGAGGGCGGTCAGGTACTGAAACGGGGCGACGACCTCGGCCCCGTTCTCGCGCCGGTCGAGCGCCGGTTTATGAAGCTGGTTGCAGAATAGGGTCTAAACTTACTCAGGCCAATGGCTGTGATTGCCCTGTGACGTTCGTCGGGGAGGAGCGGTGCGCAGCACGGGCTGGTGCCCGCGCAAGCGCCGCGACGCTCCCGGCGGGCGTCACAGGGCAACCCCGAAGGGGCGGGCGCCTTTTGGCGCATGGCTACGTCGCTCGTCGGTCGCGGGGGACAAGCCCCGCGCGCCTCCTCGCTCCTTGCCTTGCACCAAAATCCGCTCCGTCACAGCCGTTGGCCTGAGTGAGTTTAGACCCTGGCCGGAAACGCTCCCGTCAGCGGTAGGCGATCCCGCCACATGGCGGGCAACCGCTCCACAACCAGCGATCGCATCGGGTGCCAGAAGGCCGACAGCGTCAGCAATGCAGAGCCAATGATGAGCGCGGTAAAGGCGGTTGCCAGTTCGACCGCCCCCGCATTTTCGAACAAACGGGTCAGTGCGAACAGGACATAGGCCAGGCTCGACACGAGCAGCGCCCGCCGGTCGATTGCCAGCGCGACGAGTCCGAACCCGACATAGAGCGCCAGCACCATTGCTGCGGTCGCCGCCGGAATGGCGCCGTTGAGGACGCCAAGCTCCTGAAAGATGGGGTGCGCGATCAGCGGGGCGGCGGCGAGATGCAGCCAGAACGCGACATCCGACCGCCGCGTGACGCGCGCCCGGTCGCTCATGTCCCAACGCATGGCGAGCGCAAAGATTGCGAGACCGGCGACGAGCGATATCCACGGCAGGGCGCCTTCGGGATCGGTAAGACCGGTCACGATCAGTCCCGCCGCTGTGGCAGCAACGGCTATGGCACCTACGGCGACCGTTATCGGAACCATGAACCGGCGCCAGTGCGCGTAGATTGCCACGGCGGTCACCGCCGCGATTCCCGCCGCGATCAGTGCATTCGTCTGGTCGCTGAAGTTTGGATCGAGATCGACCATGAAGCCGATAAACGTGCCCGCAACTCCGCCGGCGAAGGCAAGTAACAACAGGATGCTCGGGAGCGCCATCCGCCGGACACGGGTGAAATATTCTGCGAGTCCCCAGCTTACCACTGCGACACTGGCCCCCGCCAATGGCAGCCGTATCGCCTGTCCGATCCATGCAACGGCCACGACCAGCAGGACGATAGCGATTGAAACGAAGATGTCGTTGAATCCGGTGATGAGCCGGAAATGCTCCTCATCGACCGAGGGGCTGGTACGCAGCGATGCAGTATGGTTGCGCAGCGCAGCCGCGCTTTCGGACGTTAAAATGCCCGCCGCCACGGCGCTCTCGATATCGGTATCGCTATACATGGCATAGTCTCCCTGTTGCGAGACGTTTATCATGGCCGTGTTAGTGATGCAATACAGCAATTCAGTTGCTGCGCTCAGCCACCTTGCATTGTCTTGAAGATCAAAGCCGCCTGTTCTGCACCCGATTGCGGCACGATCTCGCCCGTCCGGTCGGTGATCCTGTCCCATAGCCGCGCTACGGCTTCCGGTGTGCGATCATTTTCGGGGAGGAACGCACCGGGCGTCAGGGTGATATAGGATGCCTGGACGACGCCTGCACCGGCGCCGATGATGGCATTCGACGGCGCATCTTCGCTGACGAGATACAACGCAGCCGGAACGACGTTCTCGGGTGCGAATGCCTTGAACGCTTCGGCTGGGAAGATGTCTTCGGTCATGCGCGTACCCGCAACCGGTGCGATGGTGTTGACGCGGACGTTGTATTTCGCGCCCTCAAGATAGAGCGATTTGGTCAGCCCTGCGAGGCCCAGCTTTGCCGCGCCATAATTCGCCTGGCCGAAATTGCCGAACAATCCGGTCGAAGACGCCGTCATCAGAATGCGGCCATAGGCCTGCTCGCGCATCGTTTCCCACACTGCCTTGGTCACGTTCGCGCTGCCGATCAGGTGGACCTTCACGACCAGGTCGAAATCGACCGGCTCCATCTTGGCGAAGCTCTTGTCGCGCAGGATGCCCGCGTTGTTGATCAACACGTCGACGCGACCCCATTCGGCCTTCGCCGCTTCGACCATCGCGACCATCTGGTCGTACTCGGTGACGCTGCCGCCGTTCGAGATCGCCGTGCCGCCTGCGCTGCGAATTTCCTCCACAACCTGCAGCGCGGCATCCGAATGGCCCGTGCCGTCGCGCGATGCGCCCAGATCATTGACGACCACTTTCGCACCGCGCTTCGCAAGCTCAAGAGCATAGGCACGGCCCAGACCACCGCCCGCGCCGGTAACGATGGCAACGCGGTTTTCAAAGGAAATGGTCATCTTCATGATCTCCGGACAAGCAAACGGCGCCCCGCTTGGTCGAAGCGGAACGCCGTTGCAAGTCGGTGTTTAGCGGTTAACGGCGCTTGCGCGGTCCGCCCTTGCGGTCGCTTTCACGTGCCGAACCCTGACGGCACTGATCTGTCACGCTCGCCGAGCAGCGCGGATAGCTTGCCTGTGCAACCGGTGCTGTGCCGGGGTCCGCTGCAGGCGATGTTGCCTCCGCCGGTGCCGGTGAAACCGGTGCGGGTGCTGCCATCGGCGCGGCAGGGGGCGTCATCGTATCGGGCGCAGGTGGGGGAAGCGCAGGTTCGGCTGGCGGAGCCGGTGGCGTCTGCATTGCGTCTGCGGGTGGTGCGGCGGGCGGTTCGGGCGCAGTCTGGGCAATCGCTGCCGTACCGATCATCAGGGCGGCGGTAAAAGTGAGTATCTTCATTTCGAAACTCCATGCTGGACGCCGGGGGAAAGGCGTCGGGGGCACGGGGTTAATGCGTCAGGGCCGAAACGGTTGCATCGTTCCGGCTCGGTATCGTTTCGCCCTGACGGCGGATCTTCGTTTCTAAAGCCGCCCCTCGGCATCGAGCGCATAGCCCGCCGACCTTACGGTCCGGATGATGTCCGGCCGTCCGCCATCGTTGATGGCTTTGCGCAGGCGACGGATGTGGACATCGACAGTGCGCGGTTCGATGTCGCTGTCATGGCCCCACACACTGTCGAGCAAGCGTTCGCGTGAGAACACCCAGCCCGGATGTTCCAGGAAATGCTTCAACAGGCGGAACTCGGTCGGACCCAGCGGCACCATCGACCCGGACCGTTTCACCTTGTGTCCGACCGTGTCCATTTCGATGTCGGCATAGAGCAAGGCCTCTCCCGCCAGCGCCGGACGGACGCGGCGCAGCACGGCCCCGACGCGCGCGACCAGTTCGCGCGGGGAAAACGGCTTTGTCACATAGTCGTCGGCACCGGTTTCCAGGCCGCGAACGCGATCTTCTTCTTCGCCGCGCGCGGTAAGCATGATGATCGGAACATTCGCTGTTTCGGGCATGCGACGCAGACGGCGACACACCTCGATCCCGGACAGGCCCTCGACCATCCAGTCCAGCAGGACAATGTCGGGAACGACCTCCTGCGCCAGCAGCAGCGCCTCTTCGCCATCGGGTGTCTGCCGGACTTCGAAATCCTCGCGGCGGAAATGATAGACGAGCAATTCGGCGAGCGCGGCATCGTCCTCGACCAGCAGCATTTTTGCGCGTGCCATCATCTTATCCTTCGCTCATGCCGTTTTCGGTGTCGCCGCGATCGCGATCGGGCAGGTGTTCGCCGGTTGCGGCAAAATAGACCATTTCGGCGACGTTGGTGGCGTGATCGCCGACGCGTTCGAGGTTTTTCGCCACGAACAGCAGGTGCGCGGCATCGCTGATCGTCGGCGGATATTCGACCATGTAGGTCACCAGAGTCCGGAAGATCGAGTTGTAGAAATCGTCGACGATGTGGTCGCGTTCATGGACACGGACGGCGGCCTCGGCGTCGCGCGCCGCGAATGCGTTCAGCACATCGGCAACCATCTCGGTCGCGACCTGTGCCATGCTGGGCAGCAGCGACAGGGGCTCGATCTTGCGGCGCCCTTCGAGCGCGCCCGCGCGCTTGGCGATGTTCTTGCCGTAATCGCCGATACGTTCGAGAATGCCGGCGATCTTGAGTGCCGCGACCACATCGCGCAGGTCGTTGGCCATCGGGGCGCGGAGCGCAATGATCTGCACCGCCAGCTTCTCGACTTCGGCTTCGAGCCGGTCGATGGCCTTGTCGTCGGCAATGACCTTTGCCGCGAGCGTCAGGTCGCGCCGGACGAGTGCTTCCATCGCTCCCTTTATCGCCGCTTCGGCACGACCGCCCATTTCGGCGATGTGCCCGCGCAGCATGCCGATTTCGTCGTCGAACGCCTTGACCGTATGTTCGGTGCCGATCGCCATTATCCGTACCTTCCGGTGATATAATCTTTGGTGCGTTCTGCCTTCGGATTGGTGAAGATGTCCGACGTCACGCCATATTCGACGAGGGTGCCGAGGTGGAAGAACGCCGTCCGTTGCGACACGCGCGCCGCCTGTTGCATATTGTGCGTGACGATGACGATTGCATAGCGGCCGCGCAGCGCATGGATCAATTCCTCGATCTTGGCCGTCGCGATGGGGTCGAGTGCCGAGCAGGGCTCGTCCATCAGGATGACTTCGGGGTCGACCGCGATGGCGCGTGCGATGCACAGCCGCTGCTGCTGGCCGCCCGACAGTGCCGTGCCGCTGGCGTCGAGGCGGTCCTTGACCTCGTCCCACAAGCCGGCCCGCATCAGCGACCCTTCGACAATGGCATCCATGTCCGCCTTGCCGGTCGCAAGGCCATGGATGCGCGGGCCATAGGCGACGTTTTCGTAGATCGACTTGGGGAAGGGGTTCGGCTTCTGGAAAACCATGCCGACCCGCGCACGCAACTGCACCACGTCCATCGAGGCGGCGTAGATGTTCTCGCCGTCGAGTGTAATGTCGCCCTCGACCCGTGCCGAGGCGACCGTATCGTTCATGCGGTTGAGTGTGCGCAGGAAGGTCGATTTACCGCAGCCCGACGGGCCGATGAAGGCGGTGACGTTCTCCTGGTCGACGTCGATCGACACGCCGTCGATGGCCTTTTTCTGGCCGTACCAGACCGACACGTTGCGGGCGGTCATCTTGGTTGTCTCTGTCACCAGCGTGTCTCGAATTTGTTGCGGAGGTAGATGGCGAGGCCGTTCATCGCGAGCAGGAATGCCAGAAGCACGATGATCGCGGCGGAGGTTTTTTCGATGAAGCCGCGCGAGATTTCATCGGACCAGAGGAATATCTGCACCGGCAACACGCTCGACGGATCGGTGATGCCGTCGGGCGGCGTCGCGACGAAAGCGCGCATGCCGATCATCAGCAGCGGCGCCGTCTCGCCCAGCGCGCGCGCCATGCCGATGATCGTGCCGGTGAGGATGCCGGGCAGGGCGAGCGGCAAGACATGGTGGAAGACGACCTGGATCGGCGAGGCACCGATGCCGAGTGCCGCATCGCGGATCGACGGGGGCACTGCCTTGATCGCGTTGCGTCCGGCGATAACGATCACCGGCATCGTCATGAGTGCGAGCGTCAATCCGCCGACCAGCGGCGCGGAGCGGGGCAGGTTCATCGTGTTCAGGAACACCGCGAGTCCCAGCAGACCGAAGATGATCGATGGCACCGCCGCGAGGTTGTTGATCGACACCTCGATCAGGTCGGTCCACCGGTTTCGCGGCGCATATTCCTCGAGGTAGATCGCCGACAGCACGCCCACGGGGAAGGCGAGCATCAGCGTGACGAGCATCGTCAGCAGCGACCCCTTGAACGCGCCCCAGATACCGGCCTGCGTCGGATCGGTCGCGTCGCTTCCGCTCAGGAATGACGGATTGAAGCTGTAGGTCAGCACGCCCTTTTTGTTCAGTTCGGCATAGATCGCCTGCGACTTCGGATCGCCTTCGCCTTTCTGCGCCAGCGCCACACCGGCGACGGCGGGGATCGACAGCGTTTCGGTGCGGGTCAGGATCGACGGATCGTCCTTGATCGCGTCGCGCATGACCAGCCAGCCGCTTTCGGAAATCGCCAGCGGGCCGGATTTTCCGAACGCAGCCTCCGCCGCACGGGCCGTCGCCTTTTCCAGATCGACCTTCGACAGCACCGTGTCCGGATCGGCCTTCACGATGGCAGGGGTCAGCGGCAGCGAAAGGGCGGGGAAGTCGACCGGCACACTCACTTCGGTGCGGCTGAACCCGCCGATGCCGTTCCACGCCATCGTGATAATCAGATAGGCGAGGAACCCCGCCGAAAGCAGGATCGCACCCATGCCGAGCAACCGGAAACGCGTTTCGGAGGCATAGCGGCGCTTGATCCGCCGCGTCATCGCCGGATCTTTCCAGTCGGTCGGCATCCGCGCCGCCGCACCGGGCCGGGGTGTCGTCGGGTCAGTCATAGGCCTCCCGGTATCGTTTGACGACCGCCAGTGCGACGATGTTGAGCACCAGCGTCACGATGAACAGGACGAGGCCCAGCGCGAACGCCGCCAGCGTCTTGGCGCTGTCGAATTCCTGGTCGCCGGTCAGCAATTGCACGATCTGCGTCGTAACGGTGGTGACGCTGGAAAACGGATTGGCGGTCAGGTTGGCGGCAAGCCCCGCCGCCATCACGACGATCATGGTCTCCCCGATCGCGCGGCTGACCGCGAGGAGTACGCCGCCGACGATGCCGGGGAGCGCGGCCGGAACGAGAACGCGGCGGATGGTTTCTGACTTCGTGGCCCCCATCGCCAGGCTGCCGTCGCGCATGGATTGCGGCACGGCGGCGAGCGAGTCGTCGGCCATCGACGACACGAACGGGATGATCATGATGCCCATCACCAGTCCCGCTGCCAGCGCGCTTTCCGAACTCGCACCGGGAATGCCGATCGTGTCGGCGAAACTGCGGATGGCGGGGGCCACCGTCAGCGCGGCGAAATAGCCATAGACGACGGTCGGTACGCCCGCGAGAATTTCAAGCAGCGGCTTCATCCAGCGTCGCAACGTTGGACTGGCATATTGCGTCAGGTAGATTGCACTCATCAGGCCGAGCGGTATCGCGACGACCATCGCGATGATCGCGCCGATGAAGATCGTGCCCCAGAACAGCGGCAGCGCACCGAGCGCCGTCATGTCGCCGCTGCCCGCCGCCTGCGGGCTCCAGCGCAGGCCGAACAGGAAGTCGGTAGGGGCGACCATGCCGAAGAAGCGGATGGATTCGTAGAGCAGCGACGCGACGATGCCGATCGTCGTCAGGATCGCGATCAGCGACGCCGACAACAGCACCAGCGTCACGATCTTTTCGACCGACGTCCGCGCCCGGAATGTCGGGGTCACACGGCGCAGCGCGAACGCGCCACCGGCAAAGCCGAGTACCCCGGTCAAGGCCAGGCCGATCAGCCCGAAATGCCAGCGCGCCGCGCTAACCGATGGCGCCAGCGTTTCGGCGACAGGATTAAATGCCACCTTGGCCTGGCCGGAAGCCAGCGCGCGCGCCTCCGCCAGGATGGCGTTGCGCTCGAGTGTATCACTGCTCAGCGATACCGCCGCAGGCGACGACAGCACTTCGGCATTGACAAGGCGTGGCATCAAACCGGACCAGATGCTTGCAAAGAGCAGGGCGGGCAGGGCGATCCACAACGCGACGTACGCCGCGTGATATCCGGCAAGCGAATGCGGACGGTTTGCAGCGGTCGTTGGTTTTGCGAATGCCATCGCGCGTCCGCGTGCAAGCAGCCAGCCCAGCAACGCCAGCCCGAAAGCCAGCAGGAAAAGGATCGACGATGACACCGGCCTAGATCCCGATCATTTGAGTGTCGCCGGATCGAGCGGCGTCATATTGGCCACGATCCGGGCCGATTCAGCCTGGACGTTCGCGGGTGCGATCACCATGCCGCGCCGTTTCAGATAGCCGTCTGCGCCCCAGGCGCTAGCGAATTCGCCGACGAATTCCTTCAACCCGGCGATCGCCCTGATGTGCTGTTTCTTGACATAGATGTAGAGCGGTCTCGCACCGGGGTAGGAGAAGTCGGAGATCGTCGCATAGGTCGGCGTGACCCCGTTGACGGTATTGGCCGACAGCTTGTCCGCGTTCTCCTCGACCGATCCGAAGCCGAAAATGCCGATCGCTTTCGGGTCGGCGGACAGCTTTTGCGCGATCAGATTGTCGTTCTCGCCCGCATCGATATAGGCGCCGTCCTCGCGTACGGTCGTGCAGATTTTCTTGTGGGCGTCGGGATCGCTTTCTTTCAGCGCCCGCATGGCATCGTCGCTGTCGCAGCCGCGCGTCATGATGAGTTCGGCCAGCGCGTCGCGCGTCCCCGAAGTCGATGGCGGACCGTAGACACGGATCGGCTCGGCGGGCAGCGCGGGGTTGATGTCTTTCCAGGTCTTCGCCGTCTGCGCTTTGCCGAACGGCTTGGCCGCCAGCGCGCGGTAGATGTCGGCAATCGTCAGTGGCAGCTTCATGCCCTTTACCGATTCGGCAAAGGCTACACCGTCCAGGCCGATCTGGATTTCGACGATGTCCTTCACGCCGTTCTTCCGGCAGCTTTCATATTCGCTGGCCTTGATCTGGCGCGAGGCATTGGCGACATCGGGATAGCGTGCACCAAGGCCTGCGCAGAACAATTTCATGCCTGCGCCAGTGCCCGTCGATTCGATGATCGGCGATTTGAACTGCGGGTTCTTGTTCCGGAATTGTTCGGCGACCGAGGTCGAGAACGGATAGACCGTCGAGGATCCCACGACGCGAATCTGGTCACGACTACCCGCGTCGCCCAATGCATCGCAGCCCGAAAGCGCAAGAGAGGCGATGAGCGCAAGCGCTCCAACGCGGAACATGGATGTCGATCTCCCCGGCGCCGATCAGCGGTAGGCCCGGCAAAAAGTCGCTAGCAACGATTCGCGCCAAGTTTGTTTCAGTGATGTGACACTTCTGTGACACCGGCCTGTGCGGTGGTGGGCAAAAATACCGAAACATTCGTGCCGGTGCCGACCGTGCTGGTGATTTCCAGCCTACCGCGGTGGCGCTCGACAATGTGCTTCACGATGGCAAGGCCCAGGCCCGTCCCACCCATGTTGCGGCTGCGGCTGGGGTCCACGCGATAGAATCGTTCGGTCAGACGGGGCAGGTGCGCCGCCGGAATGCCCTCGCCCTTGTCGATCACCGACATGCGCAGCAGCGACGCACTCAGCGAATGCAGCTGGATCGTGACCGGCTCGCCCGGGCGACCGTATTTCAGCGCGTTGCCGACAAGGTTGTGGACGATTTGCGACAATTGCGACCGATCCCCTGCAATCGGGGGTAGGTCATCGGCAAAATCCAGCGCGATATTGCGTGGAGCGTCCCCTGCGCCATCGCGGATCTCGGCCGCGACCTCGCGCACCAGATCGCGCAGGTCGACCGGCGTTGCGGGCAGGCTGTATTTCTCCGCCTCGATGCGCGACAGCGAGATCAAGTCGTCGATCAGGCGCTGCATGCGCCGCGCTTCCTTCATCATCACAGCCAGGAAACGTTGTCGCACTTCCGCATCGGCGCCGGCATCCTCATCGTCGAGCGTCTCGATGAACCCGATGATGGCGGCCAGCGGCGTACGCAGTTCGTGGCTGGAGTTCGCGACGAAATCGACGCGTGCGCGTTCCGCCGCAAAGTTGGTCGTCCGGTCGATCAGGTGGATCAGCCGCCGTCCCGGTGCCAGCGTCGATACCTGCATCAACACGCGCTGGTCGCCACCACCGAGGCCGACGAGTTCGATCGCGCCATCGGGGGCGGTCGTGGTCAAGCGTTCGGCAGCGGCGGGATGGCGAATGGCGAGGCGCACGTCCTCCCCCACAACGTGTGCCCCGAGTAGCACGCGTGCCCCGGTATTGGCGACGCGAACACGCCCGTCTTCGACGAGAAGCACCGGCTCGGTGATCGATTCGATGACAGATGCGACCGTCTGGTCGCGCGCAGGCTGGGCGGCCGGTGCCTTGACCATGGAATCGCGAACCGGGCCGAACGCCACCACCGCAACCGCACAGATGCCGCCGATCAGCACGACGATCGGTACCCCGACGGGTGCGAAGGCGACGAGCGCGGCGGTCGCGATCACGATCGCCAAGGCGAATATTATGCGAAACATAACTGGTCCCGGCCCGATGTTGACGACGTCCGATACGCCTAGGACGACCGTTGGCAGAAGTCAGGGTCCAAACTCAATCAGAACAATGGCTGTGATTGCCCTGTGACGTTCGGCGGGAAGGAGCGCTGCGCGGCACGGGCTGGTTTGCCCGTGCAAGCAGCGCGACGCGCCCGT
>JBDUBD010000133.1:0-5727 GCA_040004295.1 Sphingomonadales bacterium | reverse complement strand
GCGTCAACCAGATCCGCCGCTGGGCGAGCCCCGAGCAAAAGGCGAAATACCTGCCCAAGCTGATCTCGGGCGAACACGTCGGCAGCCTGGCGATGAGCGAATCGGGCGCGGGCAGCGACGTGGTTTCGATGAAATTGCGCGCCGAAAAGACCGATAACGGCTATGTTTTGAACGGCACCAAGTTCTGGATCACCAATGCCGAATATGCCGACACGCTCGTTGTGTATGCCAAGACGGGTGACGGTTCGCGCGGCATCACGACGTTCCTGATCGAAAAGGACATGGCCGGTTTCTCGATCGGCCAGAAACTCGACAAGATGGGCATGCGCGGCTCGCCAACCGCCGAGCTGGTGTTCGACGATTGCTTCGTCCCCGACGAGAACGTGATGGGTGCGGTGAACGGCGGCGTTGGCATCCTGATGTCGGGCCTCGACTACGAGCGCACCGTGCTCGCCGGTATCCAGCTCGGCATCATGCAGGCGTGCCTCGATGTCGTCCTGCCCTACCTTCGCGAGCGCAAGCAGTTCGGCAAGCCCATCGGCGCGTTCCAGCTGATGCAGGGCAAGGTCGCCGACATGTACGTCGCGCTCAATTCCGCGCGGGCCTATGTCTATGCGGTTGCCAAGAGTTGCGATGCGGGGCGGACGACGCGGTTCGACGCGGCGGGCGCGATCCTGCTGGCGAGCGAGAACGCGGTGAAGGTCGCGAACGAAGCGGTGCAGGCGCTTGGCGGCGCGGGGTACACGAAGGACTGGCCGGTCGAGCGGTTCTATCGCGATGCCAAGCTGCTCGACATCGGCGCGGGGACGAACGAGATCAGGCGGATGCTCATTGGGCGTGAATTGATCGGGGCTGGGGCGTGACGTCCGCCTATGCTCCTCCCCCCTTGCGGGGGAGGATAGCGAAGCTTGCGGGCTTGCCCGCTAGCGCAGCTTGGAGAGGGGGGCGAGGCTTCGCCTCGCGCGGTCGCTGGGCGACCGCTACCCCTCACCCGGCCGCGCTGCGCGCGTGTCCGCCCTCTCCCGCAAGGGGAGAGGGGCTATGACCGCCCCCGTCCTCACCACCGCGCTCAACCCCGACAGCGACAGCTTTCGCGCCAACGCCGCGCACAACCGTGCGCTGCGGCACGAACTCTGGGAAAAGGTCGCCACCGCTGCCCTCGGCGGCAACGAGAAGTCGCGCGAGCGGCACACGTCACGCGGCAAACTCCTCCCGCGCGAGCGGGTCGAACGGCTACTCGACCCCGGCGCCCCGTTTCTCGAGATCGGCCAGCTCGCGGCGAACGGTCTGTACGGAGAGGATATCCCCGGTGCCGGCGTCATCGCGGGCATAGGCCGCGTGTCGGGGCGGCAGTGCATGATCGTCGCCAATGACGCGACGGTGAAGGGCGGCACTTATTACCCGATGACGGTCAAGAAGCACCTGCGCGCGCAGGAGATTGCGACCGAAAACCACCTGCCGTGCATCTACCTGGTCGATAGCGGCGGCGCGAACCTGCCCAACCAGGCGGAGGTGTTTCCCGACCGCGAGCATTTCGGGCGCATCTTCTTCAACCAGGCGAACATGTCGGCGAAGCAGATCCCACAGATCGCCTGTGTCATGGGCAGTTGCACCGCGGGCGGCGCCTATGTGCCCGCGATGTCGGATGAGACCATTATCGTGCGCGGGCAGGGGACGATCTTCCTCGCGGGGCCGCCGCTGGTGAAGGCCGCAACCGGAGAGGTCATCAGCGCAGAGGAATTGGGCGGCGCGGACACGCACGGGCGCAAATCGGGCGTGGTCGATCATGTCGCGGAGAACGACGAACACGCGCTGACGATCGTGCGCGACATCGTCTCGACCTTTCCCGCATCCCTGAGCCTGTCGAAGGGCTGCCCTTCTTCGGGCGGCGGCGCAGGAGGGCAAGGCTCCGACAGGCTCAGCCAATCGGGTTTGAATTTGCGAGCACCGCGCCCGCCGAAATTCGATGCGGAGGAGCTTTACGGCATCATCCCCGACGACGTCCGGGCGCCGTACGACGTGCATGAGGTAATCGCGCGGATCGTCGACGGCAGCGAATTTCACGAGTTCAAGGCGCTTTACGGCAGCAGCCTGGTCTGCGGCTTTGCGCATATCTGGGGCATGCCGGTCGCGATCCTCGCCAACAACGGCGTGCTGTTCAGCGAAAGCGCGCAAAAGGGCGCACACTTCATCGAACTCGCCTGCCAGCGGCGAATACCCCTGCTGTTCCTTCAGAATATCTCGGGCTTCATGGTTGGCGGGAAGTACGAGGCAGAGGGGATCGCCAAGCACGGCGCGAAGCTGGTGACGGCGGTCGCGACCGCGAGCGTGCCCAAGGTCACCGTGCTGATCGGCGGCAGCTTCGGTGCAGGTAATTACGGCATGTGCGGGCGGGCTTACGGCCCACGCTTCCTCTTCACCTGGCCCAACGCGCGGATCAGTGTGATGGGCGGCGAACAGGCGGCGAGCGTGCTGGCGACGGTGCACCGCGATGCGGAGACGTGGACGCCCGACGAGGCCGAAGCGTTCAAGGGACCGATCCGCCAGAAATACGAGGACGAAGGCAACCCGTACTACGCGACCGCGCGCCTGTGGGACGACGGGATCGTCGACCCGGCGCAGACAAGGGATGTGCTGGGGCTGGCGTTCGCGGCGACGCTGAATGCGCCGATTGACGAGGCGCCCCGGTTCGGGGTGTTCAGGATGTGAGGATACAAAATGGCGATTGAGGTTCGGCGAGAAAAGCAACTTAACCAAGTTGGCGATGATGTCTTGGCATTAACTGCTGTGATTCGACCCATTTTGACTGGCGTGTTGTATGCGCTGAAGGCTGATGTTGTATTGGAAGCTGGCGGCTACGAGAACATCAAACTGAAAATGGTTCCTCGCCTCTATCGCCCGGGCGATGGCGATGTCGGGATTTGTTTCGAATATGCGGTACATGAAGCCCTCAATCAAAACGATGCGCGGGTTATGGAGCGCGTCGAAGATGCGCTAAAGCTATGCAATATTAAGCCGCCAAAACCCTCATCGATTCTTTTCGGGGTTGAGAAGACCGGATCAATTCAACTGATTGACACGGCTAAAGGCATTTTAACGGACGACTCTCGCACACTCAGTGGCAATCAGGGGCAGCCTCCATTCTTACGTCGTAGGTTGAACACAATTGCCGCCGCCTTCAAACGCCCCACCACGCGCATGGCTTTGCCGTGGTCAATGAGAGGGCTTTGGAAGGCGGACTTGTTTTTGGGATCGACTCAAAGCCAGCGATGGGTTGGCGCGTCCGTTAAGATTAATCCTGCTCAACTTGAGGGTGCTGCCGGCTTGCGGGTGGGCATTGTACCAACGAAGCAAGGCAAAAGTGACAAGGTTAGAATTGACCATGGACGTGGACTCGTAATTTGTCCGCTGCATCACGACGCTGATTTCATGCAGACCTTCTACGAAGCTTGGCGCGTCGTTCAGGCGTTTATTGCCGCAGATGCTCAAGTCCCAAAGGAGGTTTTGCTCCCACGACCGGTTGACCGGGAGATATGCCGAATGCTCGCCGAGCGTCGAGAATTTCCAGCTGTTGACGTGATTGAGGCGCTTAAAACCTTTTCGCAGCCTGATCTTTTGATGACTGATCGTGAAACAGTTGCATTGGAAGAAGTGCAGGGGGAAGCCGACACCTCAATGATTTTAGCGCCGATCTCAAAAGGCGCTTAATCGATGATCACCTCCCTCCTCATCGCCAACCGTGGCGAGATCGCCTGCCGGATCATCCGCACGGCGCGGGCGATGGGCATTCGCACGGTTGCGGTCTATTCGGATGCCGATGCCAAGGCGCTGCATGTGCGGCAGGCGGACGAGGCGGTGCATATCGGGGCGTCGCCGGTACGCGAAAGCTATCTGGTCGGGGACAAGATCATCGCCGCAGCCAAGGTGACCGGCGCGGAGGCGATCCATCCCGGCTATGGTTTCCTCAGTGAGAACGCCGAATTCGCGCAGGCGGTGATCGACGCGGGGCTGGTCTGGGTCGGGCCGAACCCGTCGAGCATCACCGCGATGGGTCTGAAGGATGCTGCGAAAAAGTTGATGGCGGCGGCGGGTGTGCCCGTAACTCCCGGCTATATGGGCGATGATCAGGATCCCGCTTTCCTCGCCGAACGCGCCGCAGAGATCGGCTACCCCGTGCTGATCAAGGCGGTCGCGGGTGGCGGCGGCAAGGGGATGCGCAAGGTCGATGCGGCGGGAGATTTCATAGACGCGCTCGCCAGTTGCCAGCGCGAAGCGACGGCATCGTTCGGCAACGCGCATGTCCTGATCGAGAAATACATCCTGTCTCCGCGCCATATCGAGGTGCAGGTGTTCGGCGACACCCACGGCAACATCGTCCACCTGTTCGAACGCGACTGTTCGCTGCAACGCCGCCACCAGAAAGTGATCGAGGAAGCGCCCGCACCGGGTATGGACGAAGCCACGCGCGAGCAACTCTGCGCGGCGGCGGTGAAGGCAGCAAAGGCCGTCGATTATGTTGGCGCGGGGACGATCGAGTTCATCGCCGACGCCAGCCAAGGCCTGCGCGCCGACCGCATCTGGTTCATGGAAATGAACACGCGGCTCCAGGTCGAACATCCCGTGACCGAGGAAATCACCGGCGTCGATCTGGTCGAATGGCAGTTGCGCGTGGCGAGCGGGGAGGTGTTGCCCAAGCGGCAAGATGAGCTGAGCATCAACGGCTGGGCAATGGAAGCGCGGCTGTATGCGGAAAATCCGGCGACCGGCTTTCTCCCGTCGATCGGGCCGCTCGATCACCTGCAATTCCCGGACGAGGCCCGCATCGAAACGGGCGTCGAGGAGGGTGGCGAGGTCTCTCCCTTCTACGATCCGATGATCGCCAAGATCGTGGTCCACGATGCAACGCGCGAAGCTGCCCGCCAGGCATTGCGCGATGCCATCGACGGCACCGAGGTGTGGCCGGTCAAGACCAACGCCGGTTTTCTCGGGCGGCTGGCCGATGATGCAGGCTTCGTTTCAGGCGACGTCGATACCGGCCTGATCGCACGTGTCGGCGACGCGCTCACGCAGCCCCCCGAACCCGAAGAGGATGAACTGGTAGAGGCAGCGGCGCTTCTGTGCGGGTCGCTCGGCGACGGTCCCGGCAGCGCCGCCCTCGGCTTTCGCCTGAATGCGCCACCGCTCGGTATCGCCCGCCTGACCGACGACAGCGGAGAGGTCCATGTCGTCGCGCTGGACGAGGTCGAGAATGCGGAACCGGTTCCGGAGGTGCTGTCGTTTGTCGAAGGGTTCGCCCGCAGCTTCCGGCTCGACACGCCACGCGGCTCTGCGGGGGGCAGCGTCAGCGACGGCACCATCCTCTCCCCCATGCCCGGCCGGATCATCGCGGTCGATGTCGCGGCGGGCGACGCTGTGACCGCAGGGCAGAAGCTCCTCACGCTGGAAGCGATGAAGATGGAGCATTCACTGACCGCGCCGTTCGACGGGGTGGTGGCGGAACTGAATGCGACGGCGGGTGCGCAGGTTCAGGTGGATGCGGTATTGGTGCGAGTGGAGAAATCGGAAATCTAAACGGCCCGGCATGGCAAAGCCATGCCGTCGGTCCTCCGCTTCGCGAGGCCGGCCGAGCGCGTTTCGCGTGAAAATAGCGCCGCTATTTTTTGCCAAAACGCGCTGGAGCGGGTGAAGGGAATCGAACCCTCGTCGTAAGCTTGGAAGGCTTCTGCT
>JBDUBD010000048.1:0-19600 GCA_040004295.1 Sphingomonadales bacterium | reverse complement strand
CCGACCCGAAGAACATCGATTAGAGCGCGCCGCCAAGATTCTGCAGCACCATCGCAAACAGCATGGGTATCGACAGCAGCGTGTTGGTCCGGCTGAAAATCATTGCAGTCGTCGCCGCCTTTGCCTTGGTGTCGGCATCGACCTCGACAATGCCGAGGGCCTTTTTCTGGTTCGGCCAGATCACGAACCAGACGTTGAATGCCATGATCAGCGCGAGCCACATGCCGATGCCGATCAGGCGGAAGCCCTCCTGCAGCGTAAAGGCCTCATGCAGATAGCCTTTCAGGAACGCGACCAGGAGCCCCGTTACTACCGTCGACAACGCACCATAGCGGAACCAGAACAATGCCGACGGGGCGATGTATTTCGAAACTCCAGGTTTCAGTTCCGCCGGCACTTTCGGCATGGTCGGAATTTGTACGAAGTTGAAATAATAAAGCAGGCCGATCCACATGACGCCCGAAATGACATGGAGGAATGTCATCCAACCGATCGTGTTCCCGGCCGATCCGCTCCAGAACAACAGGACAAGCATCAGGGCGACGCCCGTTGCGACCACCGCGTTCAGATTTCCAAAGAATTTTGCCATAATCGGCCCCTCCAGCAATAAAGACGCGCCCCTGCACGCCGTTGACGCCGCCGACGTAACACCCCAATTCATGCCTGTCACTTTAGGTTGACGACAGGATGGCGATGAGCAGCGAGCCGACACTCGACGATATGTGCGAAACGCTCGCGGCGGAATTGCCGCAACACGCGGCGTTCGACGGCTGGACGCCTGTTGCGCTTGAACGCGCCGCATTTGCGAAAGGCATTGATCTCGCAATAGCACACCTCGCGTTTCCGGGCGGCGCCGTCGACATGATCGACGCCTGGTTCGCGCATATCGACACCGCGATGCTGGCGCAGCTCTCACTCGACCAATTGACCGCAATGAAAATCCGCGACCGAATCACCGCGCTCGTTCAGGCGCGGCTCGACCTTGTCGCGAAGGACATCGAAGCGCTGCGTCGCGCACTCGCTGTTCTAGCCCTGCCCCAGAACCTAGTGCGTGCCGTCAGGCTCAACTGGCGCGCTGCGGACGAGATGTGGAATGCCGCCGGCGACACCGCGACCGATTACAACCATTATACAAAGCGCGCGATCCTCGGCGGGGTCTATGCCGCGACCGTGATGGCGATGCTGTCCGATGAAAGCGAAGACCGTGCAGACACACGCGCCTTCCTGTCGCGCCGGATCGACGGCATCATGCGCTTCGAAAAGGCCAAGGCGCGGTTTTCGCATTCCGCCCCAGAACGCCTGAGCCTGGGGCGCTTTCTCGGACGATTGCGCTACCCTGCGGTCTGACCCGCAGCGTCAAGTCCGAAGCGACGGATCATGAAAACAAGTCCGACCAGAAGGCCCGCCGGTATCCACAGGCCCGCCAGCCCGAACATCGGGAACAGCGTTGCACCGATGACCGCGCCCCCGACCAGCCCGAGCCACAGCAAGCCATAGGGAACCCACGCCCAGCGATCGCCGCCCGAAAGTGCGGTCGCGACGCGCTGCCCCAGCTTGACCAATGTTCCGGTCATATAGGTCAGGCCGATCTGCACCTCGCCATCCGTTTCGAAGATCGCATTTTCCGCGCCCATCGCGAACGCGGTTAGTCCAAGGGCCGATAGCAATTGCCCATCGATCCCCAGCAAGGCTGCGCCCGCAAGTGCGACCGCAACCAGTGCGATGACGCTCGACCGATGATGCCGGCCCGCCCGCCGCCCGACCAGCGATCCGACAATCACGCCAATGACGAAAATTGCGATCAATGCCAGGGCGGCGGCGGCATCGGCGACATGGTCCACGGCACCGACCGCCAGCCGGGTCGAATTGCCGCTCATGAACGAAACGAAAAACCCCTTGGACGCCAGAAAGCCGGTCGCATCGACATAGCCGGCCACTGCGGCAAGGATTGCGGCGAGTCCGCGGGTACGCCGGTCGTAACGTGTCACGTTCGGGTACTAGCGCACATGGGTGGGCAATTCGACCCTTGCCCACTGGCAATCGCCAGACGATACTGATAATCGCTCGCAAGTGACACTCGCAGACCTCCCCTTCGATCAGGAAGCCACCATCAGCGCCATCGACTGGCCGTCGATGACCGAGCGCGATGGACGGCGGCTGCGCGAGCTGGGTTTCGACGAAGGCGTCGCCGTCGAACCGCTGCACGGCGCCGGTCTGATCGCGCGCGATCCGCTGGCAGTCCGCATCGGCCGTATGACCGTCGCCATCCGCCGCGCGCACGCAGCCGCAATTTCTGTCGATCCCGTCCTGTGAACGCGGAGACAAGGATTATCGCGACCGAACCGCCGATGGTTGCACTGGTCGGTAATCCGAACGCAGGCAAATCGGCACTGTTCAATGCGTTGACCGGCGCGCGGCAAAAGGTCGGCAATTATCCCGGTGTCACTGTCGAGCGTCATGCCGGGCGGCTGGTCATGCCGGACGGGCGGACGATCGAACTGGTCGATCTGCCGGGCACCTACAGCCTGACGCCGTCCTCTCCCGACGAACGCGTCACGCGCGACACGATATTGGGCCAGCAGGAGGGCGAACGCACCCCTTCGGTGCTGGTGGTCGTCGTGGATGCGGCCAACCTCGACAACCACCTGCGCTTCGCAATTGAGTTGATCGCGCTGGGGCGGCCGGTCGTCGTTGCGCTCAACATGTTCGACCTTGCCGAGCGTGACGGGTTGACCATCGACGTGCCTGCGCTGGCACAGACGCTGGGCGTGCCGGTCATTCCGACCGTCGCTGTGCGCAAGCGTGGTCTGATCGAATTGAAAGCGGCGTTGGACACTGTGCTGACCGGCGCCCCCGACAAGCCGCATGTCACGCTGAACGAAACCACGCTCACCGAACGCCAGCGCCATGCGCGCCGCATCGCCAAAAGCGTGACGGTGGAGACCGGCACGGCGCGGCGCTTTACGGAGAGTATCGACAAGGTCGTGTTGCACCCGATCGCCGGGCCGATCATCCTTGCGGTGCTGATGTTCGTCATGTTCCAGGCTGTGTTTACGCTCGCCGCGGTGCCGCAGGACATGATCGACGGCTGGATCGGCAGCCTGAAGGATGGCGTCAAGGCGTCTATGCCCGACACGCTGCTGCGCTCGCTGCTCGCCGATGGCATAATCGCCGGGGTCGGCGCAGTCGTCGTTTTCCTGCCGCAGATCGTCATCCTGTTCGCGTTCATTCTGGTGCTGGAGGCGAGCGGATACATGGTTCGTGCCGCGTTCCTGATGGACCGGTTGATGTCATCGGTCGGTCTGTCGGGCCGGGCGTTCATCCCGTTGCTGTCGAGCTTTGCCTGCGCCATTCCCGGCATCATGGCGACGCGGACGATCGAGGATCCGAAAGACCGGCTGACGACGATCCTGATCGCACCGCTGATGACCTGTTCGGCGCGCCTTCCGGTCTATGCCGTGATCATCGCGGCGTTCATTCCACCGACAAGTCTTGCTCCCGGCATCGGTTTGCAGGGTGTCGTGCTGTTCGTGCTCTATCTCGCGGGCATCATCGGCGCGCTGGTTGCGGCTCTGCTGCTGCGACGGACGGTGACCAAGGGCAAAGCCCAGGGCTTCATGATGGAAATGCCCAAATACCAATGGCCCGCGCCGCGCGACCTGGCGCTGGGGCTGTGGCAGCGCGCCATGGCCTTCCTGAAGCGCGCGGGCACGATCATCCTGTTCACGACGGTCGTGCTGTGGGTGCTGCTCAGCTTTCCGCGCGTGCCCGACGGCAGTCCGGCGAGCCAGATCGATCATTCGATCGCCGGACGGATCGCCGACGGCCTTGCGGTGGTGGTCAAGCCGATCGGATTCGACCGCGACATCGCGCTGGCGCTGATCCCCGCGATGGCCGCGCGCGAAGTCGCCGTGTCGGCACTCGCCACCGTCAATGCGATCGACAATCCCGATGAAACACAGCGCGACAATTCGCTCGCGCAATCGCTGCGCGGCAAGTGGAGCCTTGCCACCGCGCTCGCGTTCCTCGCGTGGTTCGTCTTCGCGCCGCAGTGTATTTCCACCATCGCCGTCGTCCGGCGAGAGACGAACGGCTGGAAATGGCCCGGCTTCATGCTGCTCTACCTGTTCGCGCTCGCCTATGTGGCGGCAGGGATCACCTATTGGTCGGCGGTCGCGCTCGGGCTTTAGGATTGGGTTCGCGCTGAGACGCTGAGGAGGAGCACCTCCGGCGTCATTCCCGCGAAAGCGGGAACCCAACTCCCACTTGCATGACAAGAGTTAGGTTCCCGCTTTCGCGGGAATGACGAAACACGGATGATCAGCGTCTCCGCGCCTCTGCGTGAACCCAATCCACTCTCGACAAGCGCCATCGATTCAGGTTTAGCCTTACCAAATCAGTTTTACGGAGAGCCCGGTGGCAGGCAGCGTCAACAAGGTCATTCTCGTCGGCAATCTGGGCAAGGATCCGGAATCGCGGTCGTTCCAGAACGGCGGCAAGGTCGTATCGTTCAGCGTCGCAACGTCGGAAAGCTGGAAAGACAAGAACTCCGGCGACCGCAAGGACAAGACCGAGTGGCATAACGTCTCGATCTTTTCGGAAGGGCTGGCGCGTGTCGCCGAACAATATCTGAAAAAGGGATCGAAGGTTTACCTCGAAGGCCAGCTCGAAACTCGCAAGTGGCAGGACAAGGACGGCAACGACCGGTACACGACCGATGTCGTCCTGCGGAATTTCAACTCGTCGATGGTGCTGCTCGACGGTCGCGAAGGCGGCGGTGGTGCATCGCGCGGCGGCGGTGACGACTGGGGCAGCCGGGACGAGGCCCCCAGAAGCTCCGGGGGTGGTAATTTCGGCGGCGGTGGTGGCGCGCGTCCGGCAAGCCGTCCGAGTGCTTTCGATGCCGACCTGGACGACGACGTTCCGTTTTAATCTTCTCTGAGCGTCAGCGAAGAGCCCTGCCGAGCGTTAGCGAGGTTTGGTGATGCTTCTCGCTTCGCTCGAAGGGGCTCTTCGCTGACGCTCAGAGAACGACTTGGTTCTTAACCACCGAGAAGTCCTTTCAGCCCCGCAAACGCCCCGCGTTCCTCGCCCGCCTTCCATACGCGCTCTTCGTCAGCGCGGGATTCGGGGCTGCGCGGGAACGGATCGAGGGCAAGGCCCAGCGTTTGCGCAGCAGCCTCACCCAAATCCACGGCACCATCCTCCAGCGGCAGGATGTCGCAGTCCGTATCGCTGAGTTCCATGCCCTCCTCATCGTCACCGCCCGCAACCGGCGCATCGATGAGGAAACGCAGCGCAAACGGTTCATTGATCGTGGCCGCAACGGGATCACCGCCGACCACGCAGGACTGGATGACCGTCGCACGGATCGCACCACGTGCCTCGACCCCGCTGGCAACGGTGTGCAACACCGCCGTCGCTTTCAGCGACCCGAGCGAAACAAGGTCGAAACGACGGGCCAGCGCTGCACGTTCGCTCTCGGTGGCCTCGATCGAAACGTCGCGTGGCGCGCTCCCGATCGAATCGAGCGCGTAACGTCGGCTGAACTCGGGTGTCACGCGATGTCCCCGGCCAGCAGTGCGTCGAGCGGTATCGTGTCGATCCGCGCCTTCAATTGCGTGATCCGGCGCACCGCATCGCCAAGCGCCGGTTCGGCGGGGGGACTGTTCCGCCACAATGTCCGCGTCAGCGTCTCGGCATCGACGGCCTTGCGATACGCACCCAGTCGCCCACCAAGGACAGCCATGATTCCGCCGACCTGCTTGCCGACGACAAGGTCGCCGAAGCCGATTTCACGGATCTGACCATCCATGTCGGCGATGAAACGCTCTGTCAGGCGTACCGAATCATGGTCGGCCTTTTCGCGTTCCAGGCGCAGCAGCACCAGCGACAGGACAAGTGCGACCATGTCGAACCGCCCGTCGGTCGTGTCGGGCACACCATAGGTGGCGTAATATTCGGGGCGCCGCGCCGCGGCGACGACAGCGGCATAAAGCGCACTGCGATCGTCGGGTCGGGCACCGAACAGCCGTGCGAATAGGCCGGGGGTCCGCTCTTTGCTTGCCGTGGTCATCATCGCCGCATATTGAGGCGATCCCGCGCGGTTGCAATCATGCCCGTGCAACGGATGTCATTCATGCACCGTCGTATCCCGCTTACCCTTACCGTCATCATCGCAAGCACCCTCGCCGCCGGTTGCGCGCGCGTGCCGGGCCGCCAGGGCTTCGTCATCGACCAGCAGCTCGCCGCCGGGATCAAGGCGGGCGTCGATAACAAGGCATCGGTGCAGGGCACACTCGGCCGCCCGAGTTTTGCCGGGCAGTTCGATGCCAGCGACTGGTATTATGTCTCGCGCGAAACCAAGCAGTGGGCATTCCGCAATCCCAGGCCTTCGGCCCAGACCATCCTGCATGTCCGATTCGACCCCGCCGGAAACGTGACCGGCGTACAGCGCAAGGGGCTGGAAGAGGTTGCCTCGATCCATCCCGTCAAGGTCAGCACGCCGACACTGGGCCGGAACCGCAGCTTCTTCCAGGAGCTGTTCGGCAATATCGGTCAGGTCGGGTCGGTCGGCAAAGGTGGCGGGTCCACCGATAATCCAGACGGTAACTGAGGCTTAGCTCAGCGGGCGACACCGCCCGCTGCCAGCACCGCCAGCGTCACCAGCTCGCTCGCGGTTGAGCCCATGGTGGCGATCTGCACCGGCTTTTCCATGCCGATCAGCATCGGGCCGATCACCGAATCGCCGCCGAGTTCGCGTAGGAGCTTCGCCGACAGGTTGGCCGATTGCAGCCCCGGCATGATCAACACGTTCGCGGGGCCGGACAGGCGGCTGAACGGATAGCTTGCCGCAACTTTCGGATTGAGCGCGACGTCGGGCGCCATTTCGCCCTCGAACTCGAAACTGACGTTGCGCGCCTCGAGCGCGGTTACGGCGTCGCGCAAATTGGTCAGAAACGACCCCTGCGGATTGCCGAACGTGGAATAGCTGAGGAACGCGACGCGCGGTTCATGGCCCATCGCGCGCGCAACTGCGGCTGTTCCCTCGGCGATGTCGGCAAGCTGTTCGGCCGTCGGGCGTTCGTTCACCGTTGTGTCGGCCATGAACACCGTATGCGACTGGCCGACGAGAACATGGATACCGAACGGAATGCGCCCCTCCGCCGGGTCCAGCACGCGGCGCACTTCGCGCAGCGACTGGGCGTAGGTGCGGGTCGTGCCGGTGATCATCGCATCGGCCTCGCCCATCTTGAGCAGCAGCGCGGCGAAGACGTTGCGGTCCTGGTTGACCATCCGCTCGACCTCGCGGCGAAGGTAACCGCGCCGCTGCAGCCTCTCGTACAGCTTGTCGACCATGGCGGGGACGAGCGGCGAATTGCGGCTGTTGTGGACCTCGAACAATTCCGGCTTGTCGACGCCGAGCGCGGACAGCCGTTCGTGCACGTCGTCACGACCGACGAGCACCGGAATGCCGTAACCGCCATCGCGGAACTGGATTGCGGCACGCAGCACGACTTCCTCTTCGCCCTCGGCAAAGACGACGCGTTTGGGGTGCGCGCGGGCGCCTTCATAGGCGAGGCCCAGCACCGATGTCGTCGGGTTGAGGCGGCTGCGCAGGACGAGGCGATATTCCTCCATGTCGAGGATCGGGCGCGTCGCAACGCCCGAATCCATCGCCGCCTTTGCGACAGCCATGGGAACGACCTCCATCAGGCGCGGGTCGAACGGCGCGGGAATAATGTAGTCGCGACCGAACGTCTGCGCGCGACCGCCATAGGCCACCGCGACCTCCTCCGGCACCTGCTGGCGGGCAAGCTCAGCGATCGCATTTGCCGCCGCGATCTTCATCTCTTCGTTGATCGCGGTCGCACGCACATCGAGCGCACCGCGGAAGATGAAGGGGAAGCCGAGCACGTTGTTGACCTGGTTCGGATAGTCCGACCGGCCCGTCGCAACGATACAGTCCGGGCGCACCGCCTTTGCCGCAGGCGGCGTGATTTCAGGGTCGGGGTTTGCCATCGCAAAGATGATCGGCTGATCGGCCATCTTCGTCAGAAACGCCGGTGTCAGCGCGTCCTTTGCCGACAGGCCCAGGAAAATGTCGGCACCGACAAGCGCTTCCTCCAGCGTCCGCGCCTCGGTCTTCGCCGCGTGCGCCGATTTCCACTGGTCCATGCCGTCGGTGCGGCCCTGGTAGATGACGCCGGAACGGTCGCACATGATGACGTTGTCATGGCGGACGCCCATCGCCTTGATCAGTTCGGTGCAGGCGATCGCCGCTGCGCCTGCGCCATTCACGACCACCTTTATCTCGTTCATCTTGCGGCCGGTCAGCATCACGGCGTTGATCAGGCCGGCTGCGGTGATAATCGCGGTGCCATGCTGGTCGTCGTGCATGACCGGAATGTTCATCCGTTCCTTCAGCGCCTGTTCGATGATGAAGCACTCGGGTGCCTTGATATCCTCGAGGTTGATCCCGCCGAACGTCGGTTCGAGCAGCGCCACCGCATTGATAAAGGCTTCGGGATCCTCGGTCGCGACCTCGATGTCGATCGAATCGACGTCGGCAAAGCGTTTGAACAGGACCGCCTTGCCCTCCATCACCGGCTTCGACGCCAGCGCCCCCAGGTTGCCGAGGCCCAGGATCGCCGTGCCGTTGGAGATCACCGCGACCAGATTTCCCTTGGCGGTATAGTCATATGCGGTCGCCGGATCCTCGGCGATGGCCCGCACCGGAACCGCGACGCCGGGCGAATAGGCCAGGCTCAGGTCGCGCTGCGTCGCCATCGGCTTGGTGGCCACGATCTCGATCTTGCCAGGCCGTCCCGCCGAATGGAAAAGAAGTGCTTCGCGCTCGGAAAACTGGACGTTGGCTTCATCGGACACTGGGTCATTCTCCTGATTGCGAGCGCCCTTACGTCATTCTGGCTTTCACGGGAATGCCGGGCGTGTATGCCAATCGTGTGACGACCACGCCCACCCCGATGATGGCCCAATACCACGCGCTGAAGGCCGAGGCGCCCGATTGCCTGCTGTTCTACCGGATGGGCGATTTTTTCGAACTGTTCTTCGACGATGCGCGGATCGCGAGCGCAGTGCTCGACATCGCGCTGACGGCGCGCGGCGAGCATGACGGCGTCCGCATTCCGATGTGCGGCGTCCCCGCCCACGCCGCCGACGCCTATCTCGCGCGGCTGATCAAGGCCGGACACCGTGTCGCAATCGCCGACCAGATCGAAAGCCCCGCAGAAGCCAAGGCACGGGGCGGATCGAAAGCACTGGTCGCCCGCGCGATCGTCCGCGTGGTGACGGCGGGCACGCTGACCGAGGAATCGCTGCTCGACGCACGGAACGCCAACTGGCTGGTGGCCATAGCGCGCACCGGCGGTGTGCTGGCGCTGGCCGCCGCCGACATCTCCACCGGGCGCTTCGAAGTAGGCGAGGTCGATGAGGCCGGGCTGGATGCCGAAATCGCGCGGCTCGCCCCGCGCGAGATCGTCGCCCCCGCAGAGGAGCGTGGCGTCGGATCGGTGGTCGAGCGGTCACGATCCGACTTCGACAGCGCCAAAGGCGAAGCGCGGCTGAAGGCGCTTCATGACGTCGCCACGCTCGACGGCTTCGGAGCCTTCACCCGCGCCGAACTGGCCGCCGCCGCCGGATTGCTCGCCTACCTCGACCATGCGGGCAAAGGAACGCTGCCGTTCCTCGCCGCGCCCGTACGCCGCACGCCGACCGAGCACATGGCCATCGACGCCGCGACGCGCGAAAGCCTTGAGCTGACCCAGGCCAGCGGCGGCGGGCGCAAGGGCAGCCTGCTCGACACCATCGACCGCACCGTCACCGGCGCTGGCGCGCGCATGCTCGCCGCCGATCTGTCGGCACCGATGATGGATCGTGCGCAGATCGACGCCCGGCTCGATCTCGTCGCGTATTGGGCGAACGACGGCATCGCCCGCGAAAGCTTCCGCGAAACCCTGCGCCGCCTCCCCGACATCGCACGCGCACTTGCCCGCCTGTCCGCCGGACGCGGTGGCCCCCGCGACCTGGGGCAGTTGCGTGACGGTCTGGGCGCAGCCTGGGACTTGCGTGAAGCGCTCGCGCGCAAGACCGGCCTTCCTGCCCTGCTCGACAGCTTGCTCCCCGCGCTTGGCGGCCATGGCGCGCTGATCGACAAGCTGACACGCGCGCTCGTCCCCGAACCGCCGGTCGATCAAAGCGCAGGCGGCTATATTGCTGCGGGCTATGACGCCGCGCTCGACGACGTCCGCGACGCTGGCGGTATGGGCCGACGCGAAATCGCGGCACTCGAGGCCCGCTTCAAGACGTCAACCGGCGTCACCGCGCTCAAGATCCGCCACAATAATGTACTCGGCTATTACATCGAGGTGCCCGCGCGATCCGCCGATCCGCTGATGGCGCCAGGATCCGAATTCACCCACCGCCAGACGCTTGCCGGGGTCGTGCGCTTCAACGCAACCGACCTTCATGACGTCGCAATGCGCGTGACGCAGGCCGGGTCGCACGCCCTGACTGCCGAGGCTGCGCATTTCGAGGAGCTGACGGCGCTGGCGCTGGCATCGGCACGGTCGATCTCCATGACCGCCGATGCGCTCGCCCGGCTCGACGTTGCCAGCGCCAATGCCCAGACGGCGGTCGAGTGCGACTGGAACCGCCCCGCCTTCGCCGACCACAATTGCTTCGAGGTCGAGGGCGGTCGTCATCCGGTTGTCGAGGCGGCGCTGACGCGTTCGGGCGACCGCTTTGTCGCGAACGACTGCGCGCTCGACGGCGATGACCGGCTATGGCTCGTCACCGGCCCCAACATGGGCGGCAAGTCGACCTTCCTGCGCCAGAATGCCCTGATCGCGGTGCTGGCGCAGGCCGGGTGTTACGTCCCCGCGAAGACGGCACGGCTGGGCCTCGTCGACCGGCTGTTCAGCCGCGTCGGCGCGTCGGACAATCTGGCGCGTGGCCGCTCGACCTTCATGGTCGAAATGGTCGAAACCGCCGCGATCCTGGCGCAGGCGACGCCGCGCAGCTTCGTCATCCTCGACGAGGTCGGGCGCGGGACATCAACCTATGACGGCCTCGCCATCGCCTGGGCGGTGGTGGAGGCGGTGCATGAGGTCAACATGTGCCGCTGCCTGTTCGCAACGCACTACCACGAACTGACGCGGCTCGCCGAAAAGCTGAACGCCCTGTCGCTCCACCACGTCCGCGCGCGCGAATACAAGGGCGACCTGGTCCTGCTGCACGAAGTGTCGGCGGGTCCGGCGGATCGCAGCTACGGCATCGCGGTCGCCCGGCTGGCGGGAATGTCGCCCGCCGTGCTGCAACGCGCGAAATCGGTGCTGTCGAAGCTGGAGGCGGGACGAGCGGCGACCGGTGGCCTCGCGGCGGGACTGGATGACCTGCCGCTGTTCTCGGCGCTGGTGGAGGAGGAGAAGGCCCATCCGTTGAAGGAAGCGCTGGCGGCAGTGCACCCGGATGCACTCAGCCCGCGCGAGGCGCTGGAAACGCTCTACGCGCTGAAGAAGCTGAGCGAATAATCCTCCCCGTCATTCCCGCGAAAGCGGGAACCCATCTCCTGCCCTATTCATCGGAGATGGGTTCCCGCTTTCGCGGGAATGACGAGAGATGAGTCGTCGCAATGGTGCCATCTCGAATCCCAAATCGATTGCGAGATCGCGCCAGTCGGGATTACTTTCTGCGAACAGATCGATCTTCCATTGGCGATTCCATTTCTTGATCCGCTTTTCGCGAATGATCGCCGTTTCCATGTTCCCGTGCTGCTCGAACCAGACCAGTCGCAGCACGCCGTATTTGCTGGTGAAGCCCTTCATCAACCCGTTGCGATGCTGGTACAGCCGGTGCATCAGATTGCTGGTCACGCCGGTATAGAGCGTTCCGTTCTTGTACGAGGCGAGTAGATAAACCGTGGGTTGGAACTCTTCTCGCATGCACGGGAGCTAACATTCTCGTCATTCCCGCGAAAGCGGGAACCTAACTCCTGAACAACCCGCAGGAGCTGGGTTCCCGCTTTCGCGGGAATGACGATGATGGAAAGCATCAGCCCACCACATCCCGCATCCGCTTCAGATACCGCGCCAGAACGTCGATCTCGATATTGACCTCGTGGCCCGTTTCCAGCCCGCCCAGCGTCGTCACCGCCCAGGTGTGCGGGATGATGTTGACCGAAAAATGTGTCCCGTCGCCGGTTTCCGCCGCATCGCGCACCGTGTTGACGGTCAGCGATACGCCATCGACCGTCACCGATCCCTTGGGCGCAATGAATGGCGCGATGTCGTCGGGTACGCGAATGCCGACGCGGTGCGATCCGCCCTCCTCGCACACGCCGACGACCGCGCCGACGCCATCGACATGCCCGGTCACGATATGGCCGCCGAGTTCGTCGCCCAGTTTCAATGCGCGTTCGAGATTCAGTCTCCGCCCGGCATCCCACATGCCCATTGCGGTCTTCGACACGCTCTCGCCGGAAACATCGGCGGCAAACCAGTCGGCACCCTTTTCCACGACCGTCATGCACGCGCCCGAACAGGCGATCGAGGCACCGATCGCCACGCTGCCCAGATCATAGCCGCAGCGCACGACGACGCGGCGGTCGCCCTGTTCCGCGCTCGATGTGATGGTGCCGATGTCGCTGACGATGCCGGTAAACATAGCTGCTCCTAACGCACCCGCTCGTAGACATCGAGCCGGTCGCTGCCAAGGCGACGGCTATCGGTCGGCGTCCAGCGCCCATGCGCGTCGGAAAGGTCGGTCAGGCCGATATCGCCCAGCGTGCGCCCGCCGCCGATGACGATCGGCGCGCGATAGACGAGCAGCGTATCGACCAGATCGCGCGACAGGAACGCGGCAGCAGCACCCATGCCGCCCTCGATCAACAACCAGTTCGCGTCGAGCGACCCGATGTCATTGGGGCTGGCGAGCCGCGTCCAGCCCGCAGGAACATCGGCTTGCGTGGACAGGACGATACGACGCGGGCTGCGCGATTCGAGTCCCGGAATACGCACGTCGAGGCGCGGGGCATCCGCATCGAGCGTTCCGCGCCCGACGAGAATGGCGTCGCTGCGCGCGCGCATCAGATGGCCGTGTGTGCGCGCAGCGTCCCCGGTAATCCAGCGGCTCGCGCCCGATGCCATTGCAACCGCGCCGTCGATCGACAGGGCGAGCTTGAGCGTGACGTGCGGACGACCGAGGCGGGTACGGGTGAGGAACCCGGCCATCGTCCGCTGGGCTTGGGATTCGCATGTGCCGGTCGTCACGTTGATGCTGCGGTTCTCGGTTGGACCGCCCTTCGACAGGCTCGCGCTCAACCTCTCAATCCCCGCACCGTTCGTCCGCAAGTCGGGATCCCCGGAGGCGATCACCACCCGCGCAATCCCGGCTTCGGCTATAATGTGGGCACATGCCGGCCCCCGCGCACTGACGTGCGCGCAGGGTTCCAGCGTCGCGAAAAGAGTCGCACCGCGCGACTTTTCTCCGGCCTGCGCCAGCGCCATCGCCTCGGCATGGGGCCGCCCGCCGGGCTGGGTCCAGCCACGCCCGACAACGCGCCCGTCGGCCACGACGACACAGCCGACATTGGGGTTGGGCCAGCTTTGCGCGCGGCCGCGCTCGGCCAACGCGAGTGCCGCGCCCATCCAGCGCGCGTCGTCAGCGTTCAAGGTCAGATACCAAGTCGTTTGGCCAGACGCTGGTATTGCGCGCGCTTCTCCGCAGCGGCCTTTTCCTCCAGCCGCTTCGCTTCAAGCTCGGCGGGCAGATCCTTTGCCTGTTGTGCCTTGACCTCCGCCGCCGTCCGCGATGCCGACCATTGTTTCACGTACATAACCGTCGGCGGCTTATATTCGGGCTTTGGGTATAGCTTGTAGAAGATCGCGGCGAACCAGGTCAGCGTCATGCCCACCGACAGCAACAGGAACACATATTCATGGGCGCGTCGCGCCCGGATGAACTGCCAAAGGTCGCTGAACGCACGGGCAGGTCCAACGGGGCGGGGAAAGAATGCCATCTCCACAAGATAGCTCTTTCCCCGCCGCAATCCAGTCGTGTCAGTTGCGATGGATGGTGAACACCACCGTCTTGGTGACCCATGACGTTATCGGCTGGCCATCACGCATTGCCGGGCGGAACCGCCAGCGCCGCAACGCCTGGTCCCTGGTTGTCGTAAAAAACGCCGGATCGTCCGCCCGGACCAGCTCGACTGCGGCCACGCGTCCGTCGGTGCCGATCTGGACGCGCACCGTGACCTTGCCCTCTATGTCCATGCGTTCGAGTGCGGGCGGATAGGGCGGCTGCAGATCGCGGGCGAAGCGCGGATCGACGCCCGCCGACGTTTCGACCACAGGTTCAGGCTGTGGCTTGACGACCGGATCGGTTCCGGCGCCGCTCTGAGGCAGAAGTTCGGGCCACAATGTCTGTTGCCCGTCGATCGGGTCTGTCTTGACGAGGGGATCGAACTCGACGGGCCGGGGACGAGGAAGCGGGTCCAGTGTCTTCGGCTGATCGGTTTTCGCGCGCTCGACGGGCTTCACGATCATGGGCGGTGTGGGAAACTTCATCAGCTTGATGGCATCGGGCCGTTTGCCGATGATCTCAGGATTATAGGCCAGCATCACGCCGACGGCGGCGAGATTGATGGAGAGCGCCGCGACCAGCGCGACGGGATGACGGGACCGGGTTTCGAGATAACCAGTGGCGTGCATGACATCCTCCTTGCGGAGCGACATCGCGAGCCGAGTCGCTCACGCATGTGATGCTATATCAAAACATTCCTTCTGCAAGGAGTATTAACCCAGCCGGGCCAGCGCCCGTTCCCGGCCGATAATGGGCAATAATGTCGCCATGTCGGGGCCGTGATCCAAACCGGTCAGCGCGCGGCGCAGCGGCAGGAACAGTGCTTTGCCGCTGCGTCCGCTGCTGGCCTTGAGTTCGGCGGTCAGCGCGTGCCAGGGGTCGGCGGACCAATCGAGCGTTGCCGCGATCTTTGCGGCCTGTGCGATGAACGCGCGGTCGTCCTCGCCAATCTCGCTCTCGACCGGACCGGTAACGATCCGCCACCAGTCCGCAGCTTCGGCAATCGTCTTCAGATTGGGCCGGATGGCCGCCCACGCATCGGCATCCATGCCCGTCGGCAGGCGATCCGCGACGGCGGCAAACGGCAGCGCGTGGATCGTCTTGGCATTCAGCGTTTCGAGTTCGGCCATGTCGAACCGCGCGGGTGCCCGTCCGAAACGCCCGAAATCGATCGTCGCCGCCAGCGTGGCGAGGTCCGACACCGGCTCGACCGGATCGCTCGTGCCCAGACGCGCCAGCAGCCCCGCAATCGCCAGCGGCTCAATGCCCGCCGCGCGCAGTTCGTCGCAATCGAGGCTGCCGAGGCGCTTCGACAATTTGCCTTCGCTGCCGGTCAGCAGTGCTTCGTGCGCGAACACGGGCGGCGTGGCACCGAGCGCGGTGAACATCTGGATCTGCGACGCGGTGTTGGACACATGGTCCTCGCCGCGCACCACATGCGTCACGCCCATGTCGATGTCGTCGATGACGCTGGGCAACAGGTATAGCCACGACCCGTCGGCGCGCCGCACCACGGGGTCGCTGAGCTTTGTAGGATCGAAATGCTGGGGTCCGCGGATCAGGTCGTCCCACTCGATCATGACGTCATGATCCAGTTTGAACCGCCAGTGTGGCGCACGACCCTCTGGTGGAGTAACATCCTGTAAACGCTCGTAAATCGGCGGCAGGCCGCGCCCGAGCAGCACCTTACGCCGCAACTCCAGCTCTTCCGGCGTTTCATAGCATGCGTAGACTTGCCCTGCTGTTCGAAGCTTTTCGAACTGTGCATCGTAAAGATCGAATCGCGCCGACTGCCGCTCCTCGCCATCCCGGGTCAGACCCAGCCAGTCCAGATCTGTCCGGATCGCATCGACAAATGCCTCGGTCGATCGCGCCGCATCGGTATCGTCGATGCGCAACAGGAACCGCCCGCCATTCTTGCGCGCCCACAACCAGTTGTGCAGCGCCGCGCGCAGATTTCCGACGTGAAGCCTTCCGGTCGGTGACGGGGCGAAGCGGGTGATAATGGTCATGCTGTCCGGAATGCGTTGGTGATGGGATAGCGTCGGTCACGCCCGAAGTTGCGGCTGCCCAGCTTCACGCCGGGCGGTGACTGGCGGCGCTTGTACTCGGCGACGTAGAGCAATCGCTCGATCCGCGCGACCGTCACGTGGTCGAACCCGCGCGCGACGATGTCGGCAACAGATAGCTCTTCCTCCACCAGCGCGCGCAGGATCGGGTCGAGCACGTCGTAGGGAGGGAGCGAGTCCGAATCCTTTTGGTCGTCGCGCAATTCTGCGGACGGCGGTCGCGTGATGACACGATCGGGCATAACCGGCCCGCTCGGCCCGAGGCCCAGACGGGGCGTGTGGTCGTTGCGCCACCGCGACAGCGCGAAAACCGTCGTCTTGTACGCGTCCTTCAGCACCGAATAGCCACCGGCCATGTCGCCATAAATCGTCGCATAGCCGACCGACATTTCCGACTTGTTGCCCGTCGTCAGCAACATCGGGCCGAACTTGTTGCTGATCGCCATCAGGGTCAGCCCCCGGATGCGCGATTGGATATTCTCCTCCGCGAGATCCGGTGTGCGCCCGGCAAACACGTCCGCCAGCATGCCGTCGAACGCCGTCATGGCGTCACCGATCGGGATCGTGTCGAGCCGGCACCCCAGCAGCCGCGCGCATTCGGCAGCATCGCTTTCGGAGATGTCGGCGGTATAGCGTGATGGCATCATCACGCACCAAACCCGGTCCGCGCCCAGCGCATCGACTGCGACCGCCGCCGACAGCGCCGAATCAATGCCACCGGACAAGCCGAGCACGACACCCGGGAAGCGGTTGGTGTTCACATAATCGCGCAAACCCACGACCATCGCATGATAAATGTCAGCAGGGTGCGGATCGAGCACGGCGCGATCGCCAGGGACACAGCGCCAGCCATTCGCACTACGCTCCCACACTGTATCGATGATGCAGGCGTCCCAATCGGCGAATTGGTGCGCCACCGATCCGTCAGCGTTGATGACGAAACTCGCGCCGTCGAATACCAGCTCGTCCTGCCCTCCGACGCGGTTGAGGTAGGCAAGTGGGATGCCAGTCTCTGCAACCCGCTTTGCCGCGACGCCGCCGACGCGCAGGTCGTCCTTGTCGATCTCATACGGGCTGCCATTCGGCGAAATGAGTATCTCGGCCTCTGCGGCCTTCAGATGCGCGCAAACCGTCGGGAACCAGACATCCTCGCAGATGGGAATACCGATCTTTACGCCTTTGAATAAAATCGGCTCGGGTAACGGACCCGAGGCGAACAGGCGCTTCTCATCGAAGGTGCCGTAGTTGGGAAGTTCGTGCTTACGACTGACGCCAGCAACCGCGCCGCCCTCAAGCAGCGCCACCGCGTTATAGAGCAGCCCCTCCTCCCGCACGATCGTCCCGACCAGCATCGCCGGTCCGGCATCGGCGGTGGCAGTAGCCAGCCGCGCGAGTTCCATCTCTGCCCGTTCGACAAGCGCTGGCTTCAGCACCAGATCCTCGGGCGGATAGCCGATAAGTTGAAGTTCCGGAAAAACGATCAGGTCGCTGGTACATTCCGTACGCGCCGCCAGCATCGCGTCGGCGTTGCCGCGCAAGTCGCCCATCGTCTGCGGCAATTGGGCAAGCGAGATTGTCAGCCGGTCGGTCATTCTGCGTCCCTCCCTAGGCTGCCCCTTTGACACCGGGCAAGCGGCGTTTAAGGGCATGCGCGCAAGGGGACGTCGATGAAGCTGCTTACCGGGAACGCCAACCTGCCGCTGGCGAAGGCAATTGCATCCTATCTCGAGATGCCGCTGACCGAGGCGAGCGTACGTCGCTTTGCCGATGAGGAAGTATTCGTCGAGATCCACGAGAACGTCCGCGGCGAGGATGTGTTCGTCCTCCAGTCGACCGGTTTTCCCGCCAATGACAACCTGATGGAGCTGCTGATCTGCATCGATGCGCTGAAGCGCGCGTCGGCCAAGCGGATTACGGCGGTCATCCCGTATTTCGGCTATGCGCGACAGGATCGCAAACCCGGCCCGCGTACGCCCATATCCGCAAAACTCGTCGCAAACCTGATCACTGTGGCCGGCGCCAACCGCGTCTTGTCGGTCGATCTGCATGCGGGACAGATACAGGGCTTCTTCGACATTCCGACCGACAACCTCTTCGGCGCACCGGTGATGAGCGAAGACATCAAGGCCCGCTTCCCGACCGACAATTTGATGATCGTGTCACCTGACGTCGGCGGCGTCGTCCGCGCGCGCGCCCTGGCCAAACGCCTGAACAATGCGCCGCTGGCCATCGTCGACAAGCGGCGCGAGAAGGCCGGCGAATCCGAAGTCATGAACATCATCGGCGACGTGCGCGGCCGGTTCTGCGTGCTGGTCGATGACATCGTCGATTCGGCCGGAACGCTGTGCAACGCAGCAAAGGCGCTGCGCGACGCAGGCGCAGTCGATGTCGTCGCCTATGTCACCCATGGCGTTCTGTCCGGCGGCGCCGTCGCGCGCGTCGCGTCATCGGCGCTCAGCGAACTGGTGATTACCGATTCGATCCAGCCGCCCGAAGCGATCGGCGAGGTGAAGAACATCCGTGTGCTGACCATCGCGCCGCTGCTGGGTGAAGCGATCAAGCGCATCGCCGACGAAAGTTCGGTCAGCTCGCTGTTCGACTGATGCGTCCGGCCGATATCGAACTGGCAGAGCGGCTCGCCATAGCGGCAGGCGAGGCGATCCGTCCGTTGTTCCGCGCCAGATACGATATAGAGACCAAGGCCGATGCCTCGCCTGTGACTGAGGCCGATCGTGCGGCTGAAGCGGCAATGCGGCGACTGATTGAAGCGGAATGTCCGCGCGATGGCATCATCGGCGAGGAATATGGCACGAAAAAGGGATCCACCGGGCGAATCTGGGTACTCGACCCGATAGACGGCACGACCAGCTTCATCGCGGGCCGACCGATCTTTGGCACGCTCATAGCACTGATAGATGATGGCTGGCCGGTGATCGGCGTGATCGATCAGCCGATATCACGCGAGCGCTGGGTCGGTGCGGTCGGGCGCCCGACGACCTTCAACGGCAACATTGCCACCGCGCGCCGGTGCGCCAAACTCGATGAAGCAGTGCTGGCAACGACGAGTCCGAACCTGTTCAGCGACGACGAAGCCGTGCGGTTTCTGGCGCTGGCATCTAGGGTTGCAAGGCGCAGGATCGTTTATGGCGGCGACTGTTACAATTACGGGCTGGCTGCCTCTGGTCACGTCGATCTCGTGGTCGAATCGGGACTGAAGCTGCATGACTTTGCCGCACTCGTGCCGGTCGTCGAGGGCGCAGGCGGCACGATGTGCGATTGGCTGGGCGGCCCGCTTAATGCCGACAGCGCGGGCGACGTTATCGCAATGGGCGACCCGGCAAGGCTCGAGGACGTGATTGAGGCCCTCACCTCAATCTAGGCTCAGGACCTATTAAATTGCTTGCATGATTGGGGGTTGATTGATTCAA
>JBDUBD010000132.1:0-5878 GCA_040004295.1 Sphingomonadales bacterium | reverse complement strand
TTCCTCGAATTCAACTACATGATCCTCCAGGCCTATGATTTCCTCGAACTGTCGCAACGCGCCGCTTGCCGGTTGCAGATGGGGGGAAGCGATCAATGGGGGAATATCGTCAACGGCATCGAGCTGACGCGCCGCAAGGACGGCACGCAGGTGTTCGGCCTGACGACGCCACTGATCACGACGGCAGACGGCGGCAAAATGGGCAAGACCATGAACGGTGCCGTCTGGTTGAACGCCGACGCCCTGCCCTCTTACGACTATTGGCAATTCTGGCGGAACACGCAGGACGGCGATGTCGGTCGTTTCCTGAAGCTGTTCACCGACCTTCCACTCGACGAAATCTCCCGGCTGGAGGCGCTTGAAGGTGCAGAGATCAATGCCGCCAAGATCGCGCTGGCAAATGCGGCGACGGCGCTTGCGCATGGCGAGGATGCGGCACGAACGGCGTCGGAAACGGCAGCCGCAACGTTCGCCGGTGGTGCCGGCGAAGACCTGCCCCGTTATACCATCGCAACACCGGCGATAAACATCGTCGATGCCATGATCGCGCTCGGCCTCGTCGCGTCGAAAGGCGAAGCGCGACGGCTGATCGCGGGCGGTGGCGCGCGCATCGACGGCGAGAAAGTGACCGACGAAGCTGCGCTGGTAGCGCCCGGCGCGGATCCTGTGCGCATTTCGGCGGGCAAAAAGCAGCACGGACTGATTATTCGGTAAACGCGTTATCAATCCTGATCTTTGAGGATTCGGTTGCATCGCAACATGTAGCCCTGCGCACATGCAAACCGCCGAAGCCCTCGCCGCGCACGTCGCCAACGTCAATCGCCGCCGCTCGGCACGTGAGGACATTCAGGCCGATACGCTGATGACCGACCGCGAAGGGCGCCTGTCGGGTGTGCGCCTGCTGAACCTGTCGGAAGACGGGTTCATGGCGATCACGGACATGGACCAGTGCGAACGCGAACCGATCCGCATCGATATGCCGCTGGTCGGCTGGGTGCGTGCCGACATCGTCTGGGTGCTGGGCGAGCGGATCGGTGCGCAGTTTCGCGAACCACTGACGCCGCACCAGATGCGCTCAGTGGTCGCCGACGTTTCGCGCTAACCCGCCCGCAAAAGCCCCACCGCTGCATCGCGCTCGAACAGGTAGAGCGCCAGCCGCGCCGCCTGACCGCGTGGACTTTCCAGCCCGCCGTCGCGGTCGATCAACAAACGCGCGTCATCGGTCGCGGTCTCGATCATCGACGTAACCTGTTCGGCCGAAGCGAGACGAAACCGCGCCTCGCCGGACTGACGAACCCCCAGCACTTCGCCCCCGCCGCGCAGACGCAGATCCTCCTCGGCAATCCGGAATCCGTCGTTGCTCTCCCGCATCAGCGCCAGCCGTGCCCGTCCGGTTTCCGACAGGGCATTGCCGCGCAATAGCAGGCAGACGGAGCGTTCGGCACCCCGCCCCACCCGACCGCGCAACTGATGAAGTTGCGCCAGGCCAAATCGCTCCGCCTCCTCGACAACGATTAGCGAGGCATTGGGGACATCAACCCCCACTTCAATTACCGTTGTGGCGACCAGAACCGATAACCTCCCGCTGGCGAACGCGGCCATGACCGCGTCCTTCTCCAGCGGCTTCATGCGACCGTGGACCAGCCCGATCCGGTCGCCGAACCGAAGCTTCAGGGCGGCGGCACGCGCCTCTGCGGCGGCGCGGTCGCTCGCCTCGTTTTCCTCGACCAGCGGGCAAACCCAATACGCCTGACCATTCGCCTCGATATGCCGGGACAGTCCATCTATAACTTCATCGATTCGTTCGCATGAGATGACCCGCGTCTCGACCGGGGTGCGTCCCGGCGGCATCTCGTCGAGGCGGCTGACGTCCATTTCGCCGAAAGCCGTGAGCGTTAGGGTACGCGGGATCGGCGTGGCGGTCATCACCAGCAGATGCGGAGGATGTACGGCCTTGGCCGTCAGCAGCATCCGCTGGGCAACGCCGAAGCGATGCTGCTCGTCGATCACGACCAGTCCGAGCCGCTTGTACGACACCGCCTCCTGAAAGATCGCGTGGGTACCGATCAGGATGTCGATGCTGCCATCGGCTAGACCCATCAGCGTTGCTTCGCGCACCTTGCCCTTGTCGCGTCCTGTCAGCACCGCGATGCGGACATCCATCCCGGCAAGCTGGCGTGACAGCGTGTCAAAATGCTGCCGCGCGAGGATTTCGGTCGGCGCGAGTAATGCCGCCTGAGCACCCGCCTCGACCGCGATCAGCATGGCGTTCAGCGCGACCAGCGTCTTGCCCGACCCGACGTCGCCCTGCAGCAGGCGCAGCATCGGCGTCGCTTGCGCCATGTCTCCTTCGATCTCGCCGGTCGTGCGCTGCTGTGCGCCCGTCGGCGCATAAGGCAGCTTCAGAGCCGCCCGCAGACGCCCGTCACCAGCCAGCGGCACACCGCGCCGCCGCCGTGTCGAGGCGCGCACCAGCATCAGCGCGAGTTGGTTGGCAAAGACCTCGTCATAGGCCAGCCGATCGCGCGCGCCGCCGTCATCAGGGTGGCTGTGAATGGTTGCCAGCGCCGTGCGCCACGCGGGCCATCCGCGCGTCGCGAGCAGTCCGGGTTCGATCCACTCGGGCATCTCCGGTGCGCGTGCCAGCGCCTGTTCGACCAGCGGGGCCAGCCGCCGCGATGTCAGCCCCTCTGACAGCGGATACACCGCCTCGCTCAGCGCCAGCGGTTCGCCGGGCTCCAGCACCTGATCGGGATGTACGATCTGCCACGTCTCGCCATAGAGTTCGAGCTTCCCCGACACGAGCTTTGGCTCGTTCAACGGCAACAGACGCCTGGCATAGCTGGTATTCGCGCCGAACCAGGTCAGGCTGACATAATCCCCCGCCCCGTCGATCGACTGGATATTCAGCGGCGTCCGCTGTCCGCGCTGGCGGTATTCGACCGGCGTCACGACGATCGCGATCTGCTCGCCCGGCACGGCATCGTCGAGCCGCTCGACCCGGTGCCGTGTAACCTGCCCCGTCGGCAGGTGGAACAGCACATCGACGACGCGCGCGAGGCCCAGCTTTTCCAGCGGCTTGGCAATTCCCGGCCCCACGCCCTTCAGCACGGTCGTTTCAGCAAACAACGGGTTGAGCAGGTCGGGGCGCATGGCTAGGGGTTAGCCAGAAATTCGTGGCCCGTCATTCCCTTCGAAAGGGAGCGACGGGCAATCGTCGTTGGAGTGAAGTGTGGACCGTGAAACCCGTATCAAGCGTCTGCGCTTTCGTGCCTGGCACCGCGGCACCAAAGAGGCCGACCTGATGGTCGGCGGATTCTTCGACCGCCACAACGCCGGGTGGAACGAGGACGAGATCGTCTGGTTCGAAGGGCTGATGGACGAGGAGGACGTCGAGATCATGGCCTGGGCCATGGGGGTCGAGGCAACCCCTGCCCGCCTCGACGGCCCGATGATGACCGCGATGAAGCGTCTCGATTACCTGCCTCAGCCCGAATGAACGCCCGCGCATGACCGATATCTCGAAGATTACGAAGGCGGCCGCACCGCTGACGCTGTCGGGCGTTCCGGCGGGATTCCTGCCGTGGCTGATGGCCGACCTCGCACGGGCAGCGCCCAGGCGCGCGGTGTTCATCGCGACCGACGAATCCGAAATGCGCTCGGTGGCGGACAGCGCCACCTTCTTCGCGCCCGAAGTCGACGTGCTGACCTTCCCTGCGTGGGATTGCCTGCCCTATGACCGCGCCTCGCCCTCTTTACGCGTCACCGCCGAGCGGCTGGCGACATTGAGCGCGCTTCAGGGCAAGAGCACCAAGCCACAGCTGCTCGTCACCACGGTCAATGCCGCGAGCCAGCGGACGCTGACGCCGTTCCGTATCCGCGCACTGGTCGCAAAACTCGCGCCGGGCGAGCGCTACGATCGCGACGCGCTGGCCGCGCTGCTTCAGGCCAATGGCTATGTCCGCACCGAAACCGTCGCCGATTCGGGCGACTTCGCGGTGCGCGGATCGCTGGTCGATCTGTTCCCCAGCGGGATGGATGTCGCGCTGCGCCTCGACTTTTTCGGCGACGAGATCGAAACCGTCCGCACCTTCGACCCCGCCGATCAGCGCACGATCGACCGCATCGACGGGTTCACCCTGCTCCCTGCGTCCGAGGCTCTGCTTGATGAGGCGTCGATCAAGCGCTTCCGCACCCGGTACCGCGAACTCTTCGGCGCGACCGCGACGGGCGATCCGCTCTATCAGGCGATCAGCGACGGGCGACGCCTCGCGGGCATGGATCACTGGCTGCCGCTGATCGAGGAAAAACTGGCGAGCCTGTTCGACCATCTCGGCACCGACGACATCGTCGTTCGCGATGCCGGGTCGGACGGTGCCGCCGACGCCCGGTTCGAGGCAATTGCCGATTACCACGCCAACCGTGTGCGCGCCGCGAACACCGATCCGGGCAGCTATCGCCCGCTGGCGGAGACCGCGCTCTACCTGTCGGCCAGGGAATGGCGCACGGCGCTCGACGCGCACGCCGTTCACCTCGCCACGCCGTTCGGCGAGCCCGATTCGGCAAAGGTCGTCGATTTCGGAATCGCCGGTCCGCGCGATTTCGGCCCCGAACGCAGCCGGTCCGAAAACGTCTACGAGGCACTCGCGGACTATCGCAAACGCCTGCCCAAACACACCGGGCTGATCCTCGCCAATTATACGAACGGATCGCGCCAGCGTCTCGGCGGTCTGCTGGCCGACCACGGCCTCGGCGACCAGGACATGGCGTCGAACTGGCAGGAGGCACAGGGCATCGCGGCGCGCGGAAAGGTCGCGCTGGTCGTCGTCGCGCTCGAACGCGGCTTCGTCACCCCGTCCGCCGCCATCGTCACCGAACAGGATTTGCTCGGCGACCGTCTCGTCCGCCGCCCGAAGCGCAAGAAATCCGCCGACGCATTCCTCAGCGAACTCGCGGCGATGTCGCCCGGCGACCTCATGGTCCACATCGAACACGGCGTCGGCCGGTTCGAGGGGCTGACCTCGATCCCCGTCGGCAAGGCACCGCACGATTGCGTGCAACTCACCTATGCCGGTGGCGACAAATTGTTCGTCCCCGTCGAGAACATCGACGTCCTCTCGCGCTATGGCAGCGAGAGCGACGGCGTTCCGCTCGACCGGCTCGGCGGAGAGGCCTGGCAGCGTCGGCGCGCCAAGATGCGCGAACGCATCCGCGAGATTGCGGGCGAGCTGATCGCGACCGCCGCCGAACGCGCACTGAAACCCGCCGATGTGATTGAACCCGACCCGTCGTACAATGAATTCGTCGACCGCTTCCCCTATGAGGAAACCGACGATCAGGACCGCGCCATCGGCGACGTGCTCGAGGATCTTGCCCGCGGATCGCCGATGGACCGGCTGGTGTGCGGCGATGTTGGTTTCGGCAAGACCGAGGTTGCGCTGCGCGCCGCTTTCGTCGCGGCGATGAGCGGACGGCAGGTCGCGATCGTCTGTCCTACCACCCTCCTTGCCCGCCAGCATCACCGCACCTTCGTCGAGCGCTTCCAGGGCTTCCCACTGAAGATCGGGCGCCTGTCGCGCCTGGTGCCCGCAAACGAGGCCAAGGCGACGCGCGACGGCCTGACCGATGGCACGATGGATGTCGTCATCGGCACCCACGCGCTGCTGGCCAAATCGGTCGAATTCAAGAACCTCGGCCTGGTTATCGTCGATGAGGAACAGCGGTTCGGCGTGACGCACAAGGAACGGCTGAAGGCGCTCAAGACCGACGTCCACATGCTTACGCTGACCGCAACTCCCATCCCGCGCACACTGCAGATGGCGATGTCGGGCCTGCGCGAACTGTCGGTCATCCAGACCCCGCCGGTCGATCGCCTCGC
>JBDUBD010000047.1:0-20220 GCA_040004295.1 Sphingomonadales bacterium | reverse complement strand
CCATGGCGCGGTTCATTTTTATCACCGGCGGCGTGGTCTCATCGCTTGGCAAGGGACTCATGGCGGCATCGCTCGCTGCGCTCCTTCAGGCGCGTGGGTACCGCGTTCGCATCCGGAAATTCGACCCTTATCTCAACGTCGATCCGGGCACGATGTCCCCGTATCAGCACGGCGAAGTCTATGTGACCGACGACGGCGCAGAGACCGACCTCGACCTCGGCCATTACGAACGCTTCACCGGCGTCGCATCGCGCCAGTCGGACAATGTGACCTCGGGCCGCATCTACCAGCAGATCATCCAGCGCGAGCGGCGCGGCGACTATCTGGGCGCGACGGTTCAGGTCATTCCCCACGTCACCGACGCCATCAAGGCATTCGCGATGACCGAGATCGACGATCTCGACTTCGTGCTGTGCGAGATCGGCGGCACGGTCGGCGACATCGAATCGCTGCCGTTCATCGAGGCGATTCGCCAGCTTCGCAACGACCTGGGCCGTGGCAACAGCGTGTCGGTTCACCTGACGCTGGTGCCCTACATCGCGGCGGCGGGCGAGTTGAAGACGAAGCCGACACAGCACAGTGTGCGCGAACTGGCGGCACTCGGCGTCCAGCCCGACGTACTCGTCTGCCGCAGCGAACAGCCGCTGCCCGACAGCGACCGCGCGAAGATCGCGCTATTCTGCAACGTCCGCAAGGAAGCGGTCATCTCCGCGCTCGACGCCAAGTCGATCTATGCGGTGCCGCTGCAATATCATGCCGAGGGCATCGACGAGGAAGTCCTGCGCGCCTTCGGTATCGAACCGACGTCCGACCCCGATCTGTCGCGCTGGTCGGAAATCGAGGACCGGCTCGCCAATCCCGAAGGCGAAGTGACGATCGGCGTCGTCGGCAAATATGTCGGACTGCCCGACGCGTACAAATCATTGCATGAAGCGCTGGTCCACGGGGGCATCGCCAACAAGGTGAAGGTCAACGTCAAATGGCTTGATGCCGAACTGTTCGAGGGCGACGAGGATTTGGCCGAATCGCTCGAGCCGATGAATGCGATCCTAGTCCCTGGTGGCTTCGGTGAGCGTGGTTCCGAGGGAAAGATCGCCAGCGTTCGCTTTGCGCGCGAACGCGGCGTGCCGTTCTTCGGCATCTGCCTCGGCATGCAGATGGCCTGTATCGAGGGCGCACGGAACACGGCGGGCATCGCGGGTGCGTCCACGACCGAATTCGGCGCGACCGACGAACCTGTTGTCGGCATGATCACCGAATGGATGAGCGCCGAGGGGCTGCAGAAACGCGCAGCTGGCGGCGACATGGGCGGCACGATGCGCCTGGGGGCCTATCCAGCCAAGCTCGGCGGAAACAGCCAGGTCGCGGGCATCTATGGCAGTACTGAAATCAGCGAGCGCCACCGGCATCGCTACGAGGTCAACGCGCATTACAAGGATGCGCTGGAGGCCAATGGCCTGATCTTCTCGGGCATGTCACCCGATGGCGCGCTGCCCGAAATCGTTGAGCGGCCCGACCACCCGTGGTTTGTCGGTGTGCAATTCCATCCGGAACTCAAGAGCAAGCCCTTTGCGCCGCACCCGCTGTTCGCGAGCTTTATCGAGGCGGCGGTGAAGCAGTCGCGGCTGGTATAAGGCGCGAGCAGCAAATCTGAACCGTTCGCCCTGAGCTTGTCGAAGGGCTGTCCTTCTTTCGCATTGCGGTTCCGAAGAGGGGCAGGGCTTCGACAAGCTCAGCCCGAACGGATTATGAGATCACAAGTGTTACCCTACCGCCGCCCGACGCGGTTCTTGCGCGCGGCGTACTTCGCGTCGCGGACGGCTTTCTGTTCGGCGGCAGTCAGCGCAGGGGCTGCGGCTTCCTCGGCGGCCTTTTTCGCATCGGCTTCTTTCTTGGCCGCCTTCTCCGCCTCGCGCGCAGCCAGCTTCTCGGCGCGCGCGGTGGCCGCCGCAGCTTCCTTGGCGAGGCGTGCTTCGCGGCGTTGCGCCATCAGCGCCTCGTCGACCGGCGGTTTCGCTTTCAGCTTTTCGAGGGCGGCCTGCTTGGCCTTGGCCGCGAGCGCGGCGCGCTCCTGAAAGGTCGGCTGTTTGTACGCTGCCATAAATTCCGTGTTTCAAGTTGGTTGGATCGCGGACAAGCTCCACGAAAACCTGCCGATAACGCAGATCGGTGATTGCACAAGTCGCGTTATGTGGCACCGGGACACGATGTCGCATTCGGAGCAGGCCAAATGAAACCCCGCGAGCTGCTCGGAACGGCCATTGTCCCCGGCGGCGAAGACCTGCGCCTGTTTCGCCGGGGCGACGATTTCATGATCGTGCTCGACCGCAACGAGCTGATGAACAGCCGCATGAGCGGGTCCGAGGAAGCACTGGCGGTGATGACCTGCGCGCGCCTGGGAAATATCGATACCGCGCATCTGCTGATCGGCGGCTATGGCATGGGCTTTACGCTGCGGGCGGCGCTGGCGATTCTCGGGGCTAAATCGCGCGTGACGGTTGCCGAACTCGTGCCCGAAATCATCGCTTGGGCGCGCGGACCCATGGCGGACCTCGCGGCAGGATGTCTGGATGATCCAAGGGTTGAAATTGTCGAGCGCGACGTGTCGGACGTCATCGGCAATGCGTCTGGCCTTTATGATGCGATCCTGCTCGACGTGGATAATGGCCCCGATGGCCTCGTTCGCGCCGCGAACGACCGCATTTACTCGATGGCAGGGCTAGCGGCGGCAAAGGCGGCGCTGAAGCCAGGCGGTACTCTGGCGATCTGGTCGGCTGCGCCGGACGCTGCCTTTACGCGCCGTCTGAACGATGCTGGCTGCAGTGTTGAAGAGGTCGTCGTTCGTGCGCGCAGCAACGGGAAGGGGCCACGGCACGTCATCTGGTTCGCCCGGCGGCCCTGATAAATCCGACATCGCTGTCATGCGGCTCCGGCTTTTCCGCTGACAAGTTTTGATCGTTTCGCAAATCATATGATATTAGTGGAGTATTGACTGACCAAATGGGGAGTCAGTGATGAGTCGTGTCTTGTTTCGTGCCGCTTTGCTTGCCTCGATCGCCGCGCCGCTGCCGGTGTTCGCACAAGGTGTAGCCGAACCCGATCAGGCAAATGTTGCTGCCGCTGCTGACGGTGGTTCGGGCGAAATCGTCGTGACTGCGCGTCGGCGTACCGAAACGCTGCAGGATGTGCCGATCGCGATCAGTGTGCTCAGTGGCCGGGATCTGACCAATAGTGGCGCCTTCAACGTTCAGCGGATTCAGCAGATGCAGCCCTCGCTGCAGTTTTATTCCTCCAATCCGCGCAATACCGCGATCAACATTCGCGGGCTGGGTGCTCCATTCGGCCTGACCAACGACGGTATCGAACAGGGCGTCGGTTTCTACGTCGATGGAGTCTATATCGGTCGCGTCGGCGCTTCCACGTTCGATCTCGTCGATATCGATCGGGTCGAGGTGCTTCGCGGCCCGCAGGGCACACTCTATGGCAAGAACACGACGGCAGGTGCGATCAACATCACGACGCGCGCCCCGAGCTTCGAGCCAGAGGCGCGGGTCGAAGTTTCCGCCGGCAACTATAATTTCTTCCAGGGCAAGGCGTCTGTGTCGGGACCGGTTACCGACAATGTTGCCGTGCGCCTGTCGACCGCATTGTCCACGCGTGACGGCACGATCAGGAACGTGAAAAGCGGTCTCGATCTGCACCGTCTGGACAATGTGGGCCTCAAGGGATCGGTTCTCTGGAACATCGACGACACCGCGAACCTCACGCTGTACGCCGACTTCAATCGCCAGAATCCGCTCTGCTGCGTCCAGTATTATGCGCGGGTCGCGCCGACGCAGCGGCCGCTGAACCGCCAATATGCGGCCCTCTCGACAGCGGCTGGCTATACCGTGCCGAGCACCAATCCGTTCGATCGGGTGACCGATCTGGATGTCTCGATCAATTCGCGGCAAGAGGTTGGCGGCGCATCGCTGGTCGGCAACTGGGACTTGGGCTTTGCGACATTCACCTCGGTAACGGCGTATCGCTATTGGGACTGGAAACCGGCGAACGACCGTGACTTTACCGGCCTTCCGATTACCACGGTTTCGCAAAACCCGTCGCAGCAACGGCAATATACCCAGGAAATTCGCCTGGCGTCGAACGGCAAGGACAAGATCAGCTACACGGTCGGCGCATTCTACTTCCATCAGACGATCGATACGCAAGGGTCGCAGGTGCAGGGTAGTGCGGCCAGCGCCTGGTTGCTCAACCCGACGAGCTCCGGTGGCCTGAACCCCAACACGCTGAACGGTCTCACCAGCACCAACGATATTCACTTCAAGAACGACAGCTTTGCTGTGTTCGGAAAGGCCAATTGGGCGGTAACCGACGCGTTCCATATCCAGCCGGGGCTGCGGCTCAACTACGACAAGAAATCCGGATCCTATGTCGCGACGGTCAGCATCAACAATGCAACCTATCCGAACAAAGTCGCGACCTGCACAAACCCGACCGCGCTCAATGCCGACCAGCTGAATACGTTGGCCCCGCAATGCTATGCGCCCGAATTCAGCAACTGGAATGTCTCGGGCGACCTGACGCTGTCCTACGACTTGTCGCGGGATATTCACGGCTATGCGACCTATGCGCACAGCTTCAAATCGGGCGGCATTAACCTGTCGGGTCTGCCGCTCAACAGCACGAATACCGCGGTAGATTTGACGACGCAGACGGTGAAGCCCGAAAAGGTCAATCATTACGAGCTGGGCCTGAAGACCCAGTTCCTCGACCGGAAAGTGACACTGAACCTCGCGGGCTTCTGGACCGATATCGAGGATTATCAGGCAACGGTGAACAGCAATGCGGTCAACGTCATTCGCGGCTATCTCGCCAATGCCGGTAAAGTCCGTGTGCGCGGTTTCGAATTCGACTCGAGCTTCCGGCCCAGCCAGCGGTTCAACGCTTACGTGAACGGTGCCTACACCGACGCGAAATATATCGACTTCAAGAACGCGCCGTGCCCGCCGGAGCAGGCGGGCGGCACGGCGCTGCCGGTCGTGGGCGGCGTGATCGTCGGGACGCCTGCCCCTGCCGGGACGCCGGGGAGCAGCCTGCCGTATTGCGACATCTCGGGACAGGTACTGCCCGGCATCTCGAAATGGGCGTTCTCGTGGGGCGGCGAGTTCAACCTGCCGGTAGGCAGTGGCGAAGGCCAAGTCTATGTCGGCTATGATGGCAGCTATCGCTCTGATTTCTCGTCCAACCCGTCACCCTCGGCTTACATGTGGATCGACGGCTATTCGCTGCACAACTTCCGCGCGGGTTATCGCAAGGGCGAATTCAATGCGTTCACCTGGGTTCGGAACGCGTTCAAGCAGAATTATTATGAAATTCTGTCAACTCAGTCGGGCAGTTCGGGTCTGATCGTGGGTCAGCCGGGCGAGCCGCGTACCTATGGCGTGACGGTCTCGACATCGTTCTAGGAGCCTAGAAATACGAATGCCCGGATCACGCTTTCGTGATCCGGGCACCCGCGTGACGATCGCTCGTCAGCCCCCTATAAGTCTCGTTCCGGCTCGACGCGCTCCCCTGTGGACGCTGCGGAGCCAAAACCTCCCTGAACCGCAGCCTCTGCTGTCGTCTCAGTGAGGCTGTGCTATGTGGTTGACGTTACGTTGTCATCAATTCTCGGACATCGACGCAACGATTGATCACAGGCTGTTGCGCAGACGCAACAGGTGTCCCGGTAGTGGACAGTCTGCCGCATCAATCCTATCGCCGCCGCAACATGCTGCTCAGCCCTTATGAAACGATGATCGCGCGCCGCTACCTGCTGCCGGGACGGGGAGAGGCGTTCATTGCGCTCGTTGCCTCGATCAGCCTAGTCGCGGTGGCGCTGGGCGTTGCGGCGCTCGTCGTGGTGATGAGCGTCATGAACGGTTTCCGTGCCGAACTCTTCGACAAGATCGTCGGCCTGAACGGTCATGCGGTGGTGCAGGGCTATGGCGGGCGCCTGCCGCAGTGGCAGCAGATCGCGGAGATGGCGCGGCAGACGCCCGGCGTCACCAGTGCCGTCCCGCTGATCGAACAGCCTCTGATGGCGACGTTCAACGGCCGCGTCGAAGGTGTGCTGGTCCGCGGCGAGCGGTTGGAGGACATCCGTGGCAACAAGACGCTCGACGTAAAGGCCGGAAAGATGGCGGAAGTGACGGTCGGCAGCCGCAATGTCGCGATCGGCTCGGTCCTCGCCCAGCAACTCGGTGCGCAGGTCGGGTCGGAGATCAGCCTGATTTCCCCCGATGGACAGACAACGCCGTTCGGGTCGATGCCGCGCATCGTCAGCTACCGCGTCGCCGCGATCTTCGAGATCGGCGTCTACGATTACGACAAGGCGTTCGTGCTGATGCCGATTGCCGATGCCCAGCAATTGCTGTTGCTCGGTGATGCCGTAGGCATGGTCGAGCTGCAGACCGTCGATCCCGACAAGGTCGGCACCATCCTGGCGCCGCTTGCCGACCGGATCGGCAACGGCGCGATCATCACCGACTGGCGGGGGATGAACGCCGCGCTGTTCGAGGCGCTGGCGGTCGAACGCGTCGCGATGTTCGTGGTGCTGTCGATCATCATTCTGGTCGCGGTGTTCAACATATTGTCGTCGCTGATCATGCTGGTCCGCGCCAAGACCCGCGATATCGCCATCCTGCGTACCATGGGTGCACCGCGACGGTCGCTGATCCGCATCTTCGTGGTCGTTGGCACCGCGATCGGTGCGGTGGGCACGGTTGCGGGGCTGATGCTGGGGTTCGTGTTCCTCTATTTTCGGCAGGATATGGTCGATTTTGTCCAGTGGATCACCGGCCAGAACCTCTGGGATCCCCAGATTCGCTTCCTCACCGAATTGCCGTCGAAGACCGACCCGGTCGAGGTGGCTGTGATCGCCGCGATGGGGCTGTGTTTCAGTTTCCTCGCGACGCTCTATCCCGCGTGGAAGGCAGCAGGGACCGATCCGGTGCAGGTGCTGCGCTATGAGTGACGTCCTCCACGTCACCGGCCTGACCCGCGATTTCAAACAGGGCGCGGTCACCATCCACGTTCTGCGCGGGGTCGACCTGCATGTGGGGCAGGGGGAGATCGTCGCGCTGCTGGGGCCATCGGGGTCGGGCAAATCCACGTTGCTCCAGGCGGTCGGCTTGCTGGAAGGCGGCTTCGGCGGCTCCATTCAAATCGGTGGCGAGCAGGTCGCGAGCCTCGACGATGCGGGCCGCACGCGGGTGCGACGCGATTCGGTGGGCTTCGTTTACCAGTTCCACCATCTGCTCCCCGATTTCAGCGCGGCGGAGAATGTCGTCCTGCCACAGCTGATCGCGGGCAAATCGCGTGCCGAAGCCGAGGGACGCGCGGCCTCGTTGCTCGGCTCGCTGGGCTTGGCGGAGCGCCTGACGCACCGACCCAGCCAGCTTTCCGGCGGCGAGCAGCAGCGCGTGGCCGTCGCCCGCGCCCTTGCCAATGCGCCCGCATTGATCCTGGCGGATGAACCCACCGGCAACCTCGACGAGGCCACGGCTGACGTCGTGCTGGCGGAATTCCTGCGGCTGGTGCGCGGGGAGGGGGCAGCGGCACTCGTCGCGACGCATAACGAGCGGCTGGCGGCGAAGATGGACCGGGTCGTGCGACTGCACGAGGGGCGGTTGGGAGTTTAGCTCCTCTCCCCTGGCGGGAGAGGATACGAAGACTTGGCAGCTTGCTGTCTAGTCGAAGTTGGTGAGGGGGCGGCAAGCGAGCTGATCGACCGCCGCCCCCTCTCCAAGCTCCGCTAGGTCGCGCTGCGACCAAGCTTCGCTATCCTCTCCCGCGAGGGGAGAGGATAAGAACTCAGCTCAAAGCCGCCTTCACCAACGCGCTCGCCTTGCTCATGTCGAGCTGGCTCGCATGGCGTTCCTTCAGCGCCGCCATCACGCGGCCCATGTCCTTCAGGCCACTGGCGCCCAGTTCAGCCTTGATCGCCTCGATCGTCAGCGTCGTCTCCGCATCGCTCAGCTGCGTCGGCAGGAAGCGTTCGATGACCGCCACCTCGCCCGCTTCCTTGTCGGCCAGCTCCTGACGCCCGCCGTCGGTGAACATCTGGATCGATTCGCGACGCTGCTTGACCATCTTCTGCAGCACCTCGACGACCAGCGTATCGTCGTCTGCGGGCGCCTTTCCGGTGCGCGCCTCGATGTCGCGATTCTTGATCGCGGCCATCATCAGCCGCACGGTTCCCAGCGTTTCCTTGTCGCCGGCCTTCATCGATGCGGTCTGGGCCGCCTGAATTTCGTCGCGAATTGCCATGAATTTTCCTAAACTGTTCGGGCTGAGCTTGTCGAAGCCCTGTCCTTCTTGGCGCGGCTAATGAAGTAAGGGCAGCCCTTCGACAAGCTCAGGGCGAACGGTGGTTTACGGTTGACCCCTGCCGCGAGCGGCCCTAGCGAGCGGCGCTTAGCGACATCGCCACAACTTGCCCCAACGGAGTGCCCTTCCGCATGCCCGAAATCGCCCACGCGACCGGAATTCTCGTCCTTGCGGATGGCACCGCGATTCGCGGGCGCGGTTTCGGGGCACAGGGCGTGGCGGTGGGCGAAGTCTGCTTCAACACCGCGATGACCGGGTATCAGGAAGTGATGACCGACCCGTCCTACGCGGCACAGATTGTGGCGTTCACCTTTCCGCACATCGGCAACGTCGGCGTGAATCCCGAGGACATGGAGGCGACCAACCCGCACGCGGTCGGCTGCATCGTGCGTGAGGAGGTGACCGCGGCGTCGAACTGGCGCGCGACCGGTGGCTATGACGCCTGGCTGCGCGACAACGGCCGTATCGGCTTGTCGGGCGTCGATACCCGCGCGCTGACCCGCCGCATCCGTGAGCTCGGCCCGCCCAACGCCGTCATCGCCCACCGTGCCGACGGCGAATTCGACGTCCATGAACTGGTCGCGCTGGCCCGCGACTGGACCGGGCTGGAGGGCAACGACCTCGCCAAGCCGGTGACGACGTTGCAGACGTACCAGTGGAATGAGGGGCTGTGGAAGCTGGGGCAGGGGTATTCTTCGCCGAGCGCCAGCGAGGTGCCCGGCCGAGCGCTAGCGAGGTCAGCAGGTGAAGAGGTTCTCGCTGACGCTCGAATGAGCACCTCGCTGGCGCTCGGCGAAGAGGCTGGCTCCCCACGGAAACGCGTCGTCGCCATCGACTACGGCCTGAAACGCAACATCCTGCGCAATCTGATCGACGCGGGCGCGAACGTGACCGTCGTTCCCGCCACGGCCAGCTTCGACGACATCATGGCGCACGATCCGCAGGGGCTGTTCCTGTCGAATGGCCCCGGCGACCCCGCGGCGACGGGCGAATATGCCGTGCCGGTGATCCGCAAATGGCTCGACACGGGCAGGCCGCTGTTCGGCATCTGCCTCGGCCATCAGTTGCTCGGCCTCGCGGTCGGCGCGCGGACGGTGAAGATGCACCAGGGGCACCGGGGCGCGAACCACCCGGTCAAGCGGCTGAGCGATGGCCGCGTCGAGATCACCAGCATGAACCACGGCTTCGCGGTCGAACGCGAAAGCCTGCCCGCCAACGCCCGCGAAACGCATGTGTCGCTGTTCGACGGCAGCAATTGCGGGTTCGAACTGACCGATACCTCGGCGTTCAGCGTACAATACCACCCCGAAGCCAGCCCCGGCCCGCAGGACAGCCATTATCTGTTCGAGCGATTTGTGGGGGAGATGGGGTGAAGACTCACGCGCCTAATAGGATGCGACAAATCATCGCCGAGGATCGTGTATATACGGTGGAGATCGAGTCCGTCCAACAACGCAGAGGTATCGCAGATATTCACAACATTGATGTCTTGGAAGAGCAGTTACTGATTAGTATCCATGCAGAAGATCACGTGTTCGGAAGTGATCAAAAGATCCCCCTGTCTGGATTATTATCTTTTCCTTTTAATGAATATGATTGGGACAGAGATTTTGGACGCTTTGAAAGCTGTGTGAAGAATATTGCTGGAAAGGGATTAATCGAACTATATCCTACCAGTAGTTCAAACATTCTAGACCATTTTTGTTCTCTCACTTCCGCAGGAAGGTACTCAGCAATAAAGCTATCTGACCGCACGAATCCTAAATCTTTCCGACAGAGAATTATCGAAACTCCGCGAAGCGATTGGATCACCCTGGGCGCTTTTGTCGTTTCCGCAATTGCATTGTTTAAATAATGCCTAAACGCACCGACATCTCATCCATCCTCACCATCGGCGCCGGGCCGATCGTCATCGGCCAGGCGTACGAGTTCGATGTCTAGGATTGGGCGGCATTCAGCCCGCCCACGGATCGATCAGCTTTACGCCCGTCCAGGCGAAATCGCGCAGGTTGCGCGTTGCAATCGGGATATCGCGCGCGATCGCTTGAGCGGCGAGCTGGACGTCGAATATTTTGCTTCCGATCGTACGCTGGGCAGCAAGCTGGCCAAAGATATGAGCGTCATGCTTGTCGAAAACGTCGATCCGGTCGTCGTACGTTGTTTCAAGGTCTGCGAGCCACCGTTCAAAATAGGGACGAAGCGCTCGTGCACGGGCCGCTTCGTATCCGGTACGGATTTCCGCGATTGTGAGAACCGAGAGCCGCAGACTGTCGTCGTGCTCGGCGAGCCACGCAAGAACACGCGGCTCGCCTCGACGCTTGGTCAGTTCGCTCCAGACGTTCGTATCGACGAGAATCATTTAAACCAGTCATACTCGCGCATGGTTTCGACTTCCCGGGGTGGCGGTTCGAATTCCAGCCCGCGTCCCAAGCGGATCAGACGGTCGATGTTTTTTGATCCGGTACTGACGAATTCGTCCTCAACCGGCGCTGCATGGCGAAACGATGTCGATGCTTCGGCGACGCCTGTAGATCGTGTCTCGAAATCCGCCTCGATCACCAGCTGGCGCAAGTGTTCCTCCATCGACCGACCATGTGCAGCGGCGACTTGGCGAAAGCGAAGCTTTGCATCTTCAGGAACATTACGAACCGTTAGGCTGGCCATGAGAACACCTCCTTTTGCAGCAATGCAATCAATGTATGCAATGAAAGCAATGCTGTCAAATGTCTAAACGTACCGACATCTCCTCCATCCTCATCATCGGTGCCGGTCCCATCGTTATCGGGCAGGCATGCGAGTTCGATTATTCGGGCACACAGGCGGTGAAGGCGCTGAAGGCCGAGGGGTATCGCATCGTCTTGGTCAATTCGAATCCGGCGACGATCATGACCGATCCCGAACTCGCCGACGCGACCTATATCGAGCCGATCACGCCCGAGATCGTGGCGAAGATCATCGAGAAGGAGCGACCCGACGCCGTGCTGCCGACGATGGGCGGGCAGACCGCGCTCAACACTGCGCTCGCGCTGTTCAACGACGGCACGCTGACCAAATATGGCGTCGAGATGATCGGCGCCGATGCGGAGGCGATCGACAAGGCCGAGGACCGGATGAAGTTCCGCGAGGCGATGACCAAGATCGGCCTTGAATCCGCGCGCTCGGGCATCGCGCACACGCTGGCCGACGCGTTGGCGGTGCTCGAACGCACAGGGCTTCCGGCGATCATCCGTCCCAGCTTCACCATGGGCGGAACGGGCGGCGGCATCGCGTACAACCGCGCCGAGTTCGAGGAAATCGTGCGCGGTGGGCTCGATGCGTCGCCGACGACCGAAGTGCTGATCGAGGAATCGCTGCTCGGCTGGAAAGAATATGAGATGGAGGTGGTGCGCGACAAGAACGACAACGCCATCATCATCTGTTCGATCGAGAATATCGACCCGATGGGGGTCCATACCGGCGATTCGATCACCGTCGCGCCCGCGCTGACGCTGACCGACAAGGAATATCAGATCATGCGCAACGCGAGCATCGCTTGCCTGCGCGAAATCGGCGTCGAAACAGGCGGTTCGAACGTACAGTTTGCAGTCAATCCAAAGGATGGCCGCCTGATTGTCATCGAAATGAACCCGCGCGTGTCCCGGTCGTCGGCACTGGCGTCGAAGGCGACAGGCTTCCCGATCGCCAAGGTCGCGGCGCTGCTGGCGGTCGGCTACACGCTTGATGAGATCATGAACGACATCACGGGCGCGACGCCCGCGTCGTTCGAGCCGACCATCGACTATGTCGTGACCAAGATCCCGCGCTTTGCCTTTGAAAAGTTCAAGGGCGCCGAACCCTTGCTGTCCACCGCGATGAAATCGGTCGGCGAGGTCATGGCGATCGGCCGTAACATCCACGAGAGCCTGCAAAAGGCACTGCGTGGTCTTGAGACCGGGCTGTCGGGTTTCAACCAGGTCGATGCGCTGGTCGGCGCGTCGAAGGACGAGATTTTCGCCGAGCTTTCGCGCGCGACGCCCGACCGGCTGCTGGTCGCGGCGCAGGCATTGCGCGAGGGGCTTACGGTGGACGAGATCCATGCGGTGTCGAAGTTCGACCCGTGGTTCCTCGAGCGGCTGGCCGAAATCGTGGCGGCGGAGGAGGGCGTTTGCAAGAACGGCCTGCCGCAGGACGCGGACGCGCTGCGCCGCCTGAAAGCGATGGGATTCAGCGACAAGCGCCTCGCGTGGCTGTCGCTCAAGTCCGCCAATCTGCACGGCGGCATGGACCAGGCGCTGGCGCGTGGGTCGGGGCTTATCCGCGAGACGATCGTCGCGATGACCGGCGGCGTGACCGAGGACGATGTGCGCGCGCTGCGGCATCGGCTGGGCGTACGTCCGGTGTTCAAGCGCATCGACACCTGTGCGGCGGAGTTCGCGGCACCGACTGCGTATATGTATTCGACCTATGAGGCGCCGAGCTTTGGAGAACCCGAGTGCGAGGCCGCACCGTCTGACCGCGAGAAGATCGTCATCCTCGGCGGCGGGCCGAACCGGATCGGGCAGGGAATCGAGTTCGACTATTGCTGCTGCCACGCCTGCTTCGCGCTGGCGGACGCGGGCTATGAGACGATCATGGTCAACTGTAACCCGGAAACGGTGTCGACCGACTATGACACGTCCGACCGGCTGTATTTCGAGCCGCTGACGGCAGAGGACGTGCTGGAAATCCTGCATGTCGAGCAGCAGAACGGCACGCTGAAGGGCGTTATCGTCCAGTTCGGGGGCCAGACGCCGCTAAACCTTGCCAAGGCGCTGGAGGCGGCGGGAATCCCGATCCTCGGCACGTCGCCCAAGGCGATCGACCTTGCCGAGGACCGCGAACAGTTCGCGGCACTCGTCGAACGGCTGGGCCTGAAGCAACCCGAAAACGGCATCGCGCGCAGCCGTGACGAGGCGGTCGCGGTCGCGACGCGCATCGGCTACCCCGTGCTGATGCGCCCCAGCTTCGTGCTCGGCGGTCGTGCCATGGAAGTCGTCGATACCGAGGCGCAGCTCGACCATTATATCGCGACGGCGGTACAGGTGTCGGGCGACGCGCCGGTGCTAATCGACCGCTATCTGCGCGACGCGGTCGAGGTCGACGTCGATGCGATTTCGGACGGCGAGCAGGTCGTCGTCGCGGGCATCCTCCAGCATATCGAGGAAGCCGGCGTCCATTCGGGCGACAGCGCGTGCAGCCTGCCCCCATACAGTCTAGCACCCGAGATCGTGGCGGAAATCGCGCGGCAGGCGGAGGTGCTGGCGAAAGCACTCGACGTGCGCGGCCTGATGAACGTGCAGTTCGCGGTGAAGGACGACGACGTCTACATCATCGAGGTCAACCCGCGCGCCTCGCGGACAGTGCCCTTCGTCGCGAAGGCCATCGGCGCGCCGATCGCAAAAATCGCCGCGCGGGTTATGGCGGGCGAAATGCTGTCCGCGCTTCCGGCCATCGACCTCGACATCCCGCACATCGCGGTCAAGGAAGCGGTGTTCCCCTTCGCGCGCTTCCCGGGCGTCGATCCTGTCCTCTCACCGGAAATGAAGTCTACCGGAGAAGTCATGGGAATCGATATGGATTTTGCGACTGCCTTCGCGAAATCACAACTCGGCGCAGGTGTAAACTTGCCCTCCTCCGGATGCCTGTTCGTGTCGGTCAAGGACACCGACAAACCGGTCATTCTGCCCGCCGTGCAACAGCTGGCGAGCCTCGGCTTCACCATCGTCGCGACCAGCGGCACCGCCCGGTACCTTCAGGAGCACGGGGTCGATGTGGGGTATGTCAATAAAGTTGCGGAGGGTCGCCCGCACATCGTCGATCGCATCGTCGATGGCGACATCGCGCTGATCTTCAACACGACGGAAGGGTGGCAATCGCTCAAGGACAGCGAAAGCATCCGCCGGTCTGCGCTGATGAACAAGGTTCCCCAGTTTACCACCGCCCAGGCGGGGGTGGCGACGGCGCTGGCAATTGCGGCTCTTCGCGACCGCGACCTTGAAGTTCGCCCTTTGCAATCTTATCATCTTCGGCTCGCAAGCTGATCCCGACAGATGCGACGAAAACAGGCTCCGGTACGTTACCGGGGCCACAACAGGGTTTTGGCCAACGGCCTGAAGGATTAGGGGTTCGAGATTATGGCGACCGTCGACAAGATGCCGATGCTGGTCGAAGGACAGCGGATGCTGAGCACGCAACTGGTTGCGTTGAAAGCAGAGCGTCCCGAAGTCATCGACTCGATCGAGGAAGCGCGCGCGCACGGCGATCTTTCGGAAAATGCCGAATATCACGCCGCTAAGGAGCGCCAGGGCCAGATCGAGGCGATGATCGCCGACATCGAGAGCAAGCTGTCACGCGCGACGATCATCGATCCGAATGAGCTTTCGGGCGACAAGATCGTGTTCGGCGCGACCGTGACGCTGCTCGATGATGCCGACAAGCCGGTGAAATACCAGATCGTCGGCGAGACCGAGGCGGATGCGAAGATCGGTCGCATCAGCTATAACTCGCCGCTTGGCCGCGCGCTCATCGGCCGCAAGGTCGGCGAGGACATCGAAGTCTCGGTGCCTGCTGGCGACCGTTACTATCAGGTGTCGAAGATCGAGTTCATCTAAGGTGGCCCCAGCGCGTCCGCCGCGCGTCACGGAAGCGATCGTGGCGGCGACCGTTGTCGCTTTCCTCGCGCAGACATTTCTCGGCGGGCCGCATGTCGAACTGCAGGGCGGGTTCATTCCCGCGCGCGCGATCAATGATTTGCCATTCGATGCCGTGCCCAATTGGCTGACGCCGCTGACGGCGACACTGCTGCACGGCGGAATTTTGCACATTGCGCTCAACCTGATGATGTTTGTCATCTGCGGGCGGCAGGTGGAATCGGTGCTTGGGGGCGGTCGGTTGGCGCTGCTCTATGTGGCGGGCGCCTATGGCGCGGCATCTGCTCAATATCTGGTCGATCCGACCTCGATGGTGCCGATGATCGGCGCAAGCGGTGCGATTTCTGCGGTGCTGGGCACCTACGCGCTGATGTTCGGGCGCGGCAAGGTGCGGTCGATCGGTCCCTTGTCGGCACTGGCCGTGCGCGGACTGTGGCTCGCGGTGGCCTGGACTGCAATCCAATGGGGCGTTTCATACGCAAGCGCGGCGGGACCATTCGGCGTGGCGACGGCTGCGCACGTCGGCGGCTTCATCACCGGGCTTATCCTGACACCCGCATTTCTCGAGTGGCGCTACCGCCGGGGTTAGCCGAGGGGAGTCTCCGGTTCCAGCATGCGGTGCAGATGCACGACAACGTAGCGCATCTCGGCATCATCGACCGTTTTCTGCGCGGCACTGCGCCAGGCGTCCTCCGCCTTTTTATAGTCGGGATAGATGCCGACGATGTCGAGCTTCGACGGATCGACAAAGTCCAGTGTTTGGGGGTCCGTCACGCGACCGCCGAAAACGAGATGTAGCTTGCTCATGGGTGCGGGCCGTAGCGTCACTCCCGATAAAAATCACCGCTTATTCTTGGATGCGCTTCTTTGGGCCGCGCGCAGTGCGATCGCCGACGCAATTGCAGCCACGCCGCCGACAGCAGCCGTCACCCGTCGGCGTTTCGAAATGCCCGATTTCAGGAAGATCGCTCCCGCACGCGCGGCAATCATATCGGCGACATCGGCTGCGATCATGCGCGGCGCCAGCCGTCCGCGCAGCTTCTGCGTCGTACCGGTCAGTGCAGCCCGCGCTTCGTTCCGCGCCTGGGTTGCCCTCTGGAGTTCGCGGGTTTCCTTCACGGTTTGTCCTTTTTCGTCAGCTTGCGCAGTTGCACACGTCCCGCCTGTGCGAAGCCTGCGGAAAGGGCCAACGCGAGGAAGATAATAATCATTACCGCCCAACCCGGGCCAACAACCGGCCCGAGCGCGAACATCGCGCCGACAAGCAATGCAATCAGCGTTCCTGCGAGGAGCGTCGCCGCCAGCGTCATCAGGCCGATTCCGATGCCGGCAATGATCAGCCGTCGCCGTGCTTCCGCATGGAGAACCGCAAGTTCGGCATCCAGCCACGCCTGACCATCATCGGCAAGTTCAGCCAGCAGGTCGGGCAGCGATTGCCGCCCGACGGCCTCTTCTGTCTCGGTCGGTTCGACGACCGTGTCGGTCAAAGGTTCAGGCCTTGTCGTCGGGGGTCTTTTTCGACGAGCGCCGCAGCAACTGGGTCAGGAAAAGTCCGACCGCTGCCACCGCGCCGATGGCGATAGCCGGTCGCTTGCGGACGAACTCTTTGGTGTCGGACACGATCGCATCGATGTCCTTGTTCTGCAACGTGCTGGCAGCGTTACCGACGCTTGTCGCAGCTTTACGAGCGTAGTCGCCATATTGCTCGCCCACACGTTCATCCACCACCTTTGCCGCGCCTTCGGCCAGTTTGGAGAGTTCGCTGAGCGCCTCGGCCGCCATGTCCTTGCCCTGCGTCGCAGCCTTGCGTGCCGTATCGACCGCTTCGGTGCCCAGTGCCGACGCCTGCTCCTTGACCTTGGTGACGCTCAGTTTCGCGCTATCCACTGCGGGCGCGACGGCGGCGGTGGCTGCGGCGACCGCATCTTGAACAGTCTCGGTAACGTCGGCTTTTGTTTTCGGCGTACGAGCCATGTGGATGCTCCTTTTTAACGTGCGGATATCGGGATCAAGATAGGGCAGTCCACGCGCGTTGCCAGCCCCATATTCGACAAGTTTGCGCTGCTTGCCCCTGTCAACTAGAGGCGCATACGCTTTGTTCCCCTTCAGCCAGCGAGCCCGATACGCATGACTGCCATTCTAGACATCCACGCCCGCCAGATTGTCGACAGCCGGGGGAACCCTACTGTGGAAGTCGATGTCATGCTGGAGGACGGCAGCTTCGGTCGTGCGGCCGTTCCGTCGGGTGCATCGACGGGTGCGTATGAGGCCGTCGAACTGCGCGATGGCGGCAAGGCGTGGATGGGCAAGGGCGTCACAAAGGCGGTCGAAGCGGTAAACGGCGAAATCGCCGACCTGCTCAACGGCCTCGATGCCGAGGATCAGAGCGAAGTCGATGCCGCGATGATCGACCTCGACGGGACACCGAACAAGTCGCGGCTTGGCGCAAACGCCATATTGGGTGTCAGTCTGGCGACCGCAAAGGCGGCTGCGGATGCGCGTGGTCTGCCGCTGTACCGCTATGTCGGCGGCGTCAGCGCCCAGGTTCTGCCGGTGCCCATGATGAACATCATCAACGGCGGCATGCACGCAGACAATCCGATCGATTTCCAGGAATTCATGGTCATGCCCGTTGGCGCAGACGATCTGCTCGATGCGGTGCGTATGGGTAGCGAGATTTTCCACACGCTGAAGAAAAAGCTGCACGACAAGGGGTTGGCGACGGCGGTGGGCGACGAGGGCGGCTTCGCACCGAACCTTGCCAGTGCACCCGAAGCACTCGATTTCATCATGAGCTCGATCGAAGCGGCAGGCTATACACCGGGCGACGATGTCGTGCTGGCGCTCGATTGCGCGGCGACCGAGTATTTCAAGGACGGGGCTTATCGATTCGAGGGCGAAGGCGTTGTCCGCAGCCCTGCCGAAAATGCCGCCTACCTCGCCGATCTCTGTGTGCGCTACCCGATCCGTTCGATCGAGGACGGCATGAGCGAAGACGATTTTGAGGGCTGGAAGGCGCTCACCGATTTGATTGGTGACAAGGTTCAGCTCGTCGGCGACGATCTGTTCGTGACCAATGTCGATCGCCTGTCGATGGGCATCGAAAAGGGCCTCGCCAATTCGCTGCTCGTGAAGGTCAACCAGATCGGTACTCTGACCGAAACGCTCGCCGCCGTCTCGATGGCGCAGCGCAATGGTTATACTGCGGTTATGTCGCATCGTTCGGGCGAGACCGAGGATGCGACGATTGCCGACCTCGCGGTCGCGACCAACTGTGGGCAGATCAAGACGGGCTCGCTTGCCCGGTCTGACCGGTTGGCGAAGTACAATCAGCTGATCCGTATCGAGGAACAGCTCGATTCACAGGCGAAATACGCCGGTCGGTCAATTTTTGCGTCGAAGCGGGGTTGATTCGCCGAATCGACTGTGATTCAAGGGGGTAGTGTCGAAGCCTCGCAAATTTTGGTCTACCCTGCGTGCTGCAATGGCCCCCGCTGCCGCGCTCATCGTGGTTGCGTTTTTCGGCGGCTATGCCCTTTTCGGTGCAAATGGCGCGCTCGCCTATGGTGATTATTCGAAGCGGCTGGAGCAGCGCAAGGTCGAGCTGGCCCGCGTCGAGCTGGATCGCGCCCGCCTGGCTCACCGCGTCAAACTACTCGATCCACGACATGCCGACCCGGATCTGGTCGATGAACTGGTGCGCAAGGATATGGGTGTGGTCGGCAAGGACGAAATCGTCATTCGCCTGAAGTAAATTTGCGACGAGGGCTGTCCTACATCGCGTCTCTATGCTGTGGTCCGGACATGCAACATTCTCCCGGGTTCTCTCCGAACGAGCAGCCTTTCGAACCGTGTCAACTTCGGTTCGAGCGCCTCTATGACCGGGCATGCCAAATGACTTTGAACCGTGTCAACTTCGCCCTCGCGCTTTACCAAAGCGTCAGCTTGCACGTCCGCGCCACTGCCTTCTATACGGCGGCAACTGCTTCTCCCAGCGAAAGGCCCCTTTGTGGCAAAAGCCGCCGTCAAGGCTGACAAACCGTCCCTCGAACGCCCGCCGGAACCAAAGCGCTATAAGGCGACGAAGGACGAAATGCTGTCGTTCTATCGCGACATGCTGCTCATCCGCAGATTCGAGGAAAAGGCGGGCCAGCTTTACGGTCTCGGTCTGATCGGTGGTTTCTGTCATTTGTACATCGGGCAGGAAGCGGTCGCCGTCGGCCTTCAGTCCGCGCTAGAGATCGGCAGGGATTCGGTTATTACCGGATACCGCGATCACGGCCACATGCTGTTGTGCCGCATCGAGCCAAAGGTCGTGATGGCCGAACTGACTGGACGCCAGGCGGGCATTTCGAAAGGCAAGGGCGGGTCGATGCATATGTTCGACGTTGCCAAGGGGTTTTACGGCGGTCACGGCATCGTGGGCGCGCAGGTATCGCTGGGTGCGGGCCTTGGCTTCGCCCACAAATATCGCGGCGACGGTGGCGTGTGTCTTGCCTATTTCGGAGACGGCGCGGCCAACCAGGGGCAGGTTTACGAAGCGTTCAACATGGCGGCGCTGTGGGATTTGCCCGTCGTGTTCGTGATCGAGAACAACCAGTATGCGATGGGCACCAGCGTGCAACGCTCGTCGGCGGAAACGCATCTCTATCGTCGCGGCGAGAGCTTCACGATTCCGGGTATTCAGGTCGATGGTATGGATGTGCTCGCCTGTCGGGGAGCCGCCGAAGTCGCACTCGAATGGACGCGCAGTGGCAAGGGGCCGTTGATCCTGGAGATGAAGACCTATCGCTACCGCGGGCATTCCATGTCCGACCCGGCGAAATACCGTTCGCGCGACGAGGTTCAGTCGATGCGTGACACGCGCGACCCTATCGAGGGCCTGAAGAAGGAACTCGAAGCCGCCGGTATCGACGAGGCAAAGCTGAAAGAGATCGACAAGGAGATTCGCGGAATCGTCGCCGAGGCCGCCGATTTTGCCGAACAGTCGCCCGAACCCGATCTGTCCGAACTTCATACCGACGTGCTGGTGGGGCAATATTAATGGCTGTCGAACTGAAAATGCCCGCGCTTTCGCCAACGATGGAAGAGGGGACGCTTGCAAAGTGGCTTGTGAAGGCGGGCGATACGGTCAAGTCGGGCGACATTCTGGCCGAGATCGAAACCGACAAGGCGACGATGG
>JBDUBD010000046.1:0-20232 GCA_040004295.1 Sphingomonadales bacterium | reverse complement strand
TCGGCTCGCATTTCCGCACCAGTTTTTCGAGGCTGCGGCTGACGGCTTTGCCCTTGTCGTCGCCGGATTCGCGCTCGATTTCGGTGCGGACTTTCTCGACCTCGTTCGCGGTCAGGTGTTCGATGCCGATGAATGATTCGCGCGCACCCTCGATTGCGCGGAGCAGTTCGTCGAGCTTCGACTGCATCGCAGCCATGTCGCGGTTCTGCGAATTCTGGATCAGAAACACCATCAGGAAGGTAATGATGGTCGTGCCAGTGTTGATAACGAGCTGCCACGTATCGGAAAACCGGAACAATGGCCCCGACACGACCCAGGCGATGATCGTTCCAAAGGCGAGGATGAATGCGAGCGGTTGGCCCGCCGCCCCGGCGATCCAGTTCGCAACCCGGGTAAAGATGTGATCGAACGTCTTGAACATGATGACCCCGCAACGATGGCGGCGGGCATCCGTTCCTAGGCGGCGTTCAACACATGGTCGGCAACATAGGGATTGGTCGCGCGTTCCTGGGCAAAGGTCGACATGGGGCCGTGACCGGGAACGAACGCGGTCTCTCCACCCAGGGGCCACAGGCGTGTGGCGATGGCGTCGAGCAGATCCTGGTGATTGCCGAGTGGAAAGTCGGTGCGGCCGATCGACCCTTGGAACAGTACGTCTCCAACCATCGCGATGTTGGATGGCGCATGGTGGAACACGACGTGGCCGGGCGTATGGCCGGGGCAATGATAGACGTCGAGCGTCAGGTTGCCGACCGTCACCTGATCGCCATTCAACAGCCAGCGGTCGGGCTCGAAAATCTTGCCGTTGACGCCATAGCTGCGCCCGTCGTCTTCCAGCCGAGAGATCCAGAAGCGGTCCGCCTCATGCGGTCCCTCCAGCGGAACGCCCAGTTCCTTCGCCAGCGTCCCAGCCTCGCCGCAATGGTCGATGTGGCCGTGCGTCACGAGGATCTTTTCGATGGTCACGCCGGTCTGCTTCACCGCATCGCGCAGTTTGGGCAGGTCGCCACCGGGATCGACGAAGGCACCCTTCATCGTTTCGGTGCACCAGAAGAGTGTGCAGTTCTGTTGAAGCGGTGTGACGGGAATGATCGCGGCGCGGAGCGGTGGCTGTGTCATGAAGGTGACATGGCGCGCGTGTCTTGGGGTGACAAGAGGAGATCCCGATGCTTCGTTGGCTGTTGATGACCGTAATGATTACTTCGACTGCGACCGCTGCACCGCCCCTGAGCCCGATAGTGATCGGTCACCGCGGCGCGTCGGGTGAGCGGCCTGAACACACGCTGGCGAGTTATACCCGGGCGATCGAGGAGGGCGCCGACTTCATCGAACCCGATCTGGTGATGACGAAGGACCATGTGCTCATCGTGCGGCACGAGAACGAGATTTCGGGCACGACCGATGTTGCGGCGCATCCCGAATTCGCGGCACGCAAGGCGACCAAGACGATCGACGGACAGAGCGTGACCGGCTGGTTCACCGAGGATTTCACGCTTGCCGAGATCAAGACGCTGCGGGCGCGGGAACGCCTGCCGCAGCTTCGGCCGGAGAATGCAAAGTTCGACGGGCAGTTCGAAGTCCCGACCTTCGAAGAGGTGATCGCGCTCGCAAAAGCGCGCGGGGTCGGGGTCTATCCGGAGATCAAACACGGCACCTATTTCACCGGTATCGGCATGAACATGGAAGCACCGCTGCTCGCCGCGCTCAAAAAGGCCGGATGGACGCGCAAGACCGACCGCGTATTCATCCAGTCGTTCGAGGTCGGCAATCTCCAGCGTTTGCGCAAACTCACAAAACTGCGTCTCGTTCAGTTGATGGACGCGGCAGGCGGCCCCGCCGACCGGCCCGACCTGCGCTACACCACCATGGCGACACCCGCCGGCTTGAAAGCCGTTGCCGCTTATGCCGACGCCATAGGCCCTGCGAAGGCGATGATCGTGCCGCGCGACACGGCGGGCAAATCGCTCGCGCCGACGATGCTGGTCGCCGATGCCCATGCAGCCGGACTGAAGGTTCACCCCTGGACCTTCCGCGCGGAGAATGTCTTCCTTCCTGCCGAGCTTCGCAAGGGGACCAATCCCGCGGTGCATGGCGATCTTGCAGCCGAGATACGGCAATTCTACGCGCTCGGTGTCGATGGCGTGTTCAGCGACTTCCCCGGTATCGCGGTTACTTCGAAGCCGAAATAGCGGATGGTACCGCCACCGACGGCGGTACGCCTTTCATCGCAGCCGCCGTCGCCTCTACCTCGCGCATCACGCGCAGCACATTGCCACCTGCCAGTTTGGCGAGGTCGGCATCGCTCCATCCGCGCTTGATGAGTTCGGCGAAAATCAGCGGATAGCCATCCACGCCGCCCAGCCCCGGCACAATCGTCTCGATCCCGTCGAGATCGCCGCCCAGGCCCACAGCGTCATGACCCGCGACCTTCGCGATATGCTCGATATGGTCCGCGACCACCGACACCGGCGTTACCGGAACGGCATGCGCTGCGTCCCACGTGGTCATCGCCGCCTTCACCCGATCGGGCTGGCCATTGAATAGCACCTTCGCCTTGGCCTCCTCGCCCGCGCGATCGGCACTGCGCGCAACGACCGCGGCGGAGAGGTGCGCCGGATAGAAATTGACCATCACCACGCCGCCATTTGCCTTGACCAGCGCCAGCACATCGTCGGGCACATTGCGCGGATGATCGTTCAGCGCCCGCGCATCCGAATGCGAGAACATCACGGGCGCTTTGCTTAACGACAGCGCCGCCTTCATCGCGTCGGGTGAGACGTGGCTCAGGTCCACGATCATGCCGACGCGGTTCATCTCGCCGACCACCGCCTTGCCGAAATCCGACAGGCCGCCGTACACCGGATTGTCGGTCGCGCTGTCGGCGACTTCGCTGTTCAGGAAATGCGCGAGCGTCATGTACCGCGCGCCGAGCAGCGCGAACATGCGCAACGCGGCCATATTGCCGCCGATCTGGTGCCCGCCCTCGATACCGATCAGGCTGGCGACGCGGCCTGCCTTGTGGATGCGAACGACGTCGGCTGCGGTGGTGGCGAGTTCGAGGTCGCGGGGATATTTCGCCGCCAGCCGTTTCACCACGTCGATCTGCTCGATCGTCTCACGGATCGCGGCGTCGCCGCGCACGTCGGCGGGGATATACACCGACCAGAACTGCCCGCCCACGCGTCCCGCATGCAGCCGCGCCATGTCGGTCATCAATGGCTTGGCCAGCTTGTCCGCGTTCGCCGAAACGTCCGTCCCCTCGACGTCGTTACGATAATTGTCGCGCAGCTGTTCGGGCAGGTCGTTGTGCCCGTCGATCAACGGCGTCGCGCGCAGGATACGGTCGATGCGGGTCTGTACAGCGCCGGGGATAGGGGCTGCGGCGGCCTGCGCAATGGCGGAAACGGGCAGTGCCAGCGCGGCAAGAATGGCGGAAATCCGAGACAAAAGCGCGCTTACGTTCGCTATGTTCACGGGGTGAGCGCGTTTCGTGTGAACGTAAGCGGGGTAAGTAATTGAATTTGCGGGGCTGCCGGTTCCAATCCGCACCGGAAAACGCCGCCGAAAGCGGCGAACGGCATTGACGGCCAAAGTGCGGATGCAGGCGGCGGGATGGCGGGGTTCGTTCATGGCGTCATCAAGCACGGACGACGGTGTGTAGGACAGCGGTTTTTGCGGTCAGGCGACGATCTCTACATCGACGCCGATCACGTCGCTGTGTGGCATCTTGCGGCCGAACGTGACGAACGCCTCCGCTCCGCGCGCGGCGACGAGATGAATGGCATCGGCAAAGTCGGCACCACCGGCATACAGGTCGAGCGCCGAGCGAACGGCTGCGGGTTCGGCAACGGTAATGTCAGGTGCGTCCATCAACTGTTTCAACGCCCCGACGATGTCGGCGCGACCGAATTTGAAACGTGATTCCAGCAGCCACCCTGTTTCGAGTAACACCGTTATCGGAATGATCGCGCCATTGGTGACGATTTTCCGCGCCAGTTGATATTGCGGTTCGTCATCGCGGAGCAGCAGGCGAATGACGATATTGGTGTCGATCGCCTTCAACCTGCGATGTCTTTCCTGTCACGAAACATCGCGTCGATCGATTCCTTCCAATCGGCATCGTCGGTGCGCGGGCCATCATACTTCAAGATGGCATGGATGCGCTCCATCGACTCATCGAAGCTGAGCGCGCCGCCCTTCTTTGTCGGGGGTACGCGCAGCATAACGCCAGCCGCACCATGGATCACCTCCAGTGCCGTCCCCTGTGGCCAGCCCATGGCGTCACGGACATCCTTGGGGATGACGACCTGCCCCTTGGCGGAAACTTTGGTGATCGCGTTCATACCGGTAAGATACGACGTTTTCAGTGCAGGCGCAATGTTCCGTGCTGATTCCTAGACTTAACAATTTCGTAGGTTATTTTCTGAGACGAATATCGAAGTTAGGGAAGGGCCAGTAGCGCAGATGACGTGTCGGATTTGCGGTAATCCTTCAACAATTGAGGCCCATCCCTCGTAGCAAATGAACGAACGGAGGTATGGGCGATGGATATGGAGGAGGAAGAACTCACGACTGTGCCAGGTGTAATCGAGATTGGGGCGAACATGTCGCGTGAGCGCTCGCGCAACTGAGCGTTGGTCCATACGTCTAGGCGTGAGTTCCTAACGGTTTGCGGATAGAAATTTGCGGGGATGCGGTTCTGCTGTACCAACTGCTTAGCAATCGATCTTGGGGGACACCGATGACCGAAGCGCCCGTAAAAACACCCTGGCACCTGTGGCTGGTCGGCATTGTCGCAGTGCTGTTCAACTTCATCGGCGTGTTCGACTTCACCATGGCCATGGCGCAAGGCGCGACATATCTGGAAAGCGCGGGGATGACGCCGCCTCAAGTCGCGCATTACATGGGTATGCCGGGCTGGGCGACGCTGGTCTGGGCCATCGGCGTGTTTGCCGCGTTCATCGCGTCGATCCTGCTGCTGATGCGCAGGCGTTTGGCATATCCCGTGTTTGTCCTGTCACTCGCTGCGTTCGCGGTGCACCTGTTCTACGAATATGTCCTGACGAACGGCGGAGCCCTCATGGGGCAACAGATGGCGATCGTAAGCGCGGTCATCGCGGCGCTGCTGGCGTTCTTCGTATGGTATGCGCGGGCGATGACGGCGCGGGGGATGTTGCGCTAAGGGGTCGGTACGCGGCAGCCGCCGCGGTTCGAGCGAGGCCCCGATGGAAATAGAAGTCAGCGCAGAGGCAAAGGACAAGCGGCTGAACAAGCTTGTCGCGATCACCGTGGTCATACTGTCGGTGTTCATGGGCCTGTGCAACATCAAGGACGGCAACATCGTTCAGGCCATGCAGCAGGCAAAGGCCGATTCGGTCGACAGCTGGGGCGAGTATCAGGCGACCAAGACCAAGCTGCACATCGCGGAAACGGCTCGGTCGGAAATTGCCGTGCTGGCGGCGGGGGCAACGGACGCGGGCAGGGCTGCGGCGGCGAAATCGATCGCGGGGCTGGATGCCGACATCGCGAAGTATCGCGCCGCCGCCCCGAAGCTGGAGGCGCAGGCGCTTTCCCAGGCGCACGACTATGATGCGCTGAACGTCCACGACGACCAGTTTGACGCCAGCGACGCGCTGATCTCCACCGCGATTTCGATGGCGGCGGTGGCGGCGCTGGCCGAGAGTTCGGGCCTGCTGTTCGGTTCCTGGGCGTTCGGTGCCTTCGGGATGTTCATGGGAATTTGCGGCTTCGCCAAATGGGGCTTTCACCCCGACGTACTCAGCAACTTCCTGGGATGACGCAGGGCGCCCAGACCGGACGGCGCGTGCTGCCCCTACTGTTCGTCATCCAGTTTCTCAGCTGGAGCGCCATGTTCTGCCTGTGGGTCTATGCGGTTCCCGTGATTGCGGAAGCGGGCGGCGACGGGACTGGCTATATCTCTGCGGCGACAACAGTTGCCATGTGCTTTGCGCTCTACGCGTTGCTGGGAACGACGCTCTCCTTTGCCGTGCCGGGGCTTATCCGCAGGCTGGACGCGGGGCGCGTACATGGCTGTGCACTATTGGTGGGTGGCGGGGGCATCGCGCTGCTGGGGGTGCATCCGGCGGGTGCGGCCCTGCTGCTCGCATTTGCCGCCGTGGGGGTCGCCTGGGCGAGCCTGTCGTCGATCCCCTCTGCTCTGGTCAGCGCCAGCGCGTCCGAGGGGCAAGGGGCGCGCCGAACCCGCCTTTTCGCCTTTTCGACGGTTATTCCACAGGTCGTCGTGACACTGTTGCTGGCGGCGCTGGCCCCCGCCTTTGCAGAGGGCCATGCGTCGCTCGTCATGTTCGCGGGTGGCGTCGCCATGGCAATCGCGGGCGTCGTCGCGCTACTGTTCCACCGGACGCTGGCGATCGATATTCCCGACTGGTGACGCCCGTCAGACGAGGTTCGCCCGGTAGAGCTTTTCGAGTTCGGTCCAGGCGCGCTCGGCGGCGTCACGATTGTACGCCTGGCTGCCGGGTACGCACCAGCCGTGGTCGGCGGGATAGACCTCGACGGTCGCGGGGCGCCCGGCGGCAGTGAAGGCGGCTTTCAGCGTGTCCTTGTCCGTGGGTGCCTTGGCATCGTCGTTCTGCGCGACCGCGACCAGATAGGCCGCTTTGGTCCTGGAGATCAGCAGGTGCGGGCTGGCGGGCGTCTGGGTGACGAGGCCGCCGCCATGGAAACTGCCGACGGCGCCGATGCGCCCCGGCACGGCGGCGGCGACGCGGAACGACAGCGGCCCGCCCATGCAATAGCCCTGCACGCCCGCCTTCTTGCGCTTGTTCGTTTGCGGCTGCGCATCGAGGAAGTTGAGGAAGGCGACCGCGTCCTTGTCCGTCCCTGCGTCGGTCATTGCCGCGCGATAGCCCATCAGGATCTTGCGCGTGTCGGGGTTGTTGAAATCGATGGCGCCTTCCATCACCGGCGCCTTCCTGCTGCGATAGAACGGGTTCACCACCAGCACGACATAGCCTGCGGACGCCAGGCGCTTGCCGAGTTCGCGGAACACGGGGCGCAGGCCCATGATGTCGGGCCAGACCAGGACGGCGGGCCATGTGCCCTTGCCCTCGGGATAGAACAGCACGGCGTCGGCCTCGCCATCGGGCGTTTTTACCGAGACGTCCTTTTCACCGACGGCGACCATGGTCAGCGCATTCGCGGCGGCAGAGATTCCTCCGGCGGCAACCGCGCCGGTCGCCATGAAGGTCCGGCGGCTGACGTTCCAGTCCTCGACCAGGCCCGGATGGATATCGTTGTCGCACATGGTGAGTCTCTCTCGATGGTGTCGGCGTGAACGCTCCGCCGACGGGTTTGTTCTGTCAAGCGGACGGCTGGCGTTAAGGCACCACCGTCAGGAACAGGTACACGCCGAAGATAACGAGGTGGACGACTCCTTGCAGGATCGTCGTCTTGCCGGTGCCCAGCGTCAGCGTGGTGACGAGTAGCGTCAGGAACAACAGGATGATGCTCTTGGCATCGAGGCCGAGCGCGATCGGCAGTTCGACGATCAACGAAAGCGCCGCGACCGCCGGAATGGTCAGCCCGATGGTCGCAAGGGCCGAACCCAGGCCCAGGTTGATGCTGGTCTGAAGGCGATTGGCAAGCGCCGCGCGCACCGCCGCCACGCTTTCGGGCAGCAGGACGAGCGCGGCGATGATGACGCCGACGACGGTGTGCGGCGCGCCCGCGCCCGCGACGCCTTCCTCGATTGCGGGGGCCAGCGCCTTTGCCATCAGCACGACCGCACCGAGACATGCGATCAGCAGTCCGAAAGAGAGCATTGCGGCCTGCGTGGTCGGCGGGTCGGCATGGACGTCGAGGTCGGGCGCCTTCGATTTCGGCGGCAGGAAATAATCGCGGTGGCGCACCGTCTGCACCGACACGAACGTCGCATAGAGCAGGAACGACACGATCGCGACAAAGGTGAGCTGCGACCAGGAATAGACCGGGCCGGGCGTCGTCACCGTGAAATTGGGCAGGACGAGCGTCAGCACGGTCAGTGCGCACAGCGTGGCGAGCGAGGCGCTGACCCCGGTCTGCTGGAAAACCTGTTCACGGTGGCTGATTGCACCGACCAGGATGCAGATGCCGACCAGGCCGTTGAGGATGATCATCACCGCCGCGAACACCGTGTCACGCGCGAGCGTTTCAGCGCCCGGCTTGCCCGCCGACATCAGCGTGACGATGAGACCGAGTTCGATGATCGTGACCGCGATGGCGAGGACAAAGGTGCCGAACGGCTCGCCGACCCTGTGCGCGATGAGTTCGGCATGATGAACGGCTGCAAGGACGGTCAGGATCAGCGCGACGGAGAGCAGCGATATCGGGACGGCGGCGCCCATACCCGCCGCGATCAACAGCCAGCCGAGGGCGGGCGCGGCCCATGTCCAGTGTTGAAGAATTCGCGGCATCGTCAGCACTCGACCACATTGACGGCCAGCCCGCCCAGCGATGTTTCCTTGTACCGCTCGCTCATGTCGAGGCCGGTCCTGCGCATGGTTTCGATGACCTGGTCGAGCGAAACGCGGTGCGTGCCGTCGCCCAGCATGGCAAGGCGGGCGGCCTCGATCGCCTTGATGCTGCCGACGGCGTTGCGTTCGATGCATGGCACCTGCACCAGCCCCGCAACGGGATCGCAAGTGAGACCCAGGTTGTGCTCCATGCCGATCTCCGCGGCGTTTTCAACCTGCATCGGGGTCGCGCCCAATGCGGCGGCGAGGCCCGCTGCGGCCATCGAACACGCAACGCCGACTTCGCCCTGGCAGCCGACCTCGGCGCCGCTGATCGAGGCATTTTCCTTGAACAGCGATCCGATCGCGGCGGCGGTCAGCAGGAAATCTTCCGCCCCGCGCTTGCAGGCGCCCGGCGCGAACCGCTCGTAATAGCGCAACACTGCGGGAACGATGCCCGCCGCGCCGTTGGTGGGGGCGGTGACGACCTTGCCGCCCGCCGCATTCTCTTCGTTCACCGCGAGCGCCCAGAGGTTGACCCAATCGATGACGGTCAGCGGGTCGGCCAGCGCACGTTCCTGCCGCTCGACCAGCTGCTTGAGGATGCCGGGCGCGCGACGCTTGACGTTCAATCCGCCGGGCAGGATGCCGCCGATGGCGACGCCGCGGTCGATACACGCTGACATGGCATCGCGGATTTCGGCGAGGCGGGCCGAGAGTTCGTCGGGGGACAGCGCGGCAAGCTCGTTCTCGCGCATCAGTTCGGCGATCGAGAGGCCCGATGCTTCCGACTTGGCAAGCAATTCGTCGCCCGAACCGAAGCTGTGCGGCACGTCGGCCAGCGCTTCCGGCGGCGCATTGCGGGCGATGTTCTCCTCGTAAACGACTGCCCCGCCGCCGACCGAATAGGCGGTGCGTGAAGCGATTTCCGCCCCGCCTGCCTCGAACGCCGCAAAGCGCATGGCGTTCGAATGAAAGGGAAGGCGTTCCTTCTGCAGGAAACGCACGTCGCGCGCCTCTTCGAACGCGATCTCGTGGGTGCCGCCCAGACGCAGTCGATTGTCGGTGCGGATCGCGGAGACCGTCGCATCGGCACGGTCGGGGCAAAGTGTCGAAGGGCGCTCGCCGGTCAGACCCAGCAGGATCGCGCGGTCGGTCGCATGGCCTTTTCCGGTCAGCGCCAGCGACCCGAACAATGCGACATCGACGCGGGCGACTTGGCCCAATGACCCGGCGTTGCGCAACCGCTCAACGAAGTCCGCTGCCGCCGTCATCGGCCCCATCGTGTGCGACGACGACGGGCCGACGCCGATCTTGAACAAATCGAATGTGCTGGCGACCATGGCAAAGCCTTACGATACGATTGCGCGAAAGGCATCACTCTCGTTCGGATGGTAACCGAGGGGCTGGCACGACGGCGCATCGGATGCCAAGGAGACGTCGTGAGCTTTGCGCCACCCTTTGTCCTGCTCGACGACGCACGGTCCGGCGATGCCGCTCCCGCGCGGCTGTACACCGACCCGGTCGAAATCGTCGTGACGCGCAATCCCGGCGATGTCGCGCGGGCGCTCGCGGCGCTGAAGACCGCGACACGCGGCGGGCTGCACGCGGCGGGGTTTGTGGCTTACGAAGCCGGTTTTGCGATGGAGCGAAAGCTTGCGGCGCTGCCGTCGCCCGTGCTCGACGTACCGCTGGTCTGGTTCGGGCTGTTCCGCGATTACGAGGAGATCCCGACGGAGGACGTGCCCGCGCGACTGCCCGATATGACGGGTGGATGGCTCGGAACGCCGGTGCCCGATCTCGACGAAGCGGCTTACACCGCCAAGCTCGATGTCGTGCGCGAGATGATCGCGGCGGGCGATCTCTACCAGGCCAATCTGACGTTCCGCGCGACTGTCGAGACCGCCGGACACCCGCTGGCGCTTTATGCGGGTCTGCGTGCGCGGTCGGCGGCGGGCTATGGTGCGGTGGTGGCGACGGGAACGCAGTGGCTGTTGTCATTGTCTCCGGAAATGTTTTTTTCGGTAAAGGGCCGGACGATCCGCACACGGCCGATGAAGGGCACGGCGGCGCGTGAAACCGATGCGCTGGCCGATGCACATGCGGCGGCTACGCTCAGGACCGATCCCAAACAGCGTGCCGAAAATCTGATGATCGTCGATCTGCTGCGCAACGACCTTTCGCGCGTCGCGGCGGCGGGCAGTGTCGAGGTGCCCGAGTTGTTCCACGTCGAAACCTATCCGACGCTGCACCAGATGACGTCGACGGTCGAGGCGCAGCTGGCCGATGAACACGACGCGGTCGATGCCTTGGCAACATTGTTCCCCTGCGGGTCGATTACCGGCGCGCCGAAGATTATCGCAATGGCGGCGATCCGGACCATCGAGGACAGTCCGCGTGGCGCCTATACCGGCGCGATCGGTCGTCTCGACCCGAATGGCGATGCGGCATTCAACGTGGCGATCCGGACTTTGGTACAGAACGATGGCGCCTCCATGGCGCGGCTCGGCCTCGGCTCGGGGATTGTCGCCGACTCGGTAGCGCCTGCCGAATGGCAGGAGTGTCTGGCCAAGGGCGCCTTCGTACCCAGCGGTCGCAATTTCGATCTGATCGAAACGATGAAGTTCGATCCGATGGAAGGCATCGCGCGCCTGGAACGCCATCTCGGGCGAATGAGCGAGAGTGCCGCCGCGTTCGGCTTTGTCTTCGACCGGCATGCCGCCCGCAACGAGCTTCAGGCGGCGACATTTCGCCTGCGCGACGCAGCGCGGGTGCGGCTGATGCTGGCGTCCAGCGGGCGGATGGCGGTGGAGGTGCGGCCCATCCCGCCGATGCCCGATGAACCCGTGACGGTGAAAATGGTGCCGCTGTCGGTCGCGCCGGAAGATTTTCGCTTACGTCACAAGACGACTGACCGCGCGTTTTACGATAGTGCGCGCGGCGAAGCCTTCGAAGTCGTCTTCGTAACGGCGGACGGTCGGGTGACGGAGGGCAGCTTCACCAACGTGTTCGTCGAGCGTAATGGCGTAATGCTGACGCCGCCGCTGGAAACCGGGCTGATCGCGGGGATGCTCCGTAACGAAATGATCGACCAGGGGCGCGCCTTTGAAACGGAATTGCGTGCTACTGACCTCGAACAAGGCTTTTACGTTGGAAATTCGCTTCGTGGCCTGTTGCCCGCGCGGCTGACGGAGCTATAGGCCACCCCGCCAAAGGGGATTGATTCATGGCCCAGACGTCTGCCGCACTCGACCGCATCACACCGTCGCCCACGCTGGCGATGACCGATCGTGTGGCGGCGATGAAACGCGAGGGTATCGACGTGATCGGCCTGTCGGCGGGCGAACCCGATTTCGATACGCCCGATTTCGTGAAGAATGCGGCGATCGCGGCGATCCACGCCAACAAGACGCGCTATACCGAGATCGACGGCATTCCCGAGTTGAAGGCGGCGATCGCGGGCAAGTTTTTGCGCGACAACGACCTGACCTATGCCGCGAACCAGATCAGCGTGAACTCCGGCGGCAAGCACACCCTGTTCAATGCGTTCGTCGCGACGGTCGGGCCTGGTGATGAAGTCGTCATCCCCGCGCCCTATTGGGTCAGCTATCCCGACATCGTGAATTTCGCGGGCGGTACGCCGGTGATCATCTCGGCGGGTGCGAACCAGCTCTACAAGATCCTGCCCGAACAGCTCGACGCCGCAATCACGCCGCGCACGAAATGGGTGCTGCTGAACTCGCCGTCCAACCCCACCGGTGCTGCCTATAGTGCCAGCGAATTAAAGGCGCTGGCCGAAGTCATTCGCCGCCATCCGCACGTCATGGTGATGACCGACGATATGTACGAGCATGTCTGGTACGCGCCGACACCGTTCGCGACGATCGCGCAGGTCGCACCGGACCTTTACGACCGCATCCTGACGGTCAATGGCTGTTCGAAGGCCTATGCGATGACCGGCTGGCGTATCGGCTATGCTGGCGGCCCTGCATGGCTGATCAAGGCGATGGCGAAGCTGCAGTCGCAGTCGACGTCGAACCCGAGTTCGATTTCGCAGGCGGCGGCGGTTGCCGCGCTGAATGGCGACCAGTCGTTCCTGATGGAGCGCAATGCCGCGTTCCTCGTTCGCCGCGATCTGGTCGTGCGGATGTTGAACGAGGCGCCGGGCATCCATTGCCCGACGCCTGAGGGGGCGTTCTATGTTTATCCTGATGTCACGGGCTGCATCGGCAAAAAGACGTCACAGGGTAAAATCATCGCGACCGATGCAGACCTGATCGATTATTTCCTCGACGGGGTGCGTGTGGCGGCAGTGCCCGGCAATGCGTTTGGCCTGAGCCCCGCTTTCCGTGTCAGCTATGCGACGTCGGACGCGGTGTTGGTCGACGCGTGCACGCGCATTCAACAGGCCTGCGCTGACCTTTCTTGAGCAGCGGAATCTGACTGCCAGATAAACCGCCCGTTCAGGGCAAGTGAAACCGTGCAGGCGCACGTTGCGTATATCGTTAGAATGCAGCAGCGAGGTGTCGTCATGTTGAGATTGTTTCGCCAGGATTATTTCCGCAATTTCCTCGCCGGTTTCGCGACTGTCGCGGTGCCGATGGTGGGCTTTGGCCACATGTTCCAGTGATGCCGCGTTTGGTTACGGGTCTTGCCATGCTTGGCGGTCTGGTGATCGCGGGGCAGACGATCCTGCCTGCGGTTGCTGCCGAAACGACCAGGCTGGTGCCAGCTGCGCAAACCGATGTTCGGCAGACCACGCCACGTGCCGTCGTCGTGCTCGCGGGCGGGTGCTTCTGGGGCATGGAGGCCGTGTTCAGTCACCTGAAGGGTGTGCAGTCGGTCGTGTCCGGTTACGCCGGCGGTGACGCGGCCACTGCAAATTATGACACCGTCAGCACCGAAACGACGCGCCATGCCGAGGCGGTCCGTATCACCTACGATCCCCGCCGGATCAGCTACGCCACGCTGCTTCGCGTCTACTTTTCGGTGGCGCACAATCCGACCGAATTGAACCGGCAGGGGCCGGACACCGGCACCAGTTACCGCTCGGCAATCTTCCCCCAGGATGTCGAACAGGCACGTGTTGCGCGCGCCTATATCGGTGAGCTGAACGCGGCGAAAAGCTGGGGCAAGCCGCTGGCGACGCGCGTCGAGGCGGGCAAGTTCTTTCCGGCCGAGGCCTATCACCAGGACTTCGCCGTCCGGAACCCGAACCACGGCTATATCCGCATGTGGGACGTGCCAAAAATCGCCGCGCTGCAAAAGACATTCCCGACATTGTGGAGCGCGAAGCCCTCGGCCTAGGCGGCGATCGGAAAGCTCAACATCTTGTCTGCGACGGGAACCAGCGCCTGCGCGTCAAGGCCGACGGCGCGGATGATTTCGGGATGACCTGCATCAAGGCCGCCGGTCAGCGCTCCGAAGGCCGGCAGGATCAGCTTGGTCTCGCTCGCGACGAAACAGCGCCGCGCGATATTGCGGCCGTGCAGGGTAATGCGCAGCTTCGGATGAAAATGGCCCGACATTTCAGGGCGCGTTTCTGCCGGGTCGGCCTCGTGGCGCAGGATGATGCCATCGACGAGCGCCTCCTCGACGATGCGTCCGCCGCATATGTCCATCAGGCCGCCGGCGTCATGATTGCCTGTCACCCAGATGAAATCACGCGCGGCGGTCAGCGTACGCAACTTCGCTTGCGCGTCTGCGGGCAGGCGTTTGCACCCGTCGGCATCGTGGAAGCTATCACCCAGACACCAGATTTCGGCAGCATTGGTTGCTGTCGCCAGCGCAGTCAGATCGGCAAGAGTCGCGATCGAGTCATAGGGCGGCAACATCTGTCCGCCCAGCGCAAACCAGCTGCCCTTTTCCAGATGCAGGTCGGCTACTAGCAACGCGCGCCGGTCGACCCACCACAATGCGCCGCCCGTTAAAGCGACGAATTCGCGCGCTGCAAACGTGAAACCAGCCATAGGTCGCGGTTAGGAGTCGAGCTCTGGTCGGGCAAGAGGAAGCGGACTTTCTTCTGCGCGAAATCGACCGACACGCGGCGGAACGCGCGCAACGTGTCCATGCCGAGCAACATCGCCGGGCGCTTGAGCAGTTCAAACCGCTTGAACGGGTGCGCATCGGCAAAGACGACGCCAACGTTCGTCAGCGTGAAGGTGCCGAGCCGGATCGACGCGACACGCGCCGCATCGGCATTCATTTGCGTACCAGTGACATCTGTCAGCACGGTCGGGTAGAATTCGCTGACCTTACGGCGCTTCTCCAGCATTCGGCGCAGCGCCAGATTGCCGACGCTGCTCTGCGCGCCGGAATCGATGATGACGGTTATGGGCACACCGCCGATGTCGGAATCGACGAGCACAAGCTGGCCATAGCGGGACTTGGCCGTCACCACGATCGTGTCAGGATCGTTGACTTCGCGGATCCGCGAATTGGTGACGCTCAGCGTACCCTTCTTGAAATCCATGACGACGCGGCGCCCCTTCAGGCTGTCGACGCCGACCAGTCCGTTTGCGCCCAGATGCAGACGGGAAAGCGCGGGGGCGTTGAAATCGTCATTGCGGCCGCCGCCCACCTCGAGTGTGCCGACACGAACGGTATCGACCGATCCAACGCCCGCCATCGTGTGCATGATCGCCGAACCCGATGACGCCAGCTTCAAATCATCGGCCAGCTCGCGGGAAACGACGGTGCGGTCGGCGCCCGTATCCACGACGAAATGATAAGGCCCCTTGCCATCGACCATGACCGGTACCGTCATGCGCAGCGACCGGTCGATGCCCGCATCGATTACGGTGGTGGGTTCGTATTCGGGCGGCGGCGTTGGCGCCGCGCTGGTTTGTGCGATTAGCGGCGACGAAACAGCTGCGCCCAGCATCAGCAGCGTGCGAGCAAATGACATCATGGCTTTTGCCTCTCCGCTTGGGAGAGTGACGCAAATACTCCTTTTACGATAGGTTTATTTGGCGGGCGTCGTATCGCTATCGACCAACGACATTCCCCGCCCAGCGAAAAACCTTTCCCACCCGAAAGATATTCGCTGTTTTGCATCGGCCATCGCGTCTGACATGCTGCGCACTCATTTCGGGCGGCACGGCGATCATCAATCCACTCTACTCACTTGCGGGCGTCGCGGTCGGTCTGCTCGTCGGCATGACCGGCGTCGGGGGCGGGTCGTTGATGACGCCGCTGCTGGTACTGCTGTTCGGCTTTCATCCCGCGACGGCAGTGGGCACCGACCTGCTTTATGCGTCCGCAACCAAAGCTGTCGGCACAACCGTGCATGGCTGGCGCAACACGGTGGACTGGCACGTCGTGCGCCGCCTGTTGTTCGGCAGCATGCCCGCGAGCGTCGCGACGCTGTTCTTTCTCGCCGGTGCGCGCGATCGTGTGCAGGACATCGGGCACATCATCTCGGTCGTGCTTGGCATCGTGCTGGTCGCGACGGCAATCGCGATGTTCTTTCGGCGCAGGATCGTCGCGGCGCTGACGCCCGTGGTCGGAACGGTCGCGCAGGGGCATGTCGGCGCAGCGACGATCGTGCTGGGTGCGATATTGGGTGTCATGGTGTCGCTGACCTCGGTCGGCGCGGGCGCGCTGGGCATGACCGCGCTGCTCATCCTGTACCCATCGCTGCCGACCAACCGCCTCGTCGGTTCCGATATTGCCCATGCCGTTCCGCTCACCTTGCTCGCAGGCATCGGGCACTGGTTTCAGGGATCGGTCGATTTCGGACTTCTAGGGTCGCTGCTGGTCGGATCGATCCCCGGCATCATCGTCGGCAGCCTGATCGCGACGCGCGTGTCGGAACGCGTCCTCACGCCCATCCTCGCTGTCACGCTGACGGTCGTCGGCATACGGTTGCTGCTCTAGGTCACCATTCGTTTCAGAGTCTCGATGTGATCCGCTTCCGCCGCAGGCTTGTCGGTGCGGATGCGGTGGATGCGGGGGAAGCGCATCGCAAGGCCCGACTTGTGGCGCGATGAGGCGTGGATCGAATCGAACGCGACTTCCAGAACCTGCGTCTTTTCCACCTCGCGTACCGGGCCGAAGCGCGCAACAGTATGCTGGCGGACGAAGCGATCGAGGTCTTTCAATTCGGCGTCGGTGAATCCCGAATAGGCCTTGCCGACGGGGAGCAGCTCGCCATCCTCGGCCCAGCAGCCGAAGGTGTAATCGGAATAGAAGGACGATCGTTTCCCGCTCCCGCGCAGTGCATACATCATCACGCAATCGGCGGTCAGCGGATCGCGCTTCCACTTGTACCATTGTCCGACGCGACGCCCGGTGACGTACGGACTGTCGCGACGTTTGAGCATCACGCCCTCGATCGCGGCGTCGCGCGTACCGGCGCGGATGGTTTCGAGATGCGCGAAGTCGGTTGCATCGATTAGGGCAGAGAGGTCGAAGCGTTCGGGGTCGAAGCGCGGCATGATCGACTCGATCCGCGCACGGCGCTCGGTCCAGGGGAGGGCGCGCAGGTCTTCGGGGCCGTCGAACAGCACGTCGTAGAGCCGGACGAAGGCGGGATAGTCGGTCAGCATCTTGGCCGACACCGTCTTGCGCCCCAGCCTCTGCTGCAGCGCGTTGAAACTTGCCGCCTCACCCCCCTGGAACGCGCCCCGGACAAGGAGTTCGCCGTCGAACACGCCATCGACGGTGACCGCATTCGCGACATCGGGAAAGCTGCCGGTCACGTCGTCGCCACCCCGGCTGAACAGGCGAACCTGATCCGCGACACGAACGATCTGCACCCGGATGCCGTCCCATTTCCACTCGGCGACATAGTCGGCAAGATCGACTTGCGTGTCCTCCAGCGGATGCGCGAGCATGAACGAGCGGAATACCGGCGTGTCGGTGGCGGTCGGCTGTTCGGCGCGCCCCTCGGCCCAATCGAACAGCGGCGTGAACGGCGGGGAGATGCCGTGCCACACCTCCTCGACAGCCTCCACATCGAGATCGAATGCCTGTGCGAGCGCGGTCTTTGCGAGCCGCGCGGTCACGCCAACGCGCAGCGCGCCGGTTGCCATCTTGAGAAGTGCGAAACGTTCGTTCTCGTCGAGCGCATCAAGCATTGCCGCCAGCGCGGCGGGTGCCTCGCTGCGGCCAAGGGTACGCAGGCGATCGACGACCGCGCCGAGCGACAGGTCTTGCGTTATGGCGTCGCGCGCAGGCCACAGCAGTGCGATCGTCTCCGCGCTGTCGCCGACGAAATCGCGGCTCATGCGGTATAGCACCGGATCGACGCGCTCTTCGATAAGCGCGCGAATGACGGCAGGCTTGACGCCAGGCAGGTCGAGATCGCCGGTCAATGCTGCCAGGGCCCAGCCGCGATCGGGGTCGGGTGTCACGCGCAGGTAATCGGCGATCAGGCGCAGCTTCGTATTGCGCGATCGCGTATAGATCAATCGGTCGAGGAGGTCCGAAAAATCCTTCATGTCAGAGATATAGTAGCTCCTCTCCCTTTGCGGGAGAGGATACGGAGACTTGGCTTCGCCTCTTGGCGAGGCTTAGTCGAAGTTGGTGAGGGGTTGGCAAGAGTTATCGGTTCGACCGCCGACCCCTCACCCTCCCACGCTTCGCGCGGGCCCCTCCCTCTCCCGCAAGGGGAGAGGGGCTAGTCCCGCAGCAGTTCGTTGATCGCGGTCTTGGCGCGGGTCTGCGCATCGACGCGTTTCACGATGACCGCGCACGCCAGGTTCGGTCCCGGCGACCCATCTGCCAACGGCTTGCCCGGCAGCGTGCCGGGAACAACGACCGAATAAGCGGGTACGCGACCAACGAAGACTTCGCCGGTTTCGCGGTCGACGATCTTGCTGGTCGATGACAGGAACACACCCATCGCCAGGACCGCGCCGCGTTCGACATGGACGCCTTCGACGACTTCGGACCGCGCGCCGATGAAGCAATCGTCCTCGATGACGACGGGGTTCGCCTGAAGCGGCTCCAGCACCCCCCCGATGCCGACGCCGCCCGACAAGTGGACGTTGGCACCGATCTGCGCACAGCTGCCGACCGTTGCCCAGGTATCGACCATCGAGTTCGCGCCGACATGCGCGCCGATGTTCACGAAACTCGGCATCAGCACGACGCTCTTGCCGATATATGCGCCGCGCCGTACGATCGCGCCGGGCACTGCGCGGAAACCGGCATTGTTAAAGTGATCGGCATCCCAGTCTGCAAATTTCGACGGCACTTTATCCCACAAATATGAACCGCCGGGACCGCCCGAGATTTTCGCATTGTCGTTGAGACGGAAGCTGAGCAGTACCGCCTTCTTGAGCCATTGATTAACGCGCCAACGACCCGAACCGTCCGGCTCGGCGACGCGCAGTTCTCCACGGTCGAGCGCCATGATCGCGGCATCGACGGCTTCGCGCACTTCGCCCTGCGTCGCGGTCGAGACAGTGTCGCGCGCCTCCCATGCTGCGTCGATAGTCGTCTCGATGCTCATGCCATTTCCCCTGTCAGTTCGTGTAGCCAGTCGGTCAGGTCGCTGACCTCGTAATCGATGAAACTCGCGCAAGCTTTGCCCGCAGCCTGGTCGGACCCGTTGTTAACCCACAATGTCGTCATGCCGATGTCTTTGGCGGGTTTCAGGTTGCGGGCCATGTCCTCGGCGAACAGCGCGCGTGTCGGATCGACGTCCCAGCGGGCGCACATCGCCACATAGCTCGCGGGTGCGGGCTTCGGGACATAGTCCATCGCGTGAATATCGTGGATGGCCTCGAAGCTGTCGCCCAGGCCGATCCGGTCGAGGACGCGTCCGGCGTAATTCACGTCTCCATTGGTGAAGACCAGCTTGCGTCCCGGCAGCCGGGCGATCGCCTCAACGAGGCGCGCATCGTGTTCGACCCGGTCGAGCGCGATGTCGTGGACATAATTCAGGAAGTCGTGAGGGTCGGTGCCATGGAGCGCCATCAGGCCCGACAGCGTCGTGCCGTGGTCGCGAAAATACCGCTTCTGTATGGCGAGCGCCTGTGCCGCGTCGCACCCGACGAGGGTCTGGATATAGCTGGTCATGCGCTCGTCGATCAGCGCGAACAGGTCGCACGACGCCGGGTACAATGTGTTGTCGAGATCGAAGATCCAGGCGTCGATATGGGCGAGATCGGGGGCGGAAGTGTCGACGGACATGATGAACGTCCCTTACCGGCACTGTCCCTTGGTGCAATCAACTTCGCCCTGTGAGCATGCCTAACAAAAGCTTACCAACCGTCCATGAGTCGGAAGGTAGCCGGTATGAAGCGCAGGTCGTTGATGTTCGTCGGGGTCGTGTTCCCCTTGCTCGCGCTGACGGCGTGTGGCGGCGATAGTGCTGGCGGTGTCGCATCGACGCCCACGCCATCCACGCCAGCGGGCGTTCCCGCCCCGGTTCCAGCGGTCCCCAATCCGGCGATCGATTACAACACTGCGGAATACAAGCTGTCCGGCGCGGCGGTGCAGGCGCAGGCGATTGCCGCCTATAACGCGGGTGCGACCGGAGCGGGCGTAACCGTTGGCATTATCGATTCCGGCGTCAACACGTCGAGCCCCGAATTCGCAGGACGCATTAGCAGTGCGTCGCGTGATTTTGCGGGTAACCGCGGCCTGAACGATGAAGGGGGCCATGGCACCGCCGTCGCGGACATTCTGCTCGGTGCCAAAAACGACAATGGCATTCACGGCGTTGCGTTCAATGCGACACTGCTGGTGCTGAAGACCGACACGCCGGGCACATGTTCCACGACATTGGGCAGCGCGGGCAGCGGCT
>JBDUBD010000131.1:0-6065 GCA_040004295.1 Sphingomonadales bacterium | reverse complement strand
GTGATGGAGCACAGCTATCACGGCGACACCATCGGCGCGATGTCGGTCGGCGCGCGCGGCGTGTTCAACCAGCCCTATGCGCCGCTGCTGTTCGACGTCGCCACCGTGCCCTTCCCGGCTGCGGGCGGTGAGCAGGCGACGCTCGACACACTCGAAGCTGCCTGTCGCGCCAAACCGGCCGCCTTCATCCTCGAACCGTTGATTCTCGGCGCCGGGGGCATGCTCATCTACAGCCCAGAAATACTGTCGGAAATGCGCCGTATCTGCGCGCTGCACGGCGTGCTCTTCATTGCGGACGAGGTCATGACCGGCTGGGGCCGAACCGGCACATTGTTCGCTTGCGACCAGACAGATGTCGTGCCCGACATCATGTGCCTGTCGAAGGGACTAACCGGCGGCGCGATTCCGCTCGCGGTCACGCTCTGCACCGACGCAATATTCGCGGCGCACTGGTCGACCGACCGGGCGCGGATGTTCTACCATTCGAGTTCCTACACTGCGAACCCGATTGCGTGTGCTGCCGCCAACGCCAATCTCGCCATCTGGCGCGACGAGCCGGTCCAGGCGCGGATCGATGCGCTGGCGCACATGCAGGAAGACGCGCTCACGCAAATCGCGGGTCACTCCCGCGCATGTAATCCCCGGCGTATCGGTACGATTACCGCGTTCGACATCGCTGTTCCGGACGGCGGTTACCTCTCGGCGCTCGCGCCGACGCTGACCGCGCATTTCCGTGACCGCGGTGTGTTGCTCCGTCCACTCGGCAACACGATCTACGTCATGCCGCCCTATTGCATCGACGCCGACCAGAATGCTCAGATTTACGGAGCCATAGCTGAAGCACTCGACATCCTCTGATCTCCTGTTCCGACAGATCCTTCCGGATGGAAACGTTCCGTTTCCGAATCGTTGTTTGACGCGCGTCTCTGCGCAACCGACACATGCTGTTCGTCATTAAAGGAAGTAACTCATGCGCCTGAAGCTCATCGCACTCGCTGCCACCGTCGTCGTTGCCACCCCGATCATCGCGCAACAGGCGATGCAGGCACCCGGATCAAAGAACCCCGCCGCGATCACCGGCGGAACATATACCGCCGATCCGGGGCACACACTGGTCATATGGAAGCTCGACCATCTGGGTTTCACACCCTATTTCGGCCTTTTTGGCGATGTTACCGGCACGCTGCAGCTGGACCCCAAGGCACCGAACGGCGCAAAAGTTGACGTGACGATCCCGGTTTCCAAAGTCACGACCGCGAGTGCAGGGCTGACTTCACATCTGCTGCGCGCGGGCAAGGACGGCGGCAAGCCCGATTTCTTTGGCCCCACCCCTGCCGACGCCAAATTCGTATCGACCAAGGTTGTTGCAACAGGGCAGACGGCGACGATCACCGGCGACCTGACGCTCAACGGCGTGACCAAGCCGGTCACGCTCAACGCCAAATTCTACGGCGCCGGAAAGATGCCCGCAGCCATGGGCGGCAAGGAAAATGTCGGGTTCGAAGCCACTGCGACCATCAAGCGCAGCGACTTCGGCATCACGATGGGCATTCCGATGGTCGGAGACACGGTCGATCTGAAGATCGCTGCCGCATTCCAGAAGTAACCTGTCTTGCATGGGCGGGGCGGCTGTTGTAGCCGCTCCTCCTATGACGCGCCCAAGCGCCCTGCTGCTTCGACTTACGCGCCCTTAGGCGCGACCGACGACGTGCGCGTCTGCGCACACGCTGCCTAAGGGACATTGCCAAACCCCCTCGAAGCAACGAGTGCCAAGCCATGCTGCGCGACCCAAGTGTAAAATACCGCCCCTTCCCGCCCATCGACCTGCCCGACCGCCGATGGCCGTCGCGCACCATCACCCACGCCCCCCGCTGGCTGTCCACCGACATGCGCGACGGCAACCAGGCGCTGATCGACCCGATGGACAGTGAAAAGAAGCAGCGCTTCTTCGATCTGCTGACCCGAATCGGCATAAAGGAGATCGAGGTCGGCTTCCCGAGCGCAGGCGCGACCGAGTTCGACTTCATCTCCGGGCTCGTGAAGAACGACCGCATCCCCGAGGACGTGATCGTCCAGGCCCTGACGCAGGCCCGCCGCGACCTGATCGAAACGACCTTCGCCAGTCTCGAGGGCGCTCCCAAGGCCATCGTTCACGTTTACAACGCAGTCAGCCCGGCGTGGCGCAAGATCGTGTTCGGGATGGATAAAAACGAGATCAAGCAGATCGCCATCGACGCCGCGATGATCCTGCGCGACCAGGCCGGGAAATATTCCGCAACCGATTGGCACTTCGAATACAGCCCGGAGACGTTTTCGACCGCCGAGATAGAATTCTCCACCGAAGTCTGCGCCGCGGTGATGGACGTACTGCGACCAACGCCCGAAAAGCCGATCATTTTCAACCTGCCCGCGACCGTCGAATGCGCGACCGCCAACATCTACGCCGACCAGATCGAATGGTTCGGGCGCAACATTCCGAACCGCGATGCAGTGGTGATCTCGCTGCACACCCACAACGATCGTGGTACGGGCGTCGCGGCAACGGAGCTTGGCCTGCTGGCGGGCGCGGACCGCGTCGAGGGGTGCCTGCTCGGCAATGGCGAACGCACCGGCAACGTCGATCTCGTAACCGTCGCGCTCAACATGTATACGCAGGGCGTCGATCCCGGCCTCGACTTCTCGAACATCGACGAGGTCGTGAAAACAGTCGAATATTGTACCAACATCGTGACGCACCCGCGTCAGCCCTATGTCGGCGACTTGGTGTTCACGGCGTTTTCGGGCAGTCATCAGGACGCGATCAAGAAGGGCTTCGCCGCACAGGATGCGCGTAACGACGAACTGTGGGAAGTGCCCTACCTCCCGATCGATCCCAAGGATCTGGGACGCGATTACGAGGCGGTGATCCGCGTCAATTCGCAGTCCGGCAAGGGCGGCGTCGCCTGGGTGCTGGAACAGGACAAGGGCCTGAAACTGCCGAAGCGGATGCAGGCCGATTTCAGCCGCCATGTGCAGGCGCTGGCCGACGAAACCAGTCGCGAACTGAACGCCGCCGACATCTGGGGCGCGTTCGAAAAGGCATATCTCGGCGGCAGCCGCTTCGCGCTGGGCGACTATGACGAGACGCGTGCGTCGAACGGCGACCGCATTTTCGCTGGCAAGCTGGTCGTCGATGGCATGGAGCGTTCGGTCAGTGGGCGCGGCAATGGCCTGATCTCGTCCGTGGTCGCGGCGCTCGCCGAACAGGGCGTAACACTCGACGTGGTCGATTATGTCGAACACACGCTGGGCCATGCGAGCGATGCACAGGCGGCCGCTTATGTCGAATGCCGCACGGCAGCAGGCAAGACGGTTTGGGGGGTCGGGATCGACGTGGACGTGGCGACGGCAAGCGTCCGCGCGGTCCTTGGTGCCGCGAACGCCGTTTCGTGAGCGATATCGCCACCTTCATCGACGGACTGCCCAAGGCGGAGTTGCACCTGCATATCGAGGGCAGTCTCGAACCCGAAATGCTGGTCGCGCTCGCTAGGCGAAACAAGGTCAGCATCCCGTTCGACAGTGTCGAGGCAGTGCGGGCCGCGTACAGCTTTTCGAAACTGCAGGACTTCTTGGACATCTACTATCAGGGTGCGGATGTCCTGCGAACCGAAGAGGATTTTCGCGATCTCGCGTTGGCTTATTTCGACCGCGCCGCTGCAGATAATGTCCGGCATGCCGAGATCTTCTTCGATCCCCAGACGCATACCGTGCGCAGCATCCCGTTCGGTGTCGTCGCCCAGGGACTGCTCGCAGGCATGGCGGAAGCCGAGGCGCGGCACGGCGTAACGTCGAAGCTCATCCTGTGTTTCCTGCGCCATCTCGACGAGCAAGATGCCTTCGCGACATTGAACGCGGCGGAACCATGGCTCGATCGCATTGTCGGCGTAGGGCTCGATTCGAGCGAAATCGGGCATCCGCCGTCGAAGTTCGTTCGGGTGTTCGATGCCGCAGCCGGCATGGGGTTGAAACGTGTTGCACATGCCGGCGAGGAAGGTCCGCCTGCTTATGTCACGGAAGCACTCGACCTGCTCCGCATCGACCGTCTCGATCATGGCAACCGGTCGCTGGAGGATGCGGCGCTCGTCACCCGTTTGCGCGACAGCGGCATGACGCTGACCGTCTGCCCGCTATCCAATCACAAGCTTTGCGTGGTCGATGACCTTGCCGATCACCCGATCCGGCGCATGCTCGACCTCGGTCTACGCGCGACGATCAATTCGGACGATCCGGCCTATTTTGGTGGCTATGTCAACGCGAACTTCCATGCCGTCGCGCCGCTTCTGACGCGCGACCAGATTGCGACGCTTGCGCGCAACAGCTTTACCGGGTCATTCCTGCCCCCTGAAACCGTCGCCGCGCATATTGTCGCCATCGATGCCTATGTGGAGGGCCAATGACGACACTCAGCTATATCGTGCAGGACCGCTTCGTCGAACAGGTCCGGGCGCTCGCCAAGCTGATCGGCGAAGATGACTGGCGTCCCGATTTCATCCTTGGCATCGGACGCGGCGGGCTGGTCCCTGCCGTATTCCTGAGCCACGCGACGACGATCCCGCTGCTGTCGGTCGATCATTCCACTCAGGTCGCGCCGTTCGGCGACGAACTTCTCGCCCAGATCGCGCGTCAGACCGCCAGTGGTACGCGTATCCTGATCGTCGATGACATCAACGATTCGGGAAAGACGATCGCCTATCTTCGCCAGGCGATCGGCAACGACGGCGCGCTCGAAAATCTCCGCGTCGCTGTGCTGATCGACAATATCAGGTCGATCCAGACCGTGGACTACCGCGCCGAAACCATCGACCGCAACGAAGACCAGAGCTGGTTCGTGTTCCCATGGGAAGCCATGGCCCCGGGCGAATACACGCTGGTCGCCGCAGCCGAGGCGCATAACGGCTAGTTGAGGACCGTCGCCATCTTGACCGTCCGTTCCGGCGCATCGGCGAGTTGAACGATGTACCGGCCGGGTACCACGTCGAAGCTGACAGACTTGCGGAAACCGGCACAGGTTTTCAGGTCGGTATGACCCGAGGATTTCAGGATTATTCCATCACGCACGAGATCCACGAAGGTCGCGTTGGACAGGATAATGTCGAGCTTACCTGCTTTCGCGACATCAAGTGCGGCCAGTCCCGCCGACGTTCCGACCTTCGGCTTGCGCCCCGAGTTCACAGCAAACTTGACGTCATTCGCGCCGCGCAACTCGATCAGGTCCGACGCGCCGGTCGCCAGCGCATATTTCATTTCGGGCGCGCGCGCGGCGAGACGCTTGGTCGGCTTGTCCCACCCCGTCGGCGACGGACAGGTCTGGGCGAACGTCGGCGTGGCAATCAGCAATGCAAGAACAGCAACAGACCGCATTATTTCCTCCCGAAAAGTTTCTCGATGTCGCCATGGGCGAGCTTGATCCATGTGGGCCGTCCATGATTGCACTGCCCCGAATGCGGCGTCACCTCCATTTCACGCAGCAGCGCATTCATTTCGGCAACCGACAGAATGCGCCCTGCGCGGACTGACCCGTGGCATGCCATGGTCGCTGCGACGTAATCGAGGCGTTCCTTAAGGCTGAGCGCCTCGCCGAATGCAGCAAGTTCGTCGGCAAGATCGGTCACGAGACCGGTGACTTCGCTCGTTCCCAATGCAGCGGGGACGCCGCGCACCAGCATGGCGCCGGGGCCGAAGCGTTCGAGATCCAGCCCGAGTTCAGCGAGTTCGGGGATGCGGGCCTCAAGACGGTCGCACGCGGGTTCGTCCAGTTCGACAACTTCGGGCAGGAGCAACGGTTGCGATGCAACGCTGCCATTCGCGGTAGCCCGGCGCATGCGCTCTAGAACGAGGCGTTCGTGCGCCGCGTGCTGATCGACGATGACGAGTCCGTCTTCTGCCTCGGCAACGATGTAGGTCGCGGCGACTTGGCCACGGGCGACACCCATGGGGAAGGCATTGGTCGAGGCGGTTGCGGGTTCAGCGCGGGCGGCTGGTGCATAGTCATATGGCGTTACAGTATCTTGCACACCGGCAAACAT
>JBDUBD010000130.1:0-6231 GCA_040004295.1 Sphingomonadales bacterium | reverse complement strand
CATGGCCGCGACAGCGGGGACGAGCGCCAGCGCGCGGGCGTTGGTCTTGGTCATGCTCAATTCCTGTTCTTGATATTCAGCGGGCCGACATCGACGCCCATGACGCTCGCGAGCTGAACGCTGCGTTGCCGGATCGATTCGGGCACGCTTTCGTCCTTGGCGATGGCCGCGAACATCGCACCTGCCTCACGTGTCTTGTTGAGTTTCATATATGCGACTGCGGTCATTTCACCCGCGCTGCCGAACCATGGCCCCTTGGCGACCGCCAGCGGCTTCAGCTTGGCAATAATCTCTTCCGGCTTCATCGTATCGAAACCGGCAGCCGCCCCACGGATCGTCGCCGCGTCGCGAAAGGGCTGCCCCAGCGACGTGTCGGCGGCAATCCTGTCATAGGCGGCAATCGCGCCCTTGGTATCGTTCTTCACCAGCATCATCGCGGCCAGTGCCATTTGCGACGACGCACGATAGCCCGGCGTCTTGCTCGTTTCGAGCGGCTTCAGCCCGGCTTCAGCCTTTGTCGGCCGATTCTCGGTCAGGTCGTCGAGCGCCAGCGACAGGTTCTCACCCTCGACACCCGCGACCGATTTCTGGTGCGAATTCCACCACAGCCCCGCACCCAGCGCGACCAGCGCAGCAACAAAAAGCGCGATGACCCATTTCCCCCAGCGCTGCCAGAAACGCTGGGCAGTATCGAGGCGGACCTGTTCGTCGACTTCGCGGAGGAAAGCTTCGTTGCTCTGCGGAGCGATCGCCAAGGGTCATCCTTTCAGAAATAAGACGGCGAGCCATAGGGTCTGTCCGCGACACCCGCAATGGTCGTGATTGGGTGCAAACGATCCAGCATATCGCGCGAAACGGCGCCTTTCATTAGTCCGAAACAACGCAAATGCGCGGTTTTTCAGGCGTTACGTTCCCTAAAATCACGGGGTACGCGCGTTTTGTGTGAACGTAAGAGACCTAAACCCCTGAAAATCCACACGCCATGGGCCAAAAGCGTGGCAAACGATATTCTCCGCCGCATCGAGCGCGGACTGTCAAAGAGCACATCCGTTTTATCCTGCGCTCGGTGTGTAGGACAGCGGAAATTCTCTGCCTGATTTCGCCAAACGAAAACTGTTCCTGACAGACCCAAGTCAGGATTTGGCGACGTAAATCTGCTCGTCGGTCGGAAACGCGCGCGAACGCACGTCCGCCGCATAGCTCGCGGCCGCTTCGCTGACGAAACCCGCCATGTCGCCGTAACGCTTTACGAACCGCGCGGTGCGTTCGAACAGGCCGAGCATGTCCTCCGCCACCAGAACCTGTCCATCGCAGTCCTTTGAGGCGCCGATGCCGATGACGGGAATATCCACCTCCGCCGTCGCCGCCTGCGCGATGGGTTCCAGAACGCCTTCCATGACAATCGCAAACGCCCCTGCCTTCGCCACCGCTTTGGCGTCGTCAAGAATCCGGGCGTGTTCTTCCTGGCTCTTCCCGCGCGCGCCATAGCCGCCGAGCTGGTTCACCGCCTGTGGCGTCAGGCCGACATGCGCCATCACCGGAATGCCCCGCTGCGACAGGAACGCGATGGTCGATGCCATCGCCTGTCCGCCCTCCAGCTTTACCGCCGCGCACCCTGTTTCGGCCATGACACGGCTGGCGCTTGCGAAAGCCTGTTCATGCGACCCTTCGTAACTGCTGAACGGCATGTCGACGATGACGACGCTGTGATAGCTGCCCCGCACCACCGCCGCGCCATGCGCACACATCATGTCGAGCGTGACCGGCAGTGTGGACGGAAGGCCATAGATCACCTGCCCCAGCGAATCGCCGACCAGCAGCATGTCGCAATGCGGATCGAGCAACTGCGCCATCCGCACCGTGTAGGCGGTCAGCATCACCAGCGGTTCGCTCGTCCCGCCATTGGCCTTGCGCGCGCGGATCGCGGGCACGGTCAGCCGCTTCATCGGTGCGGGCGTCGGGTTGGCGCGGCTGGTCGATGTGTCGAGGGTAAAGGTCGTGGACATGGATGGAGCCTAGCGCGTCATTACGCAGAGGTCACGCAACCTCCACACCCTTCCAAAAGGCGATACGATCGCGGATTTCGGCCGCCGCCGGTTTCGGGTCGGGATAATACCAGGCGGCATTCGGGTTCTCCGCACCGCCCGCGATGATATTATGATAGTGCGCAGTCCCCTTCCACGGACAGATTGTCGTGGTCGCGCTGTCAGTCAGGAATGCCGGGTCGATACTGGCGCGCGGGAAATAATGATTGCCCTCGACCACCACCGTGTCGTCGCTATCGGCAATGACGACGCCGTTCCACACTGCCCTGGTCATCGGATTTATCCCTTGAACGCGGTGACTTCGATCTCGATCAGCATATCGGGTGCGATCAGCCCCGCGACAATGCATGTTGCCGCCGGTCGTATATCGCCGAACACTGCGCCCAACACGGGCGCCACGATTTCCCAGTCGTCGGGATCGGTCAGATAATAGGTCGCCCGCACGACATTGCCCATCGCGAACCCCGCTTCGGCCAGCGCCTGCGCGATGGTCGCAAGTGCATTGGTCGCCTGATCGGCGACACCCTCCGGCATTTCCATCGTCGCATAGTCATAGCCGGTGGTGCCAGCGACGAAGCACCAGTCACCCTGTACCACCGCCCGCGAATAGCCCGCGACCTTTTCGAACGGCGAGCCCGACGAAATGAGTTTGCGCGTCATAGCGGCATAATGGCGGGCATAAGGGAGCAAGTCCAGAATGTGTAACGCTTAGCCGAACTGCATGACGATCAATCCTGCGGCCAACGTGCTCGCCGCGATGATCCGCTTCGGACCGAAGCTTTCCCCGAGAAAGCGCTGCCCCATCAGGGCCGCCAGCACCACAGAGGTTTCGCGCAATGCGGAAACCCGCGCCGTTTCGGTCAAGCTGAACGCGTACAGCGCAGCACCGAACGACAAGACCGATAGGCCACCCGCAACCACACCATAGTGCCAGTTGCTTGCCCGGATCCTCTCGACGAGGTTCCGGCGCAGGACAATGGTCGTGACCGATATGAGGATCGCGTCCGCCATGAACAGCCAGACGATAAACGTCTGCGGCGTGGGCGCGACGTGGACGCCGTTCGTATCGGCCGCATTGTACAGCGACACGCCCACCGCCGTGGCCAGCGCCCAGCCAAGCGCGGCGCGATCGGGGTGGTGGTGAAGCCATACTCCCTTGGGCGGCCACGCAAAGGCAATTACCGAAGCGGTCGCAACCGCAAGGCCGATCCAGGCGATCAGCGACAGATGCTGGCCGACGAAAACCATCACGCTCACCGCGGTCAACAGGGGTGCAAGCCCGCGCATGACCGGAAAGACGAGACTGAGGTCACCGCGCTGCATCGCCCGGACGAGGCACAGCTGATAGGCAAAATGCGCGGGCATCGCGATCAGCAAGGCTTGAAAAGTCGCGGTATCGGGCACGGGCACGACAAAGGCGAACGGCATCACGATAAGCGCGGCGCTGCATGACAGGATCGCGCGGCCGAGCAGGATGTCCGCCCCCATCTTTACCGACATGTTGGCGGCGGCAAGCGTCACTGCCGAGAACAACCCCAGCGCCATCGCCAATATCTGCGGGCTCAGCGCAGACTTCCGAAAGCAGCGGCCCAGGCCTCGGGCTTGAATCCGACGAGCATCACGCCATCACCCTCGACCACGGGGCGTTTGATCAAGCTGGGACTTGCGATCATCAGCGCGATGGCCTTGTCGCGGTCGATATCGGTCTTGTCCCCGTCCGACAGCGCGCGAAACGTGGTGCCCGCGCGGTTGAGTAGGATTTCCCACCCGACCGCGTCCGCCCAACGCCCGAGCGTCGCCGCATCGATGCCCAGCTTCTTGTAATCGTGGAAAGTGAAAAGCGTGCCCCGTGCATCGAGCCAGGTGCGCGCCTTTTTCACCGTGTCGCAGTTGGGAATTCCGTAAAGCGTCAACACTTATCGCAGCCATCCTCGGTTCGTCGCCAGTCCGGAAAACCAGACCAGTACCGCGCCGATAACCGCGATAGCGATCGGCAGCCCGGCGGCTTCGACGAAGCTCATCGTCTTCAGAATCGGCGTCTGCGTGAACACCCATCCGAACTGCACGACGATGGCGACCAGCGACACCGCGAACAGCGTCCGCGCAATGCGGCGGCGCAAAAGCAGCGTGACCCCCCCCGCGAGGCCCAACCAGACTGCGATGGCAAAAACGCCGAACAGCCAAGACGGCATCATCAGCCACAAATCACGTTGCGCCGCAGGAAGTGCGGCAAGCGCCGCCGGGGTCATCGTGACCTCTCTCAGATAGGACACGCAGCCCATGCATTCCCACAGGACCGCAAGAACCGCGACAACCCAGAACCATGTCGGTGGCTTGTTCATGACATTTCTCCCCGTCCGCAGGGTGCACCCAAGACACGTTGCGATCAAGCGTAACGAACCCCTCCCCTTGGCAAGCGCGCCGGAACGGGAGAAAGGACAGTTCATGGCCGCTGCTCCCCTGCCCCGCAAGACGCTGGAATCCGGTTTCCAGCTCCTCCTCGTCGTTGCCGTCACGGTGGCCTTTGCCTGGCTGATCGGGCCGTTTGCGGGCGCGGTGCTGTGGGGCGTGATCGCCGCACTCCTGTTTACCCCACTGAACAATCGACTGTTGCGGGCAATGCCGGGTCGCCCGAACACGGTCGCGGCCATTACGCTGACGGCCATTTTCCTGTTGGTGATCATCCCGGCACTGCTGCTGGGCGCGGCACTGATCAGCGAGGCGTCGGCGGTCTATAACAAGATCCAGTCGGGCAATATCGACCTGAACCGCAGTTTCGAGGAGGGCGCGCGCGCCCTTCCCGCCTTTGCCCGCAACTGGCTGAACGACATCGGCCTGACCGATTTCGCAGCCCTGCAGCAAAAGATCAGCGACGCGTTCAACAGCAGCTTCCGCGTGTTGGCAGGACAGGCCGTTACCTTCGGCCAGAGCGCCCTGTCGTTTTTCCTCGCGCTCGGCGTGATGCTGTACCTGACCTATTTCCTGCTGCGCGACGGATATGATCTGGTCGACAGGATTGAACAGCGCCTGCCGATGCCGTCCGGGCAGCGCCGGTTGTTGTTCCACCGCTTCGTCGCTGTCGTCCGCGCGACGATCAAGGGAACGCTGATCGTCGCCGTGTTGCAGGGGCTGATCGGCGGGTTCATCTTCTGGGTGCTGGGGATCGAGGGTGCGCTGCTCTGGGGCGTCGCGATGGGCATCTTCTCGCTGTTCCCGGCAGTCGGTACCGGCCTCATCTGGGTGCCGATGACCATCTATCTACTGGCAACCGGACAGCTGTGGCAGGGTGGCGTATTGTTCGCGTGCGGCTTTTTCATCATCAGCAGCGTCGATAATGTCGTGCGCCCCATATTGGTGGGCCGCGACACGCGCATCCCCGACTATCTGGTACTCATTTCGACGCTCGGCGGGTTCGAGCTGATGGGTTTCAACGGGTTCGTGATGGGTCCGGTCATTGCCGCGCTGTTCATGGCGGTATGGGACATTTATTCGCACGGCCCGGAAAGCGCGGTGACTGCGGCAGCCCCGGCGGCGGAAAAGAAAGCGGCGGCGCCGAAGTCGTCCAAACCAAAGGCACCGCCTCGCCGCACACGACCGCGCACGACGCCGCGCCAGAGCTAAAATACACGGCACTAAAAATAATTTTGCGGCGGTCGGGAACCGCATTGGACCTCGTGCATTAACCGTCTCGAGGCTGCACTTTGCCCCCCCGCTCTGCAGCCTCCATTATTGGATCCGCCGGCTTAGCCCCCTTTGCCGGCGGATCTATTTTTTTGATCCTTACAGCGCTGGATTCACCAGAAACTTCTGGCCCGTGCCCTTGCGCTGGTAAGCGTGGAGCTGTTCCGGATCGAGCATGTCTGCCAGGCTGATCGTCGTGCTGTAATGGCTGGCGAAGGTCGTCGTCAGTTCGTCGACCACCCGCTTGCGCATCCGCGCGACGACATCCTTCCCGGCGCGCTGCATGAAGGGCGTCAGCAGCCATCCCCCCAGGCTCCACGCAAAGCCGAAATTGCGGTTGAGAACGGTCGGCGAGGTGTCGAGCCCGCCATAGATATATACCTGCTTGGCGGTATCCGACCCGTAGCGGCTGTATTCGCCGCCCTTGCGCCCGGCGGCTTCCTCGATCGCCGACAGCATCATGCCTGCCATTTTGCCGCCGCCGATCGCATCGAAGCCCAGCGTG
>JBDUBD010000006.1:0-57352 GCA_040004295.1 Sphingomonadales bacterium | reverse complement strand
GCTTCAGACAGGGATAGTGGCCAGCTAGCGGAGCGAGTTCGCGGGCATAGGCGCTTTCGTCGAGCGTGAAGAGAATGAGCGACAGGCGGTCATCATTGCCGAACCGGTCGAGCAGCGGCTTCAACGCGTGCACATAATCGGTTCGCGTCGGGATGTCGGCCCCCTTGTCGCGTCCAAAGGCGGTGAAGACCCGGGCATTGTGATTGCGGAATGAGCCGGGATGCAGCTGCATCACAAGGCCGTCGTCGATGCTCATGCCTGCCATTTCGGTCAGCATCTGGGCGCGGAACAGCTCGGCGTCCGTTGGCGTGAACGCGCCACTGCTCACCTTGTGGAACAGCGCTTCGGCTTCGGCGGGCGACAGGTCGGCGGTTTGCGCCGTCGGATGGCCGTGATCGGTGCTGGTTGCCCCCATCCTGGCAAAGAACGTACGTCGTTGGCGATGTGCGGAGAGATAGCCGCTCCAGGTCAGGCAGTCCTCGCCGGTCAGCGCCGAGAAACGGTCGAGATTGGCGCGGAAACCGTCAAACTCCGGATCGACGACCGGATCCGGGCGATAGGCAGTGATGACTCGCCCCCCCCAGCCGCTGTTGGCAATGGCGGCGTGGTGCTCCAGCGTATCGAGCGGACTTTCGGTCGTGGCGATCACTTCGATATTATATTGCTCGAACAGGGCTCGCGGCCGGAAGGCATCGGTCGCCAGCGCTTCGGTAATTGTGTCGTAATACCGGTCGGCGGTTTCCGCATCGAGCCGGACGTCCATGCCGAACGCTTCGGCGAAAACCCAGTCGAGCCACAGGCGCGACGGTGTTCCCCGGAAAAAATGGTAGTGCGCGGCAAAAATTCTCCATGCCGCCCGCGCATCATAGTCGGGATTTCCGACACCCAGCACGTCGAGCGGAATGCCCTGCGAATAGAGCATCCGGAATACATAATGATCGGGTACGAGCAACAGGTCCGACGCATTGCCGAACGGCTCGTTGCTGGCAAACCATGCGGGGTCGGTATGGCCGTGCGGTGACAGGATAGGCAGGTCGCGGATGGACGCGTGGAGCGATCGCGCCAGCGCTCGCGTGGCGGGGTCTGCGGGGAATAGCCGGTCGGGGTGAAGGTCCAGCGGTCTGGTCACGCGGTCGCTCGCGCAAAACGGTCGCGCTTGGCCTGAGCGGCCCTGCGCGCCTCGGCTATCTGGCGCTCTTCGGTCGCGAACAGCAGGCTGTCGATGACCTGGGTCAGGTGGTTGCGCATGGCGGCGCGGGCGCCGGCCGGGTCGCGGGCACGCAGTGCGTCCAGAATGGCCGAATGCTCATCGACGACCGGCTTGATATTGGCAGTGCGTGCCTTCTCGTGAAGCAATGCTGCCTCGGGTGACAAGGAACGCAATTCCCACAGGCGCGCGACGGCCTCGGTGATCGCGCTGTTGCGCGTCGCGCGCGCAATCGCGATGTGAAATTCGCGGTCTGCCTTCTCGCTGCCGCGCGGGTCGTTATTTTCCTGGGCGATATCACGCACCAGTTGTTCGATCACGGCAATTTCCTCGTCGGTGATCTGCGTGGCCGCGAGCGCCGCGGCCTCGCCTTCGAACATCAGACGGGCCTCGGTCAGCTCGAAAGCGCTCACGTTGAACCCTGACGGTTCTTCCTTGCCCGGCAGCCGACGCACATAAGCGCCCGAGCCGACCCGGACTTCGACCAGGCCTTGAACTTCGAGGGCGATAATCGCCTCTCGCACGGTGGGGCGGCTGACCCCATGCTTTGCCGCAAGTTCGCGCTCGGCCGGCAGGCGCGTGCCTACAACATAGCGACCGGAGGCAAGCTCCTCGAGCAGCGTACGGGCGAGGTCCTGATAGAGGCGGTCTTTCCCTCGGTCGGGTTCGTTGTTCATCGCGCTTCCTTTGGCCTTACCAATTAGGTTGACAGCATTGCGGCATTTGGTCAATCTTATCGCCGAGCATTGCCTACAACCAGTGTCCATAGGAAACGCATGCAGATCCAGTCCGCCAAAGTGATCGTGACGTGCCCGGGACGGAATTTCGTCACGCTCAAGATCATGACCGACCAAGGCGTATATGGCATCGGCGACGCCACGCTCAACGGCCGCGAACTTTCGGTCGTCGCTTATCTGGAAGAGCATGTGATCCCGTGCCTCATCGGCATGGACGCGCGACGGATCGAGGATATCTGGCAGTATCTATATCGTGGTGCCTATTGGCGGCGCGGTCCGGTGACGATGCGCGCGATCGCCGCCGTCGATATGGCGCTATGGGACATCAAGGCCAAGATGGCTGGTATGCCGCTGTATCAGTTGCTCGGCGGGCGCAGCCGCGACGGCATCATAGTCTATGGGCACGCCAACGGCAGCGACATCGAAGAGACGGTCGATGCCGTCGGCCAGTATATCGACATGGGCTACAAGGCGATCCGCGCGCAAAGCGGCGTACCCGGCATCAAGGATGCCTATGGCGTCGGGCGCGGCAAACTGCATTACGAACCGGCAGACGCCGCTTTGCCTTCGGTTACCGGATGGGACACCCGCAAGGCACTTAACTATGTGCCGAAGCTGTTCGACAAGCTTCGCGCGACCTATGGATTCGACCATCATCTGCTGCACGACGGCCACCATCGCTATACGCCGATGGAGGCGGCAAATCTGGGCAAGATGCTCGAGCCCTATCAACTGTTCTGGCTCGAGGACTGCACGCCAGCGGAAAATCAGGAAGCGTTCAAGCTGGTCCGCCAGCATACCACGACGCCGCTTGCGGTCGGCGAGATCTTCAATACGATCTGGGACGCGAAAGACCTGATCCAGAACCAGCTGATCGACTTCATCCGGTGCACGGTCGTCGGCGCGGGGGGGATCACTCACCTTCGCCGCATCGCCGACCTCGCCGCAATGTACCAGATCCGTACCGGCAGCCACGGCGCAACAGATCTGTCGCCCGTGACGATGGGCTGCGCGCTGCATTTCGATACCTGGGTGCCCAATTTCGGTATCCAGGAATATATGCGCCATACCGAAGAGACCGATGCTGTCTTTCCTCATGACTATCATTTCAAAACAGGCGAGCTGTTCTGCGGTGAAACACCTGGTCACGGCGTCGATATCGACGAAGCCCTGGCCGCAAAATATCCCTACAAGCCAGCCTATCTTCCGGTCGCGCGGCTCGAAGACGGCACCATGTGGAATTGGTAGCATCAACACCGCAAAGCTGCTGGCCTCGGTCGCCGCGTCCGCTGCATTGACGGGGCCACTAATCGTTTCCGGGTATGCGACTAGCTTCGTGGCGGTACGTGACGCCCACAACCCTGGGCGCAGGTGACGATTGGCGCGGATTGTCCTGATCGGCGAAGCGATGCTCGAACTCGGCCGCGCAACCGGCGGCTGGCGATTGGGGTACGGCGGCGACACACTGAACACCGCGATCCACTTGTCGCGTGCGGGTCATGATGTTGCCTACCTGACAGCGCTCGGCAGCGACGCACTCAGCGAGACACTGAAGCCACAATGGGCGCGGGAAGGGCTCGATGTATCGCTCGTGCTCCAGCACCCACGGCGCAACACGGGACTTTACGCCATCAGCACCGATGCTGCCGGCGAGCGCAGCTTCACCTATTGGCGCGATACCAGTGCAGCGCGCGACATGTTCGCCCTGCCCGAAATTAATGCGACTTTGGAAATTGCAGGAGCTGCAGACCTGATCGGCTTCTCGCTTATTACGCTGGCTATCTTGCCGCTCGATGGGCAAAATCGGTTGCTGGAGATCGCGCGCCAAGTCCGTCAGCGCGGCGGCCATGTCGCGTTCGACGGCAATTACCGGGCGCGCTTGTGGACGGACGTAGCCGAGGCGCGCGCTGCACGCGACGCTGCCATTGCCTGTGCCACCATCGGTCTGCCGACGCTCGAGGACGAAACGGCGCTTTCGGGGGAGGCCACGTCCAATGCGGTGGCCATGCATTGGCAGGGGCTTGGTTGTACCGAAACCATCGTGAAGGCGGGTTCTGCCGGGTGCCGCCTGCCCGACGGTTCCATGTCAGACCCGCCGCAAGTCCTGTCGCCGGTTGACACAAGCGGTGCGGGTGATGCGTTCAATGCAGGCTATCTTGGCGCACGGCTGGCAGGGGCCAATCCCGACACCGCAGCGCGCGAGGGGCACGCCCGCGCCGCCTGGACGATCATGCGGCCCGGGGCGATCCCGCCGCGCGAGGCCTGAGCATCAGCCAGAGGACGGCCGCCGCGACGAGATCAAGCCCGGCAAGTGCCACGAAAAGCGGATTATAGCCGAAGGCGTCGGCGCTCTGGCCAATAAGCAGGGTGAACAGCATGCCGCCGACCCATGCTGACGTACCGGCCATGCCACTCGCGGTGCCGACGGTGCGGCTATCGAACACATCGGCGCACAGGGTGATCAGCGCACCGCTGAGCATCTGATGCGCAAAGCCGCCGACGCAAAACAGGGCGATGGCGACTGCAGGCGATCCGGCCAGGCCGATGCATGCGGGGCCAACCATACACAATGCGCCGAATGTCATGGTCACTTTGCGGGACGCGATCATCGACGCGCCGCGGCGCATGAGCCAGTTGGGCAGCAACCCCGCCGCGAGACTGCCGAAGTCCGCTGCGAGAAAGGGCAGCCAGGCCCAGAGCGCAATGCTTTTCAGGTCCAGCTTCCAGACCGCGACCAAGTAGAGCGGGATGAAAAAATTGAATGTCTGCCAGGCGGGTTCGGCGAGGAACCGGGGCACAGCGATTGCCCAAAAATTCCGGCTGGCGAGCGTCTGCCGTCGTGTTGCCGGTTTCGAAACCAGATCCTCGCTGCGCCCGGCGGAGATCAGCGCGCGTTCGGACTCGCTCAACGCCGGATGGTCGGCAGAGCTGCGGTAGCCCCACCACCACAACCCTGCCCAGACCAGGCTCAGCGCGCCGGTGACAAGAAATGCCGCCTGCCAGTTCCAGGCGAGGATACAAAAGGCAACCAGCGGCGGTGCAATCATATTGCCGACGCTGGTTCCCATTTGAAAGGCACTTGTCGCAAGCGGACGTTCGCGCGGCGGAAACCATTCGGCGACTGTCTTTGTGCCGGCAGGAATGGCCGCAGCCTCGCTCGCGCCGAGGAAGGCCCTGAATACAGCAAGACTTTGCCAACCCGTCGCCATGGCATGCGCCATGTTTGCCGCTGCCCATGCAAGCGCGAACAGCGTGAACCCCAACCGCGTTCCGAGTGCATCAAGGACTGTCCCGGCAACTGTTTGCATGACGGTATAGCTGGCTTGGAAGGCGAGGACGACATAGCTGTACTGCTCGGTCGTCATCGCGAATTCGGCTTTGAGTGTCGGCGCGGCAACCGACAACGTGGAGCGCGCGAGATAATTGAGAATCGTCCCGAGCGTCATCAGGCCGATGATCCACCATCGCAATCTGCCCTTCATGGAGCTCTCCCAAGCATGGTGGTCTGAAGCCGTCTTTTGATGTGGTAATACCAATTATCGGTCTGCACAAGGTTGGAGAAATGCGGGATTAACTCTGCTTCGGTGGTCGCGGCACGGTTGCAGGCAAGGGGAGGCCGGATAATTGGCCTTACCGCTCTGGACAGTTTCGGATGCGGTCAATATGCTGGCTGACGACAAGCGGAAGCTCATATGGGAGAGCGGAATGTGGGCCGCATAAAGCATCTTCGCTGGTGGATCGTCGCACTCATCTGTGCGGGAACGATCGCCAATTATCTCGCGCGCAATTCGCTTGGCGTACTTGCCCCGCAGCTCAAGACCAGCCTGAGCATGACGACGCAGCAATACAGCTATGTCGTGGGCGCCTTCCAGCTCGCCTATACTGTGATGCAGCCCATTGCGGGTGCCATCGTCGATCGCTTCGGGCTCCGCGCGGGATTCGCTCTGTTCGGCGTCGCCTGGTCGGTGGCAAACATGCTGCACGCCTTCGCCGGCGGCTGGCTGGCGCTAGCCTTCTTTCGGGGGTTGCTCGGGCTGGCGGAATCGGCAGCCGTGCCGTCGGGTATCAAGGCCATCGCCTCCTGGTTTCCCGCGCGCGAACGATCGGTGGCGGTGGGTTGGTTCAATGCGGGTACGTCACTCGGCGCGCTGATCGCGCCGCCGATCGTGGTTGCGGTGACGCTTTGGGCCGACTGGCGTGTGGCGTTCATCGTGACGGGCGCAGTCGGCCTTTTCTGGGCCGCCGCTTGGTATGCTTTTTATCGCGAACCCGGCGTCCACCCAGCGATCACGCCCGAAGAACGCGCGCTGATCGCGGCCGATCGACCGCTTGTCCCCGCAAAGCGAGCGAGCCCGCGCGAGATATTGAAAAGCGGGCGATTCTGGGTTCTCGCAATCCCGCGCTTTCTTGCCGAACCTGCCTGGCAGACGTTCAGCTTCTGGATCCCGCTGTACCTCGCCACCGAACGCGGCATGGACTTGAAACAGATCGCGCTGTTCGCCTGGCTGCCCTTTCTCGCGGCCGATCTCGGCGGCGTACTCGGCGGATACCTCTCGCCGTTCCTCATGCGTCGGTTTGGCGTCGGGCTGGTACGCTCGCGCGTGTCTGGCATCGGGCTTGCGGCGGTCCTGATGATCGCGCCGGGCTGCATCGGTCTGGCAGTGAGTCCCTATACAGCAATTGCGCTGTTCAGCGTCGGCGGCTTTGCGCACCAGATGATATCGGTGCTGATCAATACGTTGTCAGCCGATGTCTTCACACCTGAAGAGGTTGGCACCGCCAATGGCTTTATCGGCCAGGCCGGCTGGATCGGCGGCCTGCTGTTTTCGCTGCTGATCGGCCAGTTCGCGGACACGATCGGCTATGCGCCGCTGTTTGCGGCGCTTTCCGTGTTCGACCTGATCGGTGCCATCGTGCTAATCGTCAGCATCCGCCATCTGACACTTCCGGAGCAACGAGCATGAGACGCGCTACGCTGTCCAATCCGCCGCTTTTTGCGCTCACCGAGCAGATCGACGGGCGGATTACCCTCACTTCGGACACTGGTGCAGTCGCGCACCTGTTCGTGCTTGAGGAGGACATAGTGCGCCTCCTGCTGCTCGCCAACGGAAAGGTGACGTCGCCGCCGAGCTGGGCCATCGCCCCCGGAGCCGATGATATCAGGGAACCGGGCCGGGACCGGCTCGACACGCAAGGTTTTAAATGTCCGCCGCCCCGCTTGGACGTCGATGACACTACGCTCGTCGTTACGACGGCAAAGCTGCGCGTCACGGTTCGGTTCCACGGCCTCCATTGTACTTGGGAGCAACGGGTAGGCGACGACTGGCAGCTGATGGCGACGGACCGGCCTACCCAGGCATATGATTTCGGCTGGTGGGACGGACGGGCCCATCACTACAGCGTCCGCCGTTCGGGTGAGCGTTTTTACGGACTGGGGGACCGCAGCGGCGACTGCAACCGCGCCGGACGCAGCTTTCGGCTGACAAACCTTGACGCAATGGGGTACGACGCCGAACACAGCGACCCGCTCTACAAGTCGATCCCCTATATCCTCGTCGCCGATGCCGAGGGCAGGTGCCACGGCGCGTTCTACGACACGATGGCCGAAGTCGCGTTCGATTTCGGGCGCGAACTCGACAATTATCACGGCCATTATCGCCATGTCGTCGCCGACGCGGGCGACCTCGACCTGTGGATGATCGCCGGACCCGACCCGCTCGCCGTGACACGCCGCTTCACCTGGCTGACCGGTCGCCCCGCGATGATGCCGCGCTGGTCGCTTGGCTATTCCGGCTCGACGATGACCTATACCGACGCGCCCGATGCTGCAGACCAGATGGCAGGCTTTCTCGACAAGCTCGCCGAACACGATCTCGGCTGCACCTCGTTCCATCTGTCGTCGGGCTACACCTCGATCGCTGACAAGCGGTATGTTTTCCACTGGAACCGCGACAAGTTCCCCGACCCGGCAGCATTTGTTGCGAGCTACGCCAGAGCGGGAGTGCAGCTTGTCCCGAATATCAAGCCCGCGCTGCTGCGCAGCCACCCGCGCTATGCCGAGGCGGCAGCGGCCGGCCTGTTCGTTGCCGATACGGATGGCGTGCCCATTGAAGTCCAATTTTGGGACGAAGTCGGCAGTTATATCGATTTCACCAATCCGGACGCGGCGCGTTGGTGGCGGAAAAACTTGAAGGCTGCGCTGCTCGATAACGGCATCGAAGCCACATGGAACGATAATAACGAATATGAAATCTGGGATGCGCGCGCGCAATTCCATGGCTTCGGCGATCCCCGCGCCGCCGCCGAGATGCGTCCGGCCCAACCTCTGCTGATGTCACGTGCCTCGCGCCATGCGCAGATGGAGGCGGCCCCGCACAAGCGACCCTATGTCGTCACCCGGTCGGGCATGGCTGGCCTGCAGCGTTACGCCCAGACGTGGAGCGGCGACAATCTGACCGAGTGGAAAACGCTGCGGTACAACGCGCGCATGGCAATCGGTCTGGCGCTTTCGGGCGTGTCGAACAGCGGACATGACGTCGGAGGCTTTGCCGGTCCCGCACCGGCACCCGAATTGCTGCTTCGCTGGGTTCAGACGGGTGTCCTGATGCCGCGCTTCAGCATCCACAGCTGGAACGATGACCAAAGCGTCAACGAGCCATGGATGTATCCCGAGATTGTGCCTGCAATCCGACGCCTGTTGGCGCTCCGCCAGACGCTCGTCCCGTTCTTCTACGATCTCTTGCATCGGTACCACGCCGACTACGACCCAATGGTGCGACCCGCGTGGCTCGACTTCCCCGGCGACCCGGAGAGCTGGGCCGAAAGTGACGACCATCTGCTCGGACCCAACATCCTTGCCGCGCCGGTGGTTGAATCTGGCACGGCGAGTCGCAGTGTGCGTCCCCCGGCGGGAACGGACTGGATCGACGTATGGACCGGTCATTACCTGGCGGGCGGCTTTCAGGTGACTCTCGATGCGCCGCTCGACGGGCCGCCACCGCTTTTGGCGCGTGTGGGATCTGCCATGCTGGTCGATCTCGCCGACGGCGGGTGGAAACCGCAACCGTACCAGCGGGGTGTCTGGCTTTCCCCCCCCCGCCAAGGAACCTTTGAATGGTCTGCGTTCGAAGACTCGGGCGATGGATATGGAAATCCGGACCGCTGGCAGCTGACCGGCCACGCCGATGCCGACCGCGTTGTCATCACAATAGCCCGTCACGGCATCGGCTGGGGCGGCGACGAAATGACCGTGCTTCTGCCGCCTGGTGACAACCGTACGCTGGAAGTCGAGGGCATAATGAATGCACCTGTCTTGCACGGAGGTCGCAAGGGGTGCCGCTTCGACGCGCCTGTAACCAGGGCACTGGCAAGTTAGCGCGAGGAACCATTCGGCTTTGACGCCTGTGTGTCAACCAATGGCTTGCATTTGGTAAGGCCATTTGGTAACCAGCCTTTCTGACGGGTAATTGCCCGCACCATATGTCTCTCTGGGGAGGTTACCGATGACATTGTTCCGGACGTCCGTTTGCCGTAGCGCGCTGGCCGTATCACTGCTGCTGGGCTCCGCGCCCGCACTTGCCGACGCTGCAGCGCAGGACGCCAGCGCTCAGCCTGCATCCGCCGACCAGCCCGCTTCCGAAGCTTCTACCGGCGACATCATCGTCACTGCACAGAAGCGCGAACAGAATCTCCAGCGTGTTCCGCTTGCCGTTTCGGTGGTCGGCGCCGAGCAGCTTGCAGCGTCGGGCGTCAGGCAGTTCCAGGATCTCGGCAATGTTGCGCCATCGCTGACGGTCCGCCCCGCCGAACACCCGGTAAATGCCAACGTCTCTCTGCGCGGTGTCGGCACCTTTGCCTTCGGGATCGGCGTTGAGCCCAGCGTCGCCGTCCTCGTTGACGAAGTGCCGTTGGCGTTTCAGGCGCGCGCCTTCACCGACCTGCCCGACGTTGAGCGCATCGAAGTGCTGCGCGGCCCGCAGAGCACCCTTTACGGCAAATCTGCATCGGCGGGCCTGATCAACATCATCACGCGCCAGCCGACCGATACGTTACGGGTTCGCGCGAACCTGCTGGCGACGACGGACAGCGAGTACGGCGGCAATTTCAGCGTGTCGGGGCCGATCAGTCCGGAACTCGGCTATGTCCTGTCTGCCAGCTATTCGCAGTGGGACGGCAACGTCCGCAATCTTTTCAACGGCAAAAAGGTCAATGGTCGCGACGCCTATAACGCGCGCGGCAAGCTGCGTTGGGAACCGTCGGACGACGTGACGTTCACGCTGTCAGGCAACTATCTCAGCGGTCACAGCACTGTGGGGCGTCCCTTTATTCGCATGGACCCGACGGCGCTGTTGCGAAACACTGCGGGTCTGACTCCTGCGGTGGTCATGCCCGGCGTCACCGTCAGCGAGCAGAACCAGGATATCAGCAACAACTATGATTCGCGCACGAATTACGAAGGATACGGCGGTTCGCTCCGTGGCGAGATCGGTATCGGCGACCACACGCTTGTCTCGGTAACGTCCTACGACAAGTTCCGTCTCAACGACTACCTCGACCATGACGACACGTCGGCACCGGCGCCAAACGGCAACAACATTCAGGTCGGCACGTTCCGCTCGACGCTGTTCACGCAGGAAATCCGGTTGCTGTCGCCCAGCACCAATCCGTTGCGCTATACGCTCGGTGCCTATTACGCGAACGTGAAGTTCGAACGGCCGTTCTTCCGCGGATCCGCGTTCTCGCTCGCCAACTGGTTTGCGACGTCGAAGTCGGAACAGATTGCAGGCTTTGCCCAGATCGACTGGGAAATCGTGCCGAGCCTCACATTGACGGCAGGCGGGCGCGTCCAGAACGAGAAAGTATCGTACAGTTTTCTCGACATCCAGAACGGCAATGCGGCGTTCGCTGGCGGTGCCGAGGATACCGCCGGAACCTACCGCCTCAACGCGAGCTATCAGGCCACGCCGGATATCATGTTGTTCGCCACTTACTCGACAGGGTACAAAGGGCAGACCTACGACCTGACAACCGGGTTCAACCAGAACCGCGTTCTTGCAGGCCCGATCAAGCCCGAGCGGTCGCGTGATAAGGAAATCGGCGCGCGCATGCAGTTTTTCGACCGGCACCTGACGGTCAACCTGACGTTCTTCGACACCGATTATACGAACCTTCAGGCGCAATCGATCGAAACACTGGCCGACGGGACACAGAATTTCCGACTGACCAACGTGGGTGGGTTGAACACCCGGGGCATCGAACTCGACACCACTGCGCGTCTCGGCAACGACCTGTCGCTCTCGGCATCGCTGGCCTATCTCGACGCGAAATACACGTCGTACCCGGTCGGCCAATGCTATCCGCTGCAGACAATTGCCCAGGGTTGCGTCGCAGCGGTGCCAGCGGGCCCGGGCGGGGTGCCGGCCGCCCAGCCTGCCTATCAGGTGCTGACCGGTGCGCGCGCGGTGCAGGCACCGGAATTCAAGTTTTCGCTGGGGGCGGATTATTCGCCGTCGCTGAGCGCGAGCTTGCGCGGTGTGGCGCAGGTGAACTGGCAGCATCAGAGCAGCGTTTTTTACGTGGCGTCCGATCCGCAGACGTTCCAGCCGACCTATGACATCGTCAACGCCGGGCTCGGTGTCCGTGCCGAAGACAAGAAATGGGAAGTGGTCGCGTTCGTCAACAACCTGTTCGACCAGCAGTATTTCCCGGCGCTGGTGAATACGGCGGGCAATTTCGGCGGCAAGATGGCGACCCAGGCGATCATCCCACGCGACTTTCGGCGCTATGGCGGCATCCGCCTCAATCTGAACTTCTAGGTCGTGTATCGGAGGAGCGCCGGTGGCGCTCCTTCCTCTTCGTGTTCGGGAGTTTGGTCATGCGTTATCCGAAGCTGATTGCTGTCATTGCTCTGGCGGCGGGAGCAATGCCGATGGCGGCATCGGCACAAGAGGCACCTGCGGTGCTGCCGCTGGCCACGGCACAGACCGAGCCGCTGCTCGTCTCGGCTGACATGCGCGACAGCACCGACCTGTCGGGCGCATGGCGCTATTCGATTGACCCCTATCGCGCGGGGCTTGCCGGGTTCCACGGGGAGGTACCTGACCGGGGTCAGCAACGCTACCTCGACGTCGACGTCCGCAAGGAAATGGCGACCGATAGCCGGACGCTGTTCGAATTCGACATGGCGCACGCGCAGACGGCAAACTTGCCAGGGGCGTGGCTCGCCCAATCGCCCGAGATGCGGCACTATCAGGGGCTGGTCTGGTATCAGCGCAGCTTTGCTGAACCGGTCCAGCGCAAGGGCCGGTACTTCCTGCGCTTCGGCGCGGCCAATTATGCGACTGTGGCCTATGTGAACGGCAAGCCGCTCGGGCGGCACGAGGGTGGCTTTACCCCGTTTTCCTTTGAGGTCACCGGCCTGCTGCGCGACGGCGACAACCAGATCACGGTCGGTGTCGATTCACAGGCGACCGCCGCAACGGTACCACCGCCCGTCACCGACTGGGAGAACTACGGCGGCGTGACACGCGCGGTTACGCTCGTCCACACGCCCGACACTTATGTCGACGATGCCTGGGTCCGGCTTACGCGCGACGGCAAGATCGCCGTGACGGCGCATCTCGATGGCCCGCAGGCCGCCAATCGGGCGGTCCGTTTGCGCATCGACGCGCTGAAGATCGACCTCGCTGGCCAGACCGATGGAAAAGGCAGCTGGACCACGACGATGACCGCGCCGCGCGCGCTCGTCCGCTGGTCGCCCGAACAGCCAAAGCTGTACGATGTCACCGTCGTGACGGGCGAGGATAACTGGCGCGACCGGATCGGCTTTCGCACGATCGAGCGGCGTGGCGCCGACATTCTGTTGAACGGAAAGCCCGTCTTCCTGCGCGGCATTTCGATGCATGAGGAAGAAATCGACGCCAATCCTGCGCGGATCATTACGCCGCAGGCGGCGCGCGCACTGCTGGGCGAAATCAAGGACGGGCTGCACGGCAACTATGTCCGCCTGTCGCATTACCCCCATTCGGAAGTGATGACGCGCGCGGCCGACGAATTGGGCCTGATCGTATGGAGCGAAGTGCCCGTTTACTGGATGATCGCCTGGAGCAATCCCGATACGCTGGCCGCCGCGCGCAACATGCTCGCCGAAAACATCCTGCGCGACCGCAATCGCGCCTCGATCGCGATCTGGAGCGTCGCCAACGAAACCCCGGTCAGCGATGCCCGCAATCGCTTCCTTCGTACGTTGGTCAGCGATGTGCGTGCTCTCGACGATACGCGGCTGGTTAGCGCTGCGCTGCTCGTCGAACGTGACCGCAGTGCGACAGTCCCCACGATGACGATGGCGGACCCGCTTGCTGCCGATCTCGATATCGTCTCGATCAATACGTATAATGGCTGGTACACGGCCGACCGCCTGTCAGACCTGGCGAGCAGCGTCTGGCATGTGCCCACCGACAAGCCGTTGATCTTCTCCGAATTCGGTGCGGACGCAAAGGCAGGGTTCCACGCCGGCGCCAATCCGCAGAAATTCTCTGAGGAGTTTCAGGCTGAATTTTATCGCAAGACGCTCGCGATGGCCGACCGGCTGCCGATGTTGCGCGGCCTGTCGCCGTGGATTCTGAAGGACTTTCGCTCGCCGCGCCGGCAGAACCCCGATTTTCAGATGGGCTGGAACCGCAAGGGGCTGATCTCCGAAACCGGCCAGCGCAAACAGGCGTTCGATGTGCTTTCGCGTTACTATCTGGCGAAGGCAAGCGCTGAAAAGCGCTAGGGCAGTCGGGCCAAAGAGAGGCGAAAATGCGATATCTGCCACAAGGGTTGCTCTTGGTCGCCAGTCTTGTTCTGATCACACCGCCCCTGGCCGCGTCGCCGGTTCCGGGCAGTTGGGTCGATGCCGTCACCCCGGTCGTAAAGCCCGCAGAGCCTGACGCGATCGCGCTGCCCGTTGCCCTGCCGCGCGCCAACACCGCGCATGAAGCATGGGCGCAGCAAACTCCTGATCAGCGCATTGCCTACAATATCGTGCGCCCGGAACTGATCCCGGTTCCCGGCTCGCTGCCAGCGACGACCAATGCTCCTGCCGTCCTGTTGGTCCCGGGTGGCGGCTTTCAGTTCCTCGCCATGGACAACGAAGGTTATGATGTTGCCAGGCGGCTCGACCGGTTGGGCGTACGCGTATTCATCGTCAAATACCGGACCTTGCCGGTTCCCGACAATTTCGCGGGCTTCAAGGAAGCGATCGCGCAGACGTTCCAGAAAGGCGCGCTTCCTGCCGAGGATAATCGCCCCTTTGCGGTTGCAGATACTCAGGCGGCCATCCGCACGATGCGGGCTAACGCAATCGCCTGGCATATCGATCCGGCACGGATCGGCATTCTGGGCTTTTCGGCAGGTGCCGTAACGGTACTGGGAACGGCACAGGCGAACGATCCGGGTGCGCGGGCGGACTTCGTGGGTATGATCTACGGCCCGACACAGGGCAGCGCGGTGCCGCCGAACGCCCCGCCGTTGTTCGCCGCCATCGCGGCCAACGACCGCTTTTTCAAGGCACAAGATTTGAGCCTCATCCATGCCTGGCGGCAGTCGGGCAGTCCGGTCGAGCTGCACCTGTACAGCGGCGGCGGCCATGGATTCGCGTCTCATCCCAACGGAACGACCAGCGACGCGTGGTTCAATCAGTTTGCGCTCTGGCTGGAGGTAAGTGGAGTATTAAACCGTCGTTGAGACGCAAAAGCTCGCTGTCAGCACAGCGGGGCTGGATCTGACCACGTCGAAAGGCGCTCAACATCTCGACCTGCGGATCCTTCACGCCGCATCGTCGCTGTGCGGCACACCGTCCTCCTCCGACGCTCTTGGCTGGAAGAAGTTCAAGCACTGCCGCGAGGATGCGCGTGAGGCGGTTGCCGAACAGCGCAAGACCGTGATCGCTTCAGCTAAAAGTCGCGATGGGAAGGTGATCGCCTCTGCACAATGAGGGCACCGGCGAATGGATCCCGCATTCATTGCGAGATCCACAGTCGTGCTCGACGAAACGCTCGGCGATATGCTTTGCGGAGCGATAGCGGCAGATCGCCCCGCGCGTCGACCATGCGATCTGTCAGGGTCAGACTGCCGGCAGGCGAGAAAGCGGTTAGCGCTTGATCCGCGGTATGCCAATGAAGTCGCGTTTGCCGAGCTGAACCCCCTGCGCACGCAAGATCGCGTAGGCTGTTGTCGCGTGAAAATAGAAGTTTGGTTGCGAAAACGAGAGCAAGAAATTCGCACCAGTGAACGGAAGCCTGGTCTCGCCGAATGCGAATTGCGTGTCGCTGTCCGCCAACACGTCGAAAGCTTCGCGGTCGATTTCTTCAAGCTTGGCAATCGCTGTCTTCACGATGCCGTGAAGTCCGGCAAAGTCCGTTGGCCAGGCCGACGTGTCGGGTGAGAAGCTTCCCGCGCGAACGCCTTCGATCCCGCCGACGGAATGTACGGCGCATGATTTTACCTGATATCCGAATGGCAGCATGTCAGGTGTGAGGCGGGCATCGATCAGGTCGACTTCAGTCCTGCCCTGCTCTGTGCAGAATGCGGCCGCCTTGTCGAGCAAAGCATCGATCGCGCCAAGAATCTGAATGTTCGAAGGTATTACGGCGTCGTAAAGTGAAAACTGCATAACCCTGCTCCCGCTGTTTGCGGTCTTATGCCGCTCAATTGCGCGCGGGTCCACGCGCACCCTGCAATCTTCACCGACGGTCTAAAGTCTTACAGGGCGGCAATGACCGATCGGGGCATCGAGCAAAAGCAGGAAGTCGGTCGGCACGCCAACAATCGTGTGGGAAACTCGCATGTGTCGTTCCGAAGACGGGAGCGGGCGATGCTCAGATTCCGGCGAATGAAGTCGTTACAGAAGCTCGCTTCGGTTCACGCCAACGGCCACAGCCATTTTCTTCGGAACGCCAGATCTACAAGGAGCGCCGCTCAACGGCGCTTGCCGAGGGGCGTCAAATCGCCAGCCGATCCGTCCATACCAAAGACGAACCCCATCGTCGAAAGGCGAGTTCGCACTAGACTCACAACACCGATGCGCGTGTTCAAGGCGTGCACCAGCGGTTTCAAGCAGAGCGGGAGATTTTCTGATCGTCTCCTTTACGCTCCGATTCCATGGAAACTGGCGGAATGGTGCTTGGTATGCCCACGTGAAAGGTATTAAAACGATGGAATCCACCGCATATTGCGAAATAATGCCATAAATCTTCAATTTATGTGGCGGAAATAACCTGCATTGAGGGATTCTGACCCAATAGAAGCATATCGGCCAGAATTTTTACCTCCGCGCATAAGCAAGTGCAAAAATTGCAATTGCGAGAATCGCAGTTTGGGATGCCTTTTGTATGTGCAAGCGCAAGTCATTGTAGCGAACGACGGTATTTGATGCCCGATCGCGCAATAGGGGGTGAGCAAGCGGATCTGACCTTTCGGCTTCGAAATGCCGAGGGCGGGTCGAGGGGGTCCTTGAAGGCGGGCATCGCACGGGGGGACCATGATTACACGTCGGAGTATTTTACAGCGTTTGGGTGCAACGGGCGGTACCGCCGCCGTTGCAAGCGCAATGCAATCCATGGGGCTGTTCGGTGTTGCCGAGGCGGCACCTCTTCCTGACAGTGGGGCGCAGTTTGGCGCCGGTAAATCGGTCGTTGTGCTTGGTGCCGGCATTTCCGGTCTGGTTGCCGCATATGAGCTGGAACAGCGCGGCTTTACGGTCACCGTGATCGAGGCACGCGGACGCGTCGGAGGGCGCGCCTGGACCGTGCGCGACGGCGACAAGATCGAGATGATCGGCGAGGAAACGCAGACCGCCAAATTCTCCGATGGCGTCTATTTCAATGCCGGGCCGGCGCGGCTGCCGAGCTTTCACCAGCATATTCTCGGTTATGCGCGCAAATTCAGCGTCCCACTGGAAGTCGAGATCAATTCGAGCCGTTCGGCCTTTATCGTCGGTGACAATGGCAACAGGCTGCGGATGCGGACCGCGATCAATGACACGCGCGGGCATATCTCCGAACTGCTGGCGAAAGCCGTCAACCAGGGCGCTCTCGACCAGGCGCTGTCGCCCGAGGACAAGCTGAAGCTGTTGCCGTTCCTCAAATTCTACGGCGATCTCGACGATAAATATGCCTTTAACGGCACAGTGCGCGCGGGGTTCGGCAAGGCCCCCACAGTATTGGAGGGCGAAGAGCCGCCTCAGGCAACGCCGCTCGGCGTGCTGCTGGACAACAAACAGCTGCCGATGACCTTGTTCGAAGACATGCTCTATATGCAGGCAACAATGTTCCAGCCGGTCGGCGGTATGGACCAGATTTCGGTGGGCATCGAACGCAATCTGAAGTCGCGCGCGATCCGGGGGGCGGAGGTCCAGCGCATCCGCCATGATGCCAAGGGGGTAGAAATCGCTTTCGTCGACAAGGCGAGCGGCGCTGGTCGCATGCTGAAGGCCGACTATTGCGTCTGCACTATTCCGTTTCCGGTTTTGTCGAAGATCGACTGCAATTTCGCGGCACCCGTCACAAAGGCAATCGCGGGAGTCGTTTACGACAATTCCAACAAGGTCGCGTTCGAGGCGCCCCGCTTTTGGGAACGCGAGCAGATTTATGGCGGGCTGAGCTTCGTCGGCGGAGAGACATCGCTGATCTGGTATCCCTCGACGGGTCTGCACACCGAACGCGGCATGATCCTCGGTTGCTACAGCTCGGGCGAACCGGGCGCGAAGTTCGTCAAGCGTCCGATCGCAGAACAGATTGCGATGGCGCGTGCAGCAATCGAAAAGGCGCACCCCGGGCACGGCAACGACTGCGTCAATCCGCTCGTCGTCAACTGGAAGAAGGTACCTTACAGCCTTGGACCATGGCCGAACTGGAACCCCGAGCGAAAGGGGTCGCAGGAAGCGCACAACGATTCGCCCGACTTCAAATTGCTGTGTCAGCCCGACGGGCGCGTGTTCTTTGCCAGCGCGGCACTCAGCCAGACGCCGGGTTGGCAAGAGGGCGGCATCCAGTCCGCCCACGCCGCCGTCGCGGCACTCACGAAACAGGTCAGCGCACGTGCACTGACTCAAACCGGCCGCCTGGCGGCCTGACCCGAGGAGAACCGACCAATCGCCTTTCCGGTCGATCGCAAGACGAGCGTCGCCGGACTCCCAGTGGTTTCGCAGGAACGAACCAACACATCCCGTGCGGCAACGCGCGGGGGCGGGAGCAGAATACCTGAAAAGCTCACCATAAAAACAGGGGGCTTATCATGAAGATTATTGGACAGATTTCGCACGGTGCGATTGCGTTCGCCATGCTCGCGGCCAGTCAGGTTGCGTTCGCGGCGGATGCGCCCGCCGATGCACCTGCGGACGTCGAAGCGGGCAGCGAGATCATCGTGACCGGTACGCGTGTGACCGGCATTACCGTTGCCGAGAGCGCAACGCCGATCAAGGTGCTTGGCGAGGAAGCATTGAGCCGTGTGGGCCAGCCGAACCTCAACCAGGTTCTGACCCAGCTTGTGCCGTCATTTACCGCGCAGGCATTCGGCGGCGATACCGCCAATCTCACGCTTTCTGCGCGCCTTCGCGGCCTCAGCCCGAACCACACGTTGGTTTTGATCAACGGCAAGCGTCGGCATGGTACAGCAAACTTGGCCGTTCTCGGCGGACCCTACCAGGGTGCGGCCACCGCCGATCTCGACCTGATCTCACCCAGTGCGATCAAGCGCATCGAAGTTCTGGAGGACGGCGCGGCGGCGCAATATGGATCTGATGCGATCGCGGGTGTCATCAACATCATCCTGAAGGACGATGACGAAGGTGGCGACGGCTACGTCACGGCCGGCAAGCAGTATGCAACCGGCGGCGATACCTATGCAGCCACATTGCATCTCGCGACGAAGATCGGCGAGGACGGTTTCCTCAACATGACCGTATTTCATCGCTACCATAATTTCACGCAAGTCGGCGGCCTCGATCGGCGTGTGACGGATTCCAATGGTGTGCTGCGAACCAATTTGAGCGCCGCGCAACAAGCCCTGTACCTGACGATTCCAGGCTTTCCGTACGTCAACAAGATCAATGGCGATGCCAAATCGAACCTGACGAACGTACAGTTCAATTCGGGCTATAATTTCGGCGGTGTGACGGCCTATGCCTTCGGGACGTACAGCAAGCGGATAGCGAGCGCGTATGAGAACCTTCGCGTTCCCGATCGTATTCTCGGATCGCCGGTCCTCGGCGTCGGCGGCGTGCTGGGCGCTCCGGGAACGACAATTCCGTTCCCGAACGGGTTCAATCCAAAAGAGGGCATCCGCGAGGACGATTACTCATTCACGGGTGGCCTGAAGGGCGCGCTGGGAGCGATTAATTTCGACGTCAGCACGACTTATGGCGAGGACAAAAACCTCATCTATACGCTCGATTCCGCCAACCGTTCGTTGTTCATCGATACCGGGTTCACACCGCGCGATTTCTACAACGGCTTCTTCAAGGCGACCGAGTTCACGGCGAATGCCGACTTCACGACCGAGTTCGAAGTCGGAATGGCCAAGCCGCTCAACGTCGCGTTCGGCGCGGAGTACCGCAAGAATACATATACGATCGGATCGGGAGATGCCGGTTCGATCTACAAGGAAGGTGGGCAGTCGTATCCGGGCTTCCGTCCGTCCGACGCAGGCACCCACGACCGTAATAACGTCTCGCTGTATCTCGATGTCGCGGCGGCTCCGGTCGAAGGACTGAAACTCGACGGTGCGGTGCGGTATGAACATTATTCAGATTTCGGCAGCAACGTGATCTTCAAGGGCACGGGGCGTTACGATTTCTCCGAAGTGTTCGCATTGCGCGGTACGGTCTCGACGGGGTTCCGGGCACCGACAATGGCCGAGTCCTATTATTCGGCGACCAACGTGTCTCCGACATCGGCGTTCGTGCAGCTTCCGGCCAACTCGGCGGCAGCAAAGATTTTGGGCTTTCAGAATCTGCGTCCCGAAAAGTCGACGAGCTACAGCCTGGGTTTCGTCGTTCGCCCGGCCCCGCGCCTGACGATCACGCTCGATGCCTATCAGATCGAAATTCGTGACCGCATTCTTGGCACGGGGACGCTGTTCAGCTCGGGTGGCGCTCGCAATTTCGCGCTTGTCCGTACGGCGGTCATTGCCAACGGTAACGTGCTCGACCCGACTGTGACCCAAACAGGCGTCAACCTGTTTGCCAACGGCGCGACAACCCGGACCCGTGGTGTTGAGGGGACACTGAGTTATCTGTCGCCATTTGACTGGGGATCGATCAACTGGACCCTGTCGGGCAACTATAACGAGACCAGTGTAACGAGCGTCGGTGCCGGACCAACGCTGACCGATACTTTGGGTGTAACCGCACCGGTCCCGCTGTTCGACCTGAGCAGCATCAGCAATCTCGAGAGCGCATCGCCGAAATACAAGATCATCGGTTCTGCACTGGTTACACTCGGGGACTTTACGGCAACGTTGCGGGGTACACTCTACGGGCCATCATCGAACCAGATTAGCCCCGATGGCGGAACCTATTACACGCAGGAAATCGGTACTGCGTTCATCGGCGATATCGAGCTCAACTATCAGGTAACACCGGAGGTGCAGTTGTCCGTTGGCGCGAACAATGTGTTCGACAAACGTCCGCCGACTGTCGCGCTCGTTCCAGGGACGACCACCTTCTCGCTGGTCAACGCAGGTAACGTAATCGACGCACCGCTGACATTCAGCCCTTATGGCATCAACGGGGGCTATTATTATGGTCGTATGAACTTCAAGTTCTGACGGCGACGTGAAAAACAGGGGCGGGCTGCAGGCCCGCCCTCCAACTTTAATCTTGGGAGAGAGTGTATGAAGCTCGTTCTGAAAACATCGGTGGCCGTTGCCGCCGTACTATGCGCGACGTCGGTCGTTGCCGCCCCCATCGTGCGCCATACCAACCCGCCTCCTGCGCTTATCCTGAGTGGCGTCACCATTCCGCCGGGCGCGGAAACGGTGCTGCTCAGCGGCCAGCTCGCCAATCCTATCGATCCCGCCAAAACCGACAGTATCGAGGCGTACGGCGACACCAAGACGCAGACGATCAGCACATTCAACAAGATCAAGGCGGCGCTCGCCAAGCTGGGTTACAGCATGTCGGATATCGTCAAGCTTACCGTGTTCGTGGCGGGCGATCCGAAACTGGGCGGCAAAATGGATTTTGCCGGATTCAACGCAGGCTATAAGGAATTCTTCGGAACGCCCGAAAATCCGAACCTGGTCGCCCGGTCGACGGTTCAGGTCGCTGCGCTTGCAGGCCCTAATTTCCTGATCGAGATCGAAGCGATCGCCGCCAAAGCACCAAAGGGCAAATGAACCGGCCCTTGTGAAGCTCAGGGTTGCTGCGCGTGATCGCGCGCAGCAACCTTTATTCCGTTAGCGCCGACGTGCTTACCGGACTCAACTTCAGGCTAAGGACATGAATGATCGCGAGCGCCACGAAATAGGCGCTGCCCGCAACGATGAAGATCGGCGTGTAGGTCGCCATACTGTCCAGAATATGGCCGATGTAGAGCGAGAAGATCATACCGCCGATGGCGCCGATGGCGCCGACGGTGCCGCCGATGCCGACGACCCAACCCACCGCATTGCGCGGGAACAGATCGGACGGCAGCGTGTAGAGATTAGCCGAGAATGCCTGGTGCGCCGCCGTTGCGAGGCCGATCACGCCGACCGCCACCCACAAATTGCTGTAGTGCTGGGCAAAGAAGACTGGCGTCACGGCAAAGGCGCAGACGAGCATCGTTATTTTTCGCGCGTAATTGACGCTATAGCCTGCTCGCATCAGCCGGGACGAGGCCAGCCACCGGCCACGCTGCCCACGTCCGATAGCAGGTATATGACGACCAGCGGTGGCCCGAATGTTTTGAGATCGAGATGGTATTGCGTGCCCAGAAAGCCGGGCAGCCAGAACAGGAAGAACCACCAGATCGGGTCGATGCAGGACCGTCATCGACGGAGAGGACATGCGTGAGGCCGGTGATCGCCTGGTCGCGCTGACCATTGCCACCGCCAGTGGCGCACCAACCCGAAGCGAGGAAAACGGAGAACGGGAAATTGCCATCTGGAAGCGCGGCGTGACGCTGTGACGGTCTCTTGATCTTGCCCCGACCGGCTGTGCCGACAGAATCTATTTTCCTGTCGAAACGAAACAGCTAATTCCCGGAAAATTCTACGGTCACGGGCGATCGATCCTGTGTATTCTCCGCCCTCTGTCCGATCCATCGCAAGAGCGGAGCCGGCACCCGAAAGGATGAAAGGTCGATCCATGATTATCGACGTCCACGCCACAGACCTGCCGCCTGCGCCGACGCCCAAGCCCTGGTACGCACAACTCTATGTCCAGGTGCTGGTGGCGATTGCCGCCGGCATTCTGCTCGGCCATTTCGCACCGGCGACGGGTGAGGCGATGAAGCCGCTCGGCGATGCCTTCATCAAGCTGGTGAAGATGATCATCGCACCGGTCATCTTTCTGACCATCGTCACCGGCATCGCCGGCATGCGCGATATTGCCGCCGTCGGGCGCGTCGCGGGTAAGGCCTTCATTTACTTCCTGTTCTTTTCCACGCTTGCGCTGATTGTCGGGCTGATCGTAGCCAATGTCGTGCGGCCGGGGGCGGGGCTTAACATCGACCCTGCGACGCTCGATGCCTCAAAGGTCAGTGAGTTTGCCACCAAGGCCCATGAAACGACGCTGACCGGTTTCCTGACCGGCATCATTCCCGACACTTTTCTGTCGGCGATGACAGAGGGCAACATTCTCCAGGTGCTGTTCGTCTCCATCCTCTTCGGTATCAGCCTTGCGCTGATCGGCGACCGCGGAACGAAGGTGCTGAACGTTCTCAACGACGTCTCGATCGCGTTCTTCAAGCTGGTCGGCATCGTCATGAAAGTCGCCCCTATCGGCGCATTCGGTGCGATGGCCTTCACCATCGGCAAATACGGGGTCGGCACGCTCGCCAATCTTGCGATGCTGGTCGGTACCTTCTACTTCACCTCGCTGTTGTTCGTGGTCGTCGTGCTGGGCTTGGTGGCAAGACTGACCGGCTTTTCTATCTTCCGCCTGATTTCGTACCTGAAGGCGGAACTGCTGCTGGTGCTGGGCACGTCGTCGTCGGAAAGCGCGCTGCCAAGCCTGATCGAAAAGATGGAACGTGCCGGCTGTCCCAAGTCGATCGTCGGGCTCGTCGTGCCCACCGGATATTCGTTCAACCTAGATGGCACCAACATCTACATGACGCTGGCCGCGCTGTTCATCGCACAGGCGTGCAATGTCGAACTGACAATCGGCCAGCAATTGCTGCTACTCGGCGTGGCGATGCTGTCGTCGAAGGGCGCAGCGGGGGTCACCGGTGCGGGCTTCATCACACTCGCTGCCACTCTGTCGATCGTGCCGTCGGTACCGGTCGCGGGGATGGCGCTGATCCTGGGTGTCGACCGCTTCATGAGCGAGTGCCGGAGTCTGACCAACTTCATTGGCAACGCGGTGGCGACCGTGGTGGTCTCGCGTTGGGAAGGTGTGCTCGACAAGGAACAGTTCGACGCCGCGCTCGCCGGTCGCCTGCCACCGGTAGAGGATTTGCCCGAGGGCGTTGTCGCTCCGTAATGCGCGGGCTTTGTCGTTCCCTTATGCGGAGCAGGGCTCGCGCATTCGCTCGATCTCGCGCGTCATGATGAACATGACAGCATCGACCAGGCGTCGGGTATCCATGCCGGGCATCAACACCCGGTGCTGCATGATCCCCAGTGATTGAGTCAGGATCATATCGGCAAGCAGCGCGCATCGCTCGGCTAAACGATCATCGGGTGCGAACAGTCGCAACGCATCGAGCAGGCAGCCGATCACATCGACGTGGCTCGCCGCGAAAATTGCTGCAATGCGCTCGTTACGCGCCGATTCGGCAACGATTTCCATAAACAAGCCGCTGTCATCGGCATTGGGTTCGACCAATTCGCGTATCCAAGACCATACCGCTGCCTCGTCGCGGTCGACGATCGCGCGCTGCAGTGCCTCGCGTGCCATGAATTTCCTGCAATCGCCGGTGACGATTGCAGCGACAATATCTTCCTTGGCAGCGAAATCGCGATAGATCTGACCGATCGCGATGCCGGATTCCTTGGCAATCTGGGCCATTCCGGTTGCGTGAAAGCCATTGGCGGCAAATAAGATACGGGCCGTATCGACGATACGGCCGCGGCGCAGGGATGCGCGATCAGACGGTCCGCCGCATGCAAGTTCTCCGATCTTCATTTTTCCCGTCGATCCATAAGAACGCTTGACCTCATCATATTGTTCGCACTAGCAGCATTTGTGAGTGATCATTCACTCCCATAAATTATCCGGCAGATTATTGCATGACTTTTTTTCGTAACACCGCGCCCACGTTGGCACTGCTGATGACCGCTTGTGGACAACAGGCTGCACCGCCAGCGCCGCCGCCGCCAGGTGTCGGATATGTCACGATAAATGAACAATCGGTGACGCTGACCAGCCAGCTGCCGGGGCGCACAACCGCCTTCGAGACATCCGATGTTCGTCCCCAGGTGAATGGTCTGGTCGAGGCGCGGCTGTTCACGGAAGGCGATCGGGTCAGCAAAGGGCAGGCGCTCTACCGGATCGACTCGCAACCTTATCAGGCGCAGGTGGCGACCGCCCGTGCGGCCTTGGCCCGCGCCCGCGCTGCGATCGGTTCAAGCGCGGCACTGGCACGGCGTTACGGCGAACTGGTCAAGATCAACGCCATTTCGAAGCAGGATTATGAAAACGCGCTGACCACCGCCGAACAGGCGCGTGCCGACGTCGCCGCGCAGGCAGCGGCGCTTCGTACCGCACAGATTGACTTGGCGCGCACTACGATCCGCGCGCCGATCAGCGGACGGATCGGACGATCGGTCTACACGACCGGGGCGCTGGTCACCGCCGCGCAGGCAGCGCCGCTTGCGACGATCCAGCGCATCGACCCCGTTTATGTCGATATCCAGCAATCGAGCGCCGACCTGCTCAAGCTTCGTCAGCAGATTCTGACTGGTCAGGTTTCACGTGACGGGAACGCCCGCGTGAAGCTGATGCTCGAGGGCGGCATGAGCTATGGACCCGAAGGGACGCTGCGCTTCGCCGATGTGACGGTCGATCCGACCACGGGATCGCAGATTATCCGTGCGCTCTTCCCAAATCCAAACGGACTGCTGCTCCCCGGCATGTATGTGCGCGCGCAACTGGTCGAAGGCACGCAGGCGAAAGCGATGCTGGTGCCACAGCGCGCAATCGGTCGCGACGAGCGCGGCAACGCCACCGTGTTGATTGTCGGCAAGGACAACAAGGTTGCGCCCCGTGTGCTGCAAACCGTCCGCACGGTCGGCGACAGCTGGCTCGTAACCGGAGGCGTCCGGCCCGGCGACAAGGTGATCGTCGAAGGCGGCGGTTACCTGCGCCCCGGAGCGGTGGTGACCCCTTCGCCATGGAACCCCAATGCCAAGCCTGCATCGTCTGCGCAGGGGCAACCTCAGGCACAGGGCAAGTAATCCACCATGGCCCGTTACTTCATCGACCGCCCCATCTTCGCGTGGGTGATTGCCATCATCCTTATGCTGGGGGGCGTACTTGCGATCCGGTCGCTGCCGATCGCGCAGTTCCCCAATATCGCCCCGCCCGCAGTGTCGATAACGGCGTCCTATCCGGGCGCGGATGCGCAGACGCTCGAAAACACGACGACGCAAATCATCGAACAGCAGATGAAGGGGATCGACAACCTTCGCTACTTCTCGTCGTCGTCCTCGTCGGCCGGCTCTGTCACGATCACCTTGACGTTCGATCAGGGCACCGATCCGGACATCGCGCAGGTACAGGTACAGAACAAGCTGCAGGCGGCCACGCCGCTGCTGCCGCAGGAGGTCCAGCAACAGGGCCTCCTCGTCGCTAAGGCGACGCAAAACTTCCTGCTGTTTGTCGGCCTCTATTCGGAGGGCGCCAAGCATGACGGCAACGACCTGGCCGACTATATCGTCACAAAGCTCCAAGATCCGCTGTCGCGGGTCGATGGTGTCGGCGACACGCAAGTGTTCGGGTCGCAATATGCGATGCGCATCTGGGTCGATCCGCTCAAGCTCAACAATTACGCGCTTACCATGGCGGACATCACGACCGCCGTAAGGGCGCAGAATGCCCAGGTTTCCGCGGGTCAGATCGGCGCCCAGCCGGCACCCAAGGAACAGATGCTCAACGCGACCGTCTCGGTCGAATCGCGTCTGACCACGCCCGAGCAATTCGCTGCGATCAGCCTGAAGAGCGGCGCGGACGGCTCGATCGTGCGACTGGGCGATGTCGCGCGCGTCGAGATCGGCGCGGAGAATTACGGCTTTTCGTCGCAATGGAACGGAAAGCCTGCCTCGGGCATCGGTATAAAACTGGCACCCGGCGCCAATGCGCTCGCCACTGTGACAGCCATCAAGGCGCGTGTGAACGAGATCGCCAAGCAGTTCCCGCCCGACGTGAAGGTGATCTTTCCCTATGATACCGCACCGTTCGTGCGGCTGTCGATCCAGCAGGTGGTCGAGACGCTGGTCGAGGCGGTGGTCCTCGTCTTCCTCGTCATGTTCCTGTTTCTGCAGAATTTCCGCGCGACGCTGATCCCCACGATCGCGGTACCGGTGGTCCTTCTGGGCACGTTTGCGGTGCTGGCGCTGGCGGGCTATTCCATCAATACGCTGACCTTGTTCGGCATGGTGCTCGCCATCGGTCTGCTGGTCGACGATGCGATCGTCGTGGTGGAGAACGTCGAGCGGCTGATCCAGACCGAACACCTCAGTCCAAAGGATGCCGCGCGCAAGTCGATGGACGAGATCACGGGCGCGCTGGTCGGCATCGCGCTGGTTCTTTCCGCGGTGTTCCTGCCGATGGCGTTCTTCGGCGGATCGACCGGCGTCATCTATCGCCAGTTCTCGATCACTATCGTCTCGGCAATGGTATTGTCAGTGATGGTTGCGCTGATCCTTACCCCCGCCCTCTGCGCCACCATCCTCAAACCGCACCAGCCCGACAAGGTCGAGGGAACCGGGCCACTTGCCCGCTTCTTCCGCTGGTTCAACGACAAGTTCGACCGCGGCCAGGTTAAGTACGAACGCGGCGTTCGTGGCACTGCGCGTCACTGGAAGCGCTCGCTTGTCGTCTACGCATTGATCTTTGTCGGCATGGCGGTTCTGTTCGTGCGCTTGCCCACAGGGTTCCTTCCTGACGACGACCAGGGAATCATGATTGCATTGGTACAGGGCCCGTCGGGATCGACGAGCACGCGTACCGAAAAGGGCCTCGACGCCATTCGCGATCATTTTCTGAGCAAGGAATCTGCAAACGTACAGGGCGTGTTTACGGTGAACGGCTTTAGCTTTGCGGGCGCTGGCCAGAACAGTGGCATCGCTTTCATACCGCTTACGGAATGGGACGCCCGGCCTGGTTCGAACAACAAGGCTCAGGCGATTGCAGGTCGCGCGATGGGCGTATTCTCCCAGTTCAAAGACGCCATGATCTTTGCTGTCGTACCCCCTGCAGTGCAGGAACTGGGCAACGCGACAGGGTTTGACCTGCAATTGATTGACGAGGCGGGAATTGGCCACGCCAAGCTGCTTGAGGCGCGTAACGCAATGCTGGGCATGGCATCGCAAGACAAGATGCTGCTCGGGGTGCGTCCCAACGCGCTGGACGACGCGCCTCAGCTCAAAGTCAACGTGGACCATGACAAGGCGCGTGCGCTCGGGCTTGACCTGGCAACGGTCAACAGCACCATCGCGACCGCTTGGGGCGGCGCTTACATCAACGATTTTATTGATCGTGGACGGGTCAAGCGCGTCTACATCCAGGCGGATGAACCCTATCGTATGGCGCCCGAGAACATCGGCGATCTCTACGTCCGCGGCGCCACTGGGTCGATGGCACCATTCAGCGCGTTTTCCAGCCAGTCCTGGGTTCAGGCACCAGTGCAACTGACACGGTACAACGGCCAGCCGGCGATGGAATTGCTGGGCCAGCCTGCACCGGGTGTTTCGTCGGGTGCGGCGATGGAGGCAATGGAAGCGATGCAAGCCAAGTTGCCGCCGGGCACCAGCCTGGAATGGACCGGACTCAGCTTCGAGGAACGGCTATCGGGCGGGCAGGCTCCTGCGCTCTACGGCCTCTCGCTGCTCATCGTGTTTCTCTGCCTTGCCGCGCTGTACGAAAGCTGGTCGGTCCCGATCTCGGTTATGCTGGTTGTACCGCTGGGTGTCATCGGGGCGTTGCTCGCGGCGACGCTCACCGGGCTTAACAACGACATTTATCTTCAGGTCGGGTTGATCACGACGATCGGTGTGTCGGCGAAGAACGCTATTCTTATCGTCGAGTTTGCCGAGGAACGTATGCGCGAGGGTATGAATGCATTCGATGCCGCGGTTGCGGCGGCGAAGCTGCGGCTTCGTCCGATCCTTATGACGTCGCTTGCGTTCATCTTTGGCGTGTTTCCTCTGGCAGTCTCGACGGGCGCGGGCGCGGGGGGCCAAAACGCGATCGGGCGTGCGGTGGTCGGCGGCATGTTGTCGGCGACGGTTCTCGCCATCTTTTTCGTACCGATGTTCTTTGTCGTCGTGTTGCGTCTGTTCGGTCGACATGGCGGCGATGCGACGGACGGCGACGAAGCGCGTTACGATGGGCCGCCGCCCGCTCCGGCCGATGAAATATCGTCCCCCAATGATGGCGCACCTGCGCCGCAGGGAGCCTGACACCTGTGAACAACAATCGATCGTTCGGGCGCTCGGCGCTGGTGGCCCTGCTCGTTGGCAGTGCCGCGCTTTCGGGGTGTAACCTGGCGCCCTCCTATGTCCGGCCCGTAGGAGCGGTGCCGGCGACGCTGCCGCAAGACCGCGTCTATCCCGCCGCCGCCAGCGATGCCCGCGACATAACCAGGATTGGCTGGCGCGATTTTTTCATTGACGCGCGTTTGCGGCAGGTGATCCAGCGCGGTCTCGACAAGAACCAGGATATTGCCCTTGCCGCCGCGAATGTGTTGCAGGCGCGCGCGCAATATCGCGTCCAGCGCGCCGACCTGGTTCCTTCGACCACCGCATCGGGATCGGCAACATTTACCAACAATCTGGGGGGCGGCGGATCCACGACGGGTGCCTCAACATCCTCCAATATCGAAATTTATTCGGCGAATATCGGCTTTTCGGCATTCGAAATCGATCTGTTCGGTCGCATCCGCAATCTCAGTAAGGCTGCGCTCGAACAATATTTCGCGACAGACGAAGCGCAACGCAGCACACGGATCAGCCTGATCGCAGAGATTGCGACGGCTTGGCTGACGATCGCGGCCGACGAGGATCAGCTGGCGCTGTCCCAGCAAACGCTGTCCACATTCAAGCAGACGCTCGACCTGACAAGCGCACAATTTCGCATCGGTGTCGCTTCGGAGCTGGAATCGCGCCAGGCGGAAACAAATTACCAGAGCGCGCGCAACGATATCGCGGTGTTGCGTACCAAGATTGCGCGTGACCGTAACGCACTCGACCTGTTGGTCGGTGCGCCGGTCGAGCAGGATCTGCTCCCCACTGCGCTGGGCGACACGCAGGCGGCAATAGATGTGTTGCCGGCTGATCTGTCCTCGACCGTCTTGTTGCGCCGCCCCGATGTGCTCCGCGCGGAACATTTGCTGATCGCGCAGAACGCAAATATCGGCGCGGCGCGTGCGGCATTCTTCCCGTCGATCTCGCTGACGGCGTTGGTGGGCACGGTCGGCACCTCCCTGGGCGGTCTTTTCGGTGCAGGCAGTTTTACGTATACTGCGACGCCGGGAATTGCGCTGCCGCTGTTCGACGGTGGGCGTAACAAGGGCAATCTCGACTATGCCCGTGCGTCACAGCAGGCGGCGGTAGCGACCTATCAAAAGACGATCCAGACGGCTTTTCGCGAAGTCGCCGACGCCCTCGCGCAGCGTGGCACCATTGGTGAACAGATTGCCGCACAAACTGCGCGTGTCAGTGCTGCGCAAGTTGCCGCCAAACTGTCCGACGCGCGTTATCGTGCCGGGGTGGATTCATTCCTGACATCGCTCGATGCGCAACGCACCGCCTATGCGGCACAACAGCAATTGGTGGCGACCCGGTTCACCCGTGGCGGCAATCTTGTCGAGCTTTATCGCTCACTCGGGGGTGGGTTGAATTGAGCTCCCGCCGACGTGACTTGCCAGCGACGTGAAAGCGCGTACCTTGTCAAAAAATAATGACGAGGAGTGAAAGTGCGATGGCATCGATCCATCCGGCGTTACTGGAAGCATCGGTCGATCCGGGCGAAGAAAGCCTGATCATCCTGCAGAGTTTGCTGTGCCTGATGCGCGAGAAGAACCTGCTGACCCGCGCCGATTTCGAAGACCTGTGCCAAAAGGTCGAGCGCCGCGCAGCGGGCCAGAGCCAGATACCCTTGCCATGTTGTTCCGAAGCGGCGGTCGGCGCATCGAACGTGATGCAGCGCCTCACCAGCTATATCGGCAAGCGTTACGGCGGCAAACACGCTCGGGCGTGACATAAGAGGCGTGTGGTTCACGTTGCACACCGACAAGGCTGGCGTTCAATCACGTCCTAACGGATAAACTTATGCGGCGCTGAAAATCGCCGGAGCAATGTTTTGTCACAGGCGCGCTCTGATCGCGAAACAATTCATCTCCATTTCGCCGACCATAGATGGTCGGAGAATTACCTTGCTTGTGAAAATTCTGGTTCCTGCAGCAATCCTGTGCTTGCCGGTTTTGGCGATGGCCCAGTCTTCGGCTCGCACACATGAGTTCGTTTCGTCTCCTGGCAAAGCGACCTTGTTGATGCGCCCTGTCGTCCAGACGGCCCCGAAAGCCGGGAAATGCCACGCCGAATCAAGCAAGGCGACGATTTGTGAAGCACATGCGCGCGTCAAACATGCAGAAGCCCGCGCCATGATGGCGTCGGCACGGGCGACGGATCTCAGCGGACAATAATTGGGTCGCTCCTGCGCCGGGAAGTATATTCGGGCGTACAGCGCCGACAGAGCGGGATAACCCGCCGCATTGCCCGGTTCGACACATGCGGATTTACCGCACGGGCTGTCGATCGGGCAAAACAAGAGGAACGAAGGAGGGGATGTTGCCGACATCTGTCGGTGCCGTTCGCCCGTGTTGTGCGTTTTCGACTTTGGAAAGCCGGGACACAGCACCTATCTGTTCTCCACCCCATATCGAGATGCCCTCAAGACTTTATGACTGCACAAACCATCATTCTGGTGGAGGACGATCCGGGCCTCCGCACATTGATCGCGCGGCTGCTTCAGGAAAACGGGTATGCCGTGCGTACCGCGGCGACGGCTCCTGAGGCGTGGATAGCGATCGAAAACGGGCCTCCGGCCAGCCTGATTATACTCGATATCATGTTGCCTGGTACGAACGGCATCGATTTGTGTCGCCAGATCAGGCGCAAGAGTGACGTGCCCATTATCTTCATCAGTGCCAAGGGCAGCGATGAGGACCGGATACTTGGCCTTGAGCTGGGCGCAGACGATTTTCTGGCCAAGCCATTCCAGCCGCGCGAACTGGTCGCGCGCGTACGCGCGGTCCTGCGACGCGGTCCGATGTCGAGCGCGGAGGACACCGGGCGGAAGAACGAGGTTCGCTTTGACGGCTGGACCGTTTATTTCTCGAAGCGCGAATTGCGGTCGCCTGCGGGATCGATCATCGATCTGACCGGCGCTGAATTCGACCTGTTGGGAACATTCGTTGCCCAGCCGCAGCGTGTTATCGGGCGCGAACGACTGATCGAACTGTCCCGTACGCGTCTGGGCGACAGTTCGGATCGCAGCATCGATGTGCTGGTCAGCCGATTGCGACGAAAGCTGTCATCTGCGGGCGGATCGCCACCGATCGTTACGGTACGCGGCATCGGGTATATGTTCAGCGCCAGCGTTTCACACGCTTGAAGGGGTTCAAGTCCTTCGGCCTGCTAGGCCGGATACTCCTGATCCTTGGGTTCGTCCTGGCGACCGAGTTCGTCGTCAACACGCTGGTTTTCGAACGAACCAGCCAGTTTGCTCTGCAGGACGACGATGCACATCGCATGGCCGAACATCTGGTTGTCGTGCGTCGGGTCATGGCTGTGGAAGCGCCCGTCGAGCGAGAGAAGCTCGCCAGGGAACTGAGTACCACGCGTCTTGCGGTCAGTTGGCAGCCCCTGCCCGATGCCAGCGCAAGTTCGTATGCGCTCGGCAGTCTTCGCAGCCAGATTCTGGAATTCGAACCGGAACTACTGGAGGCGAAACTCCGACTGCATCTCTCGTCATTGCGCGAAGGCGGTTCTATTGCCGGAAGTTTCGAGCTTCCTGACCATTCGACGATTACGTTCCGCACATCGCAGGCAAAGCTGGTGTGGCCGATCACGATCGGACGAATATTGGGTCTGGTCGCGCCGACGCTGGTGCTGGTCCTGATCGGCGGTCTGATGATCCGCGCGACCTTAAGACCGCTGCGTGTGCTGATGCGCGCAACGAAGGAGGTTGGCACGGGCGAGCCCGAGCCGGTGCCGGAGGAGGGACCGAGCGAGGTTCGCGACCTGATCCATGATTTCAACCTGATGCAGCACCGCATCCACCGGTTGATCGCCATCCGCACCCGTTCGCTGGCAGCCGTCGGCCACGATCTCCGTACACCGCTGTCCCGCCTGAAATTGCGGCTGGGCAACGTCGAGATCGATCCGGAAACGCAACAGGGGATGAGCGACGACATCGACGAGATGGGCGACCTGCTCCACTCCCTGCAAATCTATCTCGGTGGCGATGGTCAGAAACTGCCACCGGAGAAGATCGACTTAGCGGTGATGGCTTCGACGCTGATCGATTCAGCGCGGGATATGGGTCATGATGCCTATCTTCATGCGCCATCGACGCTCGAAGCATGGGTGCGGCCCGTCGCGATCCGGCGATCGCTGTCGAACCTGATCGACAATGCAATTCATTACGGTGGAAACGTCCGCCTTTCCATCCTTCCGACCAAAGACGAGATACTGATTTTCGTGGACGACGACGGTCCGGGCATCCCCCAGAGCGAGATGGCTGAAGCGCTGCAACCCTTTGTCAGGCTGGATAGCGCGCGCGTACGCAACACCGGGGGGATGGGACTGGGCCTCGCGATCGTCAACGAAGCAATCGAGGCCGAGGGTGGGACGCTGGAACTGATCAACAGGCCGGAGGGCGGACTGCGTGTCGCCATCCACCTGCAGCGCATTCAACCGTGAATGCTGCATAGCAACATTTCCTTACACTGGGGCGCGATCCTAGCAAAACTGCGGCGCTAAATGTCCTTGCAAAGGCGGGCGAGTTTGCCCGTGCAAGGGAAGTGTTGACCATGAATGAACTGATCGGTCGCGTATTCAGCTTCGAGAAGACGGTTTTTCCGGGGAGCAGCGCGCTTTATGGGAAGCTGGCTAGCGATGGGCAGAGTCCAAAGGCCCTGATGATTTCCTGCGCGGATTCGCGCGTGGTGCCTGAACTCATTATGCAGGCGCAACCCGGCGACCTGTTCGTTTGCCGTAACGCCGGCAACATCGTTCCGCCCTTTGCCACGCAGAACGGTGGTGTATCATCGACGGTCGAATATGCAGTCGCGGCGCTCGGCGTGCGCGACATCATCGTGTGCGGCCATTCCGATTGCGGTGCGATGAAAGCGCTGAGCAATCCCGAACTGCTCGAAAACATGCCCAATGTTGCCGCCTGGCTGAAGCACAGCACCGCTGCACAGCATGTCGTCAACACCTGCTACTCGGAATTGGAAGGGGAGGACCGCGTTCGTGCGATCAGCCTGGAAAACGTCGTTGCGCAAATCGCACATCTGCGGACCCACCCGGCGGTTGCCGCAGCGATTGTTCGCGGTGAAATGGCGCTTCATGGCTGGTTCGTAGACATCCACGCCGGACAGGTGCTCGGTCTCGATGGCGGAACGGGGCGCTTCACGGCATTGCGCGAGGACCAGCCGTTGCCGGTCGCCGTTTCGTCCGCGCCACGTATGGCGATGGACTATGCGACGCTTGAGGCTGCGGAATGATCGCGGCATTGAAGGGCCGCTTTTCCGGTGCGACTATCGCCCGCGACTTCACTGCGTCGATCGTCGTTTTTCTCGTCGCGATGCCACTGTGTATGGGGATAGCCATTGCGTCCGGCGTACCGCCTGAAAAAGGGCTGATCACGGGTATTATCGGCGGGATAGTGGTCGGTTTGTTCGCGGGGTCTCCGCTGCAGGTGAGTGGACCTGCGGCGGGCCTTGCAGTCATCGTTTTCGAGTTCGTCCGCGACCATGGATTGTCGGCGCTTGGCCCCGTGCTCGTACTCGCCGGACTACTGCAGCTCGTCGCCGGCGCCTTGCGCCTGGGCGGGTTTTTCCGTTCGATCTCGCCAGCTGTGGTGCATGGCATGCTTGCCGGTATCGGTGCGCTGATCGTCATCGGGCAGTTTCACATCCTGTTCGACAGCCGCCCGCTGCCCAATGGGCTCGAAAACCTCGCTGCCATGCCGGGACGCGTCCTGGGGCTGACCCCCTTCGACCTGCGTAATACCGAATTTGCGCTGATGATCGGGCTGGTCACGATTGCGGCCATGCTGGGATGGGAAAAACTGCGGCCCACAAGCCTGCGTCTCGTCCCCGGTGCGCTGATCGGAGTCGTGCTCGCGACGCTGATTGCATTCGGGACGGGGCTCGATATTGCGCGTGTCGATGTTCCCGAATCGATCATCGGGGCGATCGACGGCCCTGGATCGGGTTTCTTCTCGACGCTCGCCAGCCCTGCCTTGCTCGTGGCAGCGCTCGTAATCGCCTTTATCGCCAGCGCGGAGACATTGCTGTCGGCGGCGGCGGTCGATCGCATGCATGACGGTGTCCGCACCGACTATAACAAGGAGCTTCGCTCGCAGGGCATCGGCAATCTGCTATGCGGTTTCGCCGGGGCGCTGCCGATGACAGGTGTTATCGTGCGCAGCTCGGCCAACGTGCAGGCCGGCGCAATGACGCGCATATCGACGATCCTGCACGGCGTGTGGATCCTGGGTTTCGTGGCGCTGCTGCCGTGGCTGCTTAAGGAAATCCCGATGGCGGCGCTGGGCGGCATATTGGTGGTGACAGGATGGCGGCTGGTCAGCGTGTCGCACGTCCGGCACCTGTTCTCCAATTATGGCTATCTGCCTGCCGTGACCTGGGCGGTGACGTTCGTTCTCGTAGTCACGACCGATCTGCTGACGGGCGTCCTGGTCGGCCTGGGCCTTTCGCTCCTCGAGTTGATCCCGCATCGAAAGAGCCTGAAGCTGGCGGTCGATGAGGACCATGGCGGAGATGAAAGCCGCGTTGGCCTGAACGGTTCGGCAACGTTCGTCAGCCTGACGCGCCTGACCGGTATTCTCGAACGCATTCCGATGGGCCGAAATATTCGGATCGATCTCCATCGGCTGCGCGGTATCGACCACACCAGTGCCGAGTTGATGCGCGAGTGGGTCGCCCGTCGTCGGGCCGCGGGCCAGAGCATCGTGATGGCGGGGCCGCAACCGATGGTCGATCGTCTCCTTCCGATAGCGCACTAGGATCAATCCCCCCTGATCCGTGCGCTGGCCGGATCGTGGCAATGATTTGTCACGATCCGGCAAAGTTTTGGCCAAAGAGCCGCAATACCCTGACCTTCTCTGCGGGACCGACGGCCGGCATCGCTTTTACGCGATGTTGAGATTCGAAGGCCTGCAGAGCGCAGGATGGAACGATTACCCACGAAAACAAAAGGGGATTGTTCCTTGACGAAATATCATGTTGCCGCAGCGCTGTTGGCGCTGACATCTGCTCCTGTGTTCGCACAGGAGGAAGAGGTAAAGCCGATCACGGTGTCCGGATCGGTCTCGCTCGTGACCGACTACCGCTATCGCGGAGTGTCCCAGTCCGACGAGAAAATGGCCATTCAGGGTGGCCTGACCGTCACGCATGAAACCGGCCTCTATGCTGGTGCCTGGGCTTCCAACCTTGCCGGCTGGGGTACGTTTGGCGGCTCCAACATGGAGCTCGACCTGTTCGGCGGGATCAAGAAAACTTTTGGCGGCGCGACGGTCGATGTCGGCCTGACTTGGTACATGTATCCGGGCGGCGCGAACACGACCGACTTCGCAGAGCCCTATGTAAAAGTGAGCTCGACCTTCGGTCCGGTGACCGGGCTTGTCGGTGTCGCCTATGCGCCCAAGCAGAAAGCGCTCGGCAACTGGAGCAACACGCCCCAGAGCGCCGTCGGCAGCAGCCATGACAATCTGTATCTGTGGGGCGATCTGAGCGGCGGTATCCCGGGAACACCGGTCACGTTGAAAGGCCACCTTGGCTATTCGAAGGGCAATCCGGGTCTTGGTCCCAACGGCACCAGCGTCGCGCCGACGGGAAAATATTGGGATTGGCTGGTGGGCGCCGACGTGGTCGTCGGACCTGTGGTTCTGGGCGTTGCATATGTCGACACCAGCATCACCAATGCCGATCGCCAGTATCTGTTGCTGAATTTCGGAAATTCGCAGGACGGATCGGACATCGCCGGGGGTCGTGTGATCGCCTCGATCACCGCTTCTTTCTAATAATTTGCGGGGTACGATAGCGACGCGCTGCCGTACCCCGCCAATTACAGGTTAGCCTTTGCCCTGCGCCTGTCCGTCTTGCGGGGGCATTGACCATTATCACGCCCCATCATCATATCGCGGAAAGCGCCTAGCCGACACGGTTGGCAATCAGGTCATCGACGACCGACGGGTCGGCAAGTGTGCTGGTATCGCCGAGGCTCGATACGTCACCTTCCGCGATCTTACGCAGGATGCGGCGCATGATCTTGCCCGAACGCGTCTTCGGCAGACCGGGCGTGAACTGGATCGCATCGGGTGTCGCGATCGGGCCGATCTCGGTCCGGACCCAGCTGACGAGTTCCTTGCGGAGCGCGTCGCTGGGTTCATCGCCCGCATTGAGCGTGACAAAGGCGTAGATGCCTTGACCCTTGATGTCGTGCGGGAAGCCGACGACTGCGGCCTCGGCGACAGTCTTGTGCAGTACCAGCGCGGATTCCACTTCGGCCGTGCCCATGCGGTGACCCGACACGTTGATGACATCATCGACGCGACCGGTAATCCACCAATAGCCATCGGTATCGCGGCGTGCACCGTCGCCGGTGAAATAGCTGCCCGGATAGGTCGAGAAATACGTCTGGAAGAAGCGTTCATGATCGCCCCACACGGTACGCATCTGCCCCGGCCAGCTGCGCTGGATGACGAGATTGCCGTCGGCTGCACCTTCCAAAATCTTGCCCTCGGCATCGACTAGCGCGGGTTCGACGCCAAAGAACGGCAGGGTCGCCGAGCCAGGTTTCAGCGCGGTGGCACCCGGCAGCGGCGTGATCATCTGACCACCGGTTTCCGTCTGCCACCATGTATCGACGATGGGGCAGCGTCCTTCCCCGACGACGTCGTAATACCAGCGCCACGCCTCCGGATTGATCGGCTCGCCTACGGAACCTAGCAGGCGCAGCGACGCGCGGCTGGTGCGAGTCACATAGTCGTCGCCCTCGCGCATCAATGCGCGCAGAGCTGTGGGGGCAGTATAGAGTTGTGCTACCTGGTGGCGGTCGATGACTTCCCAGATGCGCGACGGCGTCGGCCAGTTCGGCACACCTTCGTACATGAGGGTCGTGACCCCGTTTGAGAGCGGGCCATAGACGATGTAGCTGTGCCCGGTGACCCAGCCCACGTCGGCGGCGCACCAATAGACGTCACCTTCCCTGCAATCGAACACGGATTCATGGGTGTAGCTGGCCCAGAGCAGATAGCCTCCGGTGGTGTGCAGCACGCCCTTGGGTTTGCCGGTCGACCCTGAAGTGTAGAGCAGAAATAGCGGATCTTCCGCGTTCATCGGTTCGGGTACGCATTCGGCAGGAACCGAGGCCGTGGCCTCGTGATACCAGATGTCTCGGCCATCCTGCATCGCGACTTCGCCGCCGGTCGTTTTCACGACGATGACCTTGTCGAGGCAGGTCGTTAGCTTGGCTGCCGCATCGACATTGGCCTTTAGAGGCACGGTCTTGCCCCCGCGGCGGCCTTCATCGGCGGTAATAACGATGCGGCTGTCGCAGTCGGTTATGCGGCCCGCAAGTGCGTCGGGCGAGAAACCGCCGAACACGATCGAGTGGATCGCCCCGACCCGCGCGCAGGCAAGCATTGCGAACGCCGCCTCCGGGATCATCGGCATATACAATGTGACGCGGTCGCCTTTGCGTACGCCATTCATCTTCAGAACATTGGCGAACCGGCAAACCTCGGCGTGGAGTTCGGTGAAAGTGATCCGGCGCGGTTCTGCATCGGGTGCATCGGGTTCCCACAAGATCGCGACTTGGTCACCACGTGTCGCGAGATGGCGGTCGATACAATTGATGGAGACGTTAAGTATGCCATCGGCGAACCATTTCACGCCGAAATCGGCCTCGTGAAAGCTGCTCTCGTTCGCAATGGTGGGCGTAGTGATCCAGTCGAGGCGCTGTGCCTGTTCGAGCCAGAAGGCATCAGCATCGTTTAGCGAGCGCGCATAGTCGGTGGCATAACGATCAGCGGTCACGCGTGCGTTCGCAGCCCAGGTCGACGGTACGGGATACAGGTCTTCGGACACTATTCTCTCCGTCATTTGATCCGCACGCCAATCCACAGCGTACGCGGGGTACCAAGGTCGATCGAGCCCGCAGCGTTCCGCGTGACCACGGTTTCGTCAAACAGGTTTTCGGCGCGCGCGACAACCGCGATGTGATGTCCCAGCGGAATCTTCATGACACTATCGACGGTTGTCGCAGCGGGCAGGATGTCGGTTTGCAGATCGTCCTCATATTGATCGCCGACATAGCGCGCGGTTAGCGATGCGCCGAAGCCACTGGCGTTCTCCCATGCGACTGTGGCGCTTGCGGTATGACGTGGGCTCTGGGCCGGGATGAAGCCGTTGAGGGCAGCGGACGTGCCCGATGCCTCGACCTTGCTGTCGCTGAAGGCGTAGGAGGCATCCAGAGAGATGGGGCCGTGCGCCGCGTGTGCAGTGATCTCGACACCCTTGGCAACGATGGCGTCGACGTTGCGTCGCTGGCGGGTGTTGGCGGCGACGGTGACATTGGCGATTGCGCCATCGAGTTGGTTGTAGAACGCTGTCATGCCGAGGGAGACGCCGGGGAGCGGCTTCAGATCGATACCGCCCTCCAAGCCGCGTAACCGCTCGAGGCCGAGTGCGGCATTGGCCTGCGTCGTGATCGGGAAGACGACGAACGGGCGGTAGAGTTCGTTGAGCGTGGGCAGGCGGAAACCGGTATAACCTGCTGCACGGAGTGCGACCTTGTCGCTGATGTTGAACAGCGCCCCTGCGCGGCCTGTCGCCTCGAACCCGTCACGGTTGGGGAAGCGCGTATCGGTCGTCACCACGCCCGCCGCATTTGCCTCGCGGAAGAAGCCGTCGGTGATCGTCCACCGGTCGCCCCGCACGCCCGCCGTCAGAATCAGGCGGCCAAGCGTCCAGTCGTCTTCGACGAACGCGCCGACGGTGCTGGTGTTACCGCCCGCCGTGCGCCGCGCGGTGACAAGGCCGGTCGTGGCATAGGCGTCCTCGTAGAGCGTGCCATCCCCGAAACGCGCATCAACACCGATGCGCAGCACATGGTCGGATCCCACGGGCGGGCGCAGCTCGATCTTGCCGCCGATACCCGTCGCCGGCGTGTTGCGCTGGTCGAGCGTCAGTTTGAACGTCGTCGCGCTGACGACGCGGTTCGTGAAATTACGCGCCTGCACATAGGCAAGAGCATCGATTGCCCAACTCCCGCGATGGATCAGGCGGACACTCGCATCCTGCCCCTCCGAACTGCTGTCGGCGCCTGCGAAGCGCAGCGTACGGTTGTCGCGATAGAATAGCCCGCGCGCCTGGACTTCTGTGTCGGCATCGACTGGCATGACGGCGCGTAGACCACCTGACCAGTCCCTGTAGCGTGCCCGAACTGTTGCCGTGGTGCGTTGGCTTGTGGGGGTCGTGTAGAACCCGTCGCCGCGTTCGAACTTTCCAGACAGGCTTACGAACCCGCCGCCAATGTTGGGCGACATGCTGCCGCCGATCTCGACGGCGTTGTTGCTGCCGTAAAATGCCGCACCCGACGCCTGTGGCAGGTCATTCCGTGTCGAGCTTGCCAGTTCGATCGTCCCCGCGACCGCGCCCGCGCCGAATGCACCTGCGCCACCGCCGCGTGTGATCCTGATGCCCGAAAACCGATCGGCGACGAGGGCGTTGAAGGGGATATAGCCAAAAAAAGGATCGGCCAGCGGTACGCCATCGAGCAGCACGAGAGCCCGGCTCGACGCATTGCCGCCCAACGCGCGCAGGGTGACGCCTTGCGCCGACGGATTTGCCGAACGGCTGTCCGACCTGCGAAACTGCTGGAACCCTGCAACATCGCTCAGCACATTCTCGACACGTCCCGACGCGTCGCCTGTCAGCCGGTCGCGGCCGATCGTCACCGAACCATAAGCCGGGAAACCAGGCGGCAGGGGGAGGGGTGTGCCGAGTACGACGATGTCGTCTTCGGCCGGCATTTTTGTAGCTTGCTGCGCCAGGGCGGAAGTCGGCGCGATCAGCAGAAGAGTAGCAAGTAGACGCATGGCGCTGGCGGGTTCCATCATTATGGTAACAGCGGGGATCTCGACAGGCTTCAACTGTTTACTGACTGGACCATGCCGGGTCGGCCATGACCTCTGCATGGTGTTCGCCGACCCGGGGCGATGGGCGCGCATGGGCCTGACGTTCGCCATCGATGATCAGCGGGGTGCGGATGCCGGGAATATGCCCGCCAAGCGCGTCGGGTACGGCCAGGTCGATCTGCATGCCGCGGTGGCGCACCTGGGGATCGTCGAAAACATCCGCGATGGTGTTGATTGGACCAGCCGGTACAGATGCCGGTTCCAGCCGATCCAGAACGTGGGCGCGATCGACTTCGAGAGTCAGGGCGGTAATCAGGGGAATCAGCGCCGCCCGGTTGGCAACCCTCAGCGCATTGTTTGCAAAACGCGGATCCAAGCCGAGGGCCTCGTCACCCAATGCGACACACAGTCTGCGATACTGCCCGTCATTGCCCGTGGCGATGACGATGTGGCCGTCGCGCACCGGAAAGACTTCATAGGGTACGATGTTGGGATGGGCATTGCCCTGGCGGTCGGGAACATCGCCCGACACAAGATATCCCAGTCCAGCGTTGGCGAGAACACCGACTTGGCTGTCCATCAGGGCGCAGTCGATCCAGGCGCCTTGTCCTGTCTGTTCACGGCGACGCAATGCGGCGAGAATGCCGATTGTCGAATAGAGTCCTGTAAACAGATCCGCAGCCGCATAGCCCGATTTGGTGGGCTGCCCCGCAGGATCGCCGGTTAGCGACATCGCGCCTGCCATCCCCTGGATCAGAAAGTCATATCCCGCGCGCGCCGCATAGGGACCATCCTGTCCGAAGCCGGTGATGGAAGCATAGATCAGCCGTGGATTGATCGCCGACAGTGTCGCGTAATCCAGGCCATATTTGGCCAATCCGCCGACCTTAAAATTTTCGATGACCACATCGGCCGAACGCACAAGCCGTTCCACCAGCGCGCGACCTTCGGGTGTTGTGAAATCGGCAACCACCGAACGCTTTCCGCGATTGCAGGAATGGAAATAAACCGCCGAAAGATCGCCACCATCGGCCGCAGGGACGAATGGCGGACCCCATCGCCGCGTATCATCGCCTTCGGGACTTTCGACCTTGATCACGTCGGCACCCAGATCGGCAAGCGTCTGCCCGGCCCAGGGGCCTGCAAGAATGCGCGCGAGTTCGAGAACCTTCAGGCCATCAAGCGGTCCGGGCATCGCTGCATCCCCTGTATTTGATCATAGCGCGTGCACCTTTGCTACGACGACCAAGTTAATCGAATCTCGGTCCGTTACGGCAGGATATTCGAACTGCCAATTGCGATGAGCTGTTGCGCATCAAGGGCGGCCCGCGAAGTTGGCTTTCAAAAACGGTTGCGAACGCTACAAATGTAGCCTAGCTACAAATGTAGCGAAAGGCCCGAATCGATGTTGGATAAACTTCCCCCGCGCGAACGACAGATTGTCGATCTGCTCTATTCCAAAGGGCCGGCGACGGTTGCTGAAGTCTGCGACGCGCTGCCTGACCAGCTGAGTCCCTCTGCCGTGCGCGCGATGCTGACACGGCTCGAGGCAAAGAAGATGGTTCGCCGCGATGCGTCGGATCGCGGCTTTCTCTATGCGCCGTCGGTGACGGAAGCAGCCGCCAAGAAATCGGCGCTATCACAGGTTGTGCGAACGTTCTTCGGCGGATCGCCGGCAGGGGCGGCGACGGCGCTGCTCGGCATGTCTGACCGGTTGAGCGATCCCGAACTCGACGCTCTGGAAGCATTGATTGCGCAGGCACGGCAGGAGAAAAAGTCATGACGCTGTCGATCGCCCTCGAACTCGCCATCAAGTCGATCGTCGTGGCGTCCGTTGTACTGGTCCTGCTCGACGTGCTGCGCTTCCGGTCGGCATCCGAACGGTCGTGGCTCGCCCATTTCGGGCTGGCCGCGGCACTTGTTGTGCCGCTGGTGGGCGAAGTCCTGCCGCGCTGGTATGTTGCTGCCGCCTCTCCGACGGCTTTGGACGTCTCGGTGCCCGCTGAGTCTGCGTCGTCACATACGGGTGTCGTTTCAGTCGCGCCTGCCGTCGCAAGTCCATCCTTCGATGCAGGGACGCTTGCGATCGCTGCTTACGCACTTCCCGCGGCCCTCCTGCTTGGCATCACACTCGTCGCGGTGATGCGCTTGTTCGCACTTCGGCATCGATCGACGGTGTTGATCGACGAACCCTGGCTTGCGGCACTCGCCCATGCGCAGCGGCGGATGGGGTTCAAAAATGGCGCTGCGTTGCTCGTCAGCCCCGAACTGGTGTCACCTGTCAGCTGGGGGCTTTTCAGGCCGACAATCCTGGTCGGCGAGTCCGCATCGACCGGTCGGGATGATGCGGAGGCGATCATTGCACACGAACTTGCCCACGTCGCGCGGTTCGACTGGATGAAGCTGCTTCTCGCCCGGGTTGCGACGGCGCTGCTTTGGTTCAACCTGTTCGTCTGGCTGCTCGCGCGCCGGTGTCACCAGCTTCGCGAGGAAGCTGCCGATGACGCGGTATTGCTCAGCAACGTCAGCGGAACCGATTATGCGCAACTTCTCGTCAGCGCCGCGCGGCATGAAAACCGCGGTCTTTTGCTCGCCGCCAACGGCGTTGCGCCGAGCCGTGCGTCGCTTGGTGATCGGGTGCGGCGCGTGCTGGACGCATCGACCGCCCGTGCGCCAGCGCGTCTGGGCTGGAGCCTGGCCTGTATCGCGATCGGTCTGGCATTGGGTGCGCCATTGGCGGCACTGACGGCGCGGTCCGCCCCGGTCGATGCACCCGTGATCGCTGTCGCGTCCGCCGCTGCAGTGTCGCGCCGCGCAGAGATTACGACGGTCGCGACGCGCGTTGCGAATGCCCAGCCGTCGGAGCCAGCGGAGCCAGCACCACCCGTGCAGCGGAAGGTGCAGTCCGTGATCGAGGTGCCCGAAGAACCAGCTATCGATACGCGCCCCCCTGTTTACGCCGGGCTCAGCGCGCGGGAATTGATGATCCTGGGTACGCAAGGTGTCGGCCCTGAATGGGTTCGCGACATGCGTACGTTGGGTTATCGCGACGTGCCCTTCAGTGGATTGATGTCGATGGCCGTGCAGAATGTGACTCCTGCCTATGTCCGGGAACTGGCGGCGGCGGGATATCCGGGCTTGTCGGTTGGACAGTTGACGACGATGCGTATCCACGGTGTCGATGGCGCCTTCATCCGCCGCGTCGTCAGCCGGTGGGGCATTCGGCCACGCCCGAACGACCTGATCGAGATGAAGCTCACTGGCTTCGACAGCAGCACGCGAAAGCCGCCAGAACCGCCCGAGCCACCGGCCGCGCCCTATCGCGGAACCACTCTGAACTAGTCCAACCTGACGTTCGTCACCGTGTCACCGGCTTTGGTCGAAAGTCGGGCGACGACGCGCGTCCTTCGCACGAAGGAAAATCTAATGAGCTTTGACATGAAGCGGGACGAAGACCTGACGCCAGCTACGCGATGCGGAACCACGATAGCGCGCACGGCAGACAGAAGACGAGATGGGGGAGACAAGCGGTGACCATTAACAACCTGACGCTGCCAGGACGTGCACGTCACGCGCTGTTCGCGGGCGCCTGCGTACTTGCGCTCGTGACGACGCCAGCCGGGGCTCAGACGGCAGATGCCAACGGACGGCTGGTCTACAGCGCAGAGTTCTACACGACCTATGCCCCGTCCAACGCGCTGCAGATCGTCCAGCGCACACCCGGATTTCGGCTGGAGACCGGCAACACCGAAGTGCGCGGGCTGAGCCAGGCCGCGGGCAACGTCGTCATCAACGGCGAACGACCGAGTTCGAAAAGCGACACGCTCGATACCATTCTCGCGCGGATACCAGCCAGCCAGGTGGCACGTGTCGAGGTGGGGCAGGGCAGCCTTTTCGGTGCCGAATATTCGCAGGTGTCACAGGTTCTGAATGTCGTACTGACGACTACGACGGGCTTTTCGGGCACGTTCGAGGGCGCCCTGCGTCGCGAGTTTACCGGCAAGGTTCTTCCACAGGCATCCGCTTCCGCGTTGCTCAAGCGCGGCAAGTCGACGTTCAATGCCTCGATTGGCGTCCGCAACGACAATACCAGCGAGGAGGGCATCGACCGCCTCTTTGTCTTGCCGAGCGGTGCCGAAACCGAGTTCCGCCGCAAGGTCAATCATATCCAGGATCCCGTTACCTCGGGCTCGCTGTCCTGGGCCTATGACGACGGGCCGAACCGCAGCGCGCATCTCAATGGCCGGATCGAACGGGGCGAGTTTGCCCTGACTCAGGAAAACGCCGTCCTTCCGGCGGGGGGAGCGCTTCGCAACGACGCCCTCACACAGCGTTTCGGCGTTACGGGGTTTGAGATCGGCGGCGACCTGACGCGTCCGTTTGCCGGGGGCGGACTGAAGTTCATCGGTCTTGCGACCCGCCGACATCGCCTCAATACCGAAGAAATGCTGGTTCGCCCCGGCGGTACCGTGAACGGCGGTTTTGCGCAGAATCTCGACAGCCAACGCGATGAAACCGTGGCGCGACTGGTCTGGACGCGGCCCAAACTCGGCGGCTGGACGGTCGAAACCGGACTGGAGGGCGCGCTCAACACGCTCGACAGCAAGGTGGACCTGTTCGGCATCGGCACTGGCGGCGTCCGGACGCGGATCGACCTGCCCGTCGACCAGGCGCGGGTCGAGGAGGTCCGTGGAGAAGCCTTTATCAATGCGGGGCGATCGCTGGGCACCGGGCTGCGGCTTGACGTGGGGTTGACCTACGAAGTCTCTCGCCTCACGGTCAGTGGAGACGCCAGTGCGCAACGCTCGCTCCAGTTCCTGAAACCAAAAGCGACGCTCGACTGGCGGCCCGAAGGGGGATGGCGCGTGCAGCTTTCCGCCGAACGGACAGTCGCCCAGCTTCGCTTCGAAGACTTCATAAGTTCGGCCGAACTGTCGAGCGACCGCGTCAATGCGGGCAACGCCGAACTCGTGCCGCAGCGCGCATGGCAACTGCGTGCGACGATCGAGCGAACCATCTTGGGCGACGGGCTTGTTCGCCTGGAATTCGGGCATGACTTCGTGTCCATGGTGCAGGACCGTATTCCGACGCCCGAGGGTTTCGATGCTCCCGGCAATCTCGGCGACGGCAGCCTGACCCTTGCCAAAGCGCGGATCGACGCGCCGCTCGACAAGATCGGGATTAAGCGCGGACGCTTTACGCTTTACGGGTCGTACGTCCGCACATCCGTAATCGACCCTTATACGCTGACGTCGCGGCGCTTTTCCGGCAACTCCGACTTCTATTTCGAAGGCAGCTTCCGGCAGGATATGGGGCGCTTTGCCTATGGCGTCAATTTCGAGGGCGGGACGACGTCGACCAATTACCGGCAGAACGAGCTCGACAGCTTTTACAGCGACATCCCGTATGTGTCGGTGTTCGCCGAATATCGTCCGAACCCCAGGACCGCCGTCACGTTCGGTATCGACAATCTGACGAGATCGGCCGGCCATCGTGACCGGACGTTCTTCGATCCGGACCGGAGAAACAAGGTTGCGAACGCGTTCGAGATCCGCGAGCGCAACCGGAACATCATCCCCTACATCAGCTTCAAGCACAGTTTTGGCTGAGGGTAGCCATAACGTCCGGCCCGCATTATATACCGGACGTTATGGAAACCATGGTCCTGCCTGCCCCCAAGGGGCGTCCGCGCGAATTCTGCGTGGACATGGCGCTTGCCGCTGCGTTGCGCGTGTTCTGGACGAAGGGCTTCGAGAGTACCTCGATGACCGATCTGACCGAGGCGATGGGGATCAGCAAGCCCAGCCTTTATGCCGCGTTCGGCAACAAGGAGGATCTGTTCCACAAGGCGCTAGATCTCTATGAATCCGAAAAGCTTGCGTACACCCGTGTCGCGCTCGAACAGCCCACCGCGCGCAAGGTCGCGGAACATATCATGCGGGGTGCACTCGACGCACAGACTGCCGGTGACGGCCCCAAAGGGTGCATGGGCGTAATCCATTCGGTCGCGTGCAGTCCGGAAGCCGAATCGATCAAGGCCGATGTCGTGGCGCGACGGAAATCGTCGCAGGCGGCCCTCGTCGAGCGGTTCGAACGCGCCAAGCGCGAAGACGATCTTCCCGCGCATGTCGATGTGCAAACGTTGACGACGTACTTCTTCGCACTGCTTCAGGGCATGGCCGTGCAGGCCGGCTCGGGCGCTTCAAGTGCCGAACTTGAGCGCATTATCGACATGAGTCTGGCGCTTTGGCCAAGCCCGTAAATTTATTTAATACCAGTCGGTACGAAATTCATTGACGTAGCTCTTCCAATTTGTATACCGACCGTTATGGAATTGGCGCTGGCCCCGTTCCAGCCGGTGAAAGGGGATTTGCAATGGCATATATGAGTTTCGCAGAGGCGACCGGTCCGTTGCTCGACACCCGCTCGGCATTCGCGCCCAAAAGCGACGTAAAGCCCGCAGAACTGACCGCGCTCGAATGGAAGGTCGTGGCACTGGCGCGTGGCGACAGGATGTCTTCTGTCCGCCCCGCAGGTGTCTTGACCCGCGCCGTACGCTGGGTGTTCGGGCTCGCCGTCTCGAATACATTGTCCGATGCCCGGCTCGAAGCACTTCGCCAGATGGCCGTGCTCAGCTGGCACCGTGGCTATTCGGTCGCGGAAGAGGACGTTCGCGCCTTCATCGCGGCAGGCTTCACCCTCGATCACTACGACCTCATGCTCACGCACATCAACGCGGCGCGCGCGACTCGCGTTGGAGGGGCGCGTCCGTCGAGAACAGTGTCGCTGGCGTAGTCAGCCTAATATACCCGGCAGATTGAGCCCCTTTTCCCGCGCACATTCCAGCGCGATGTCGTAACCGGCATCTGCATGGCGCATCACGCCGGTCGCGGGATCGTTCCAGAGAACGCGCTCCAGCCGACGTGCCGCCGCCTCGGTGCCATCGGCGACGATCACCATGCCGGCATGCTGGGAAAACCCCATGCCGACACCGCCCCCATGGTGAAGCGACACCCAGGTCGCACCCGACGCCGTGTTGAGCAGTGCATTGAGTAACGGCCAGTCACTCACCGCGTCGCTGCCATCCCGCATCGCCTCTGTCTCGCGGTTGGGGGAGGCGACCGATCCAGAATCGAGATGGTCGCGCCCGATCACGACCGGGGCCTTCAGTTCACCCGATGCCACCATCTCGTTGAAGGCAAGGCCCAGCCGGTGACGATCTCCGAGGCCGACCCAGCAGATGCGCGCGGGCAGCCCCTGAAACCGGATGCGTTCGCGCGCCATGTCGAGCCAGCGGTGCAGGTCGGCATTGTCGGGCAGCAACTCCTTCACCTTGGCATCGGTGCGGTAGATGTCCTCGGGGTCGCCGGACAGTGCGACCCAGCGGAACGGGCCGATTCCCCGGCAAAACAGCGGGCGGATATAGGCGGGCACGAATCCGGGGAAATCGAACGCGTTGTCGATACCTTCCTCCAGCGCGACCTGGCGAATGTTGTTGCCGTAATCGACGGTGGGTACGCCCGCAGCCTGGAAGTCGAGCATGGCTTTTACATGGACGGCCATCGACGCCTTGGCTGCGCGCGCGACGTCTGCCGGGTTGCGCTCGCGTTCGTTGAACCAGCGGTCCAGCGTCCATCCCGCGGGCAGATAGCCATTGATCGGGTCATGCGCGGATGTCTGGTCGGTCAGCAGATGGGGACGAACGCCGCGGCGATAGAGTTCGGGTAGCAGCTCTGCCGCATTGCCCAGCAGACCCACCGAAACCGGCACGGTCGCATCGATGACGAGCGAAAGTGCCTCGTCCAGATTGTCGGTCGCACGGTCGAGATATCCGGTGCGCAGGCGCATATCGATGCGCGATGGCTGGCATTCGATGGCCAGGCAGGATGCGCCGGCCATGACGGCGGCAAGCGGTTGCGCGCCGCCCATGCCGCCAAGGCCAGCGGTCAACAGCCACTTGCCTGACAGGTCGCCGCCGTAATGCTGCCGTCCCATTTCGACGAAGGTTTCGTACGTTCCCTGTACAATCCCCTGCGTACCGATATAGATCCAGGATCCGGCGGTCATCTGCCCGTACATCGCGAGACCGCGACGATCGAGTTCGTTGAAATGCTCCCAGTTCGCCCAATGCGGCACCAGGTTCGAATTTGCGATCAGCACACGTGGCGCGTCGGCATGGGTCCGGAACACGCCGACGGGCTTGCCTGACTGGACCAGCAGGGTTTCATCGTCGTTCAGTTCGGTCAATGCCGCGACGATACGATCATAGCTTTCCCAGTCGCGCGCAGCGCGCCCGATGCCGCCATAGACGACCAGCTCCTGGGGGTTTTCTGCGACGTCGGGATGAAGATTGTTCATCAGCATCCGCAGCGGCGCCTCGGTCAGCCAGCTCTTTGCGGTGCGTTCACTACCCGTCGCCGCGCGGATGACACGGCTGTTGTCCAAGCGATTCATGATCGTCCCTTCGCAAAGTCTAAGCAGCGGTTCAGCATGTTTTTCAGCACGGCGCGTAATGGTGCGGCATGGTCCGAATTGTAGGGTGTGGGCCAGTTTGTTTCGCCGACCGGTCCGGCAGGGTCGTGCATATAGCCCCGGCACGACAGCTCCATCTGGATGGCGTGGATGCCGTCCGCTGGCTTTCCGTAGTTGCGTGTCGTCCAGCCCCCCTTGAACCGGCCATTGACGACATGATCGAAGGGCGATGTGGCTGCGATCTCCGCTATCGCTTCGGTCAACGCGGCTGCACAGGATTTGCCATCGAACGAGCCGATATTGAATTGGGGTAAAATCCCGTCGAACAGGCGCGGTACGATCGAGCGGATCGAATGCGCGTCGTACAGGACGATGTGGTCGTGGGCGCTGCGCAGCCGCGTGAGTTCGCCTGCCAATGCGGCATGATAAGGCATGAAATAGAGTTCGCGTCGGCGCGCGATCTCGTCATCGTCGGGTTCGCCGCCCTCCGGATAGAGCGGTTCTCCGTCGAAGGTTTCGGTCGGGCAGAGGCCGGTCGTCGTCTGGCCGGGATAAAGCGACACGCCCAACGGGTCGCGATTGACGTCGATGACCGAACGCGAAACCAGCGTCCGCACCGTGGTCGCGCCCATTGCTGTCGCGAAGGCGTACAGTTCGTGAATCCACCAGTCGGCGTCTTTCCTTGCCAGCCAGTGCGACTTCAGCTGGTCGTCGACGGGTGCGGGCAAAAGTGTGCCAGTATGTGGAAAGACAAGGATCAGCGGCGCATCGCTGCGATGGATTTCCAGCCACGGCGTCATACGACCCCCGGCAGCGGCGACCCGGTTGCAGCGATCAGCGCGCCCGTCCGGACCAGCGCCGTTGCGGCTTCGATATCGGGGTGGAAATGGCGATCATCCTCCAGATGCGCGACGTGCGAGCGAACCAGCGTACGCACACCCTCGAGCATTCGGCTCGATGCGAGCGGCGCGTGGAAGTCGCAGCCCTGAACCGCAGCCAGCGTCTCGATGCCGATCACGACATCGGCGTTGCGAACCATCTCGAGCAAGCGTCGTGCGCCATGCGCGGCCATGGACACATGGTCCTCTTGATTGGCGGATGTGGGGATCGAATCGACGCTTGCGGGATAGGCGCGCTGCTTGTTCTCGGAGACCAGCGCGGCCGCCGTAACCTGCGGAATCATGAAGCCGGAATTAAGTCCCGGGCGGGGCGTGAGGAATGCAGGCAGGCCGGACAGCGCCGGATCAACGAGCATCGCGACACGCCGTTCGGACAGCGATCCGATCTCGCAGACCGCCAGCGCGATCATGTCGGCGGCAAAGGCGACCGGTTCGGCATGGAAGTTTCCACCGGACAAGGCCTCGTCATTGTCCGCAAAGATCAGCGGATTGTCGGTGACGCCATTGGCTTCGATCTCCAGCGTATTTGCTGCCTGGCGCAGCAGGTCGAGCACCGCACCCATCACCTGTGGCTGGCAGCGCAGGCAATAGGGATCCTGCACGCGCGCGTCATCGACCAGATGCGACGCGCGAATGGCGGACCCGGTCATCAATGATCGCAGCGCCGCGCCGACTTCGATCTGTCCGGCGTGGCGACGCAGGGCGTGGATGCGCGGATCGAACGGCGCGTCCGAACCCTTGGCGGCCTCTGTGGACAGTGCGCCCGAGACGAGCGCGGACTGGAACAGCCGCTCCGCCTCGAACAAACCGGCAAGGGCGTTCGCGCACGAAAACTGGGTGCCGTTGAGCAACGCCAGCCCCTCTTTCGGCCCCAATATGACGGGGGACAGGCCAGCCAGCGTCAGTGCCTGGTCAGCGGGCATCCGGATATCGTCGTAGATTGCTTCGCCGACGCCGATCATGGTCGTTGCCATGTGCGCGAGCGGTGCGAGATCGCCCGAAGCGCCGACTGATCCCTGTGCGGGGATAATCGGCGTGACGCCGCGCGCGAGCATCGCTTCGATCAGCGCGACCGTTGTCGGGGCGATGCCCGAGGCGCCCTGTGCAAGGCTGCCGAGCTTGAGCGCCATCATCAACCGGATCACGGGGACGGGTGAGCTATCGCCTGTGCCGGCCGCATGGCTGAGCACGATATTGCGCTGCAGCCGGGCGAGATCTTCCGCCTCGATCCGTACGTTCGCCAGCTTTCCAAAGCCGGTGTTGATCCCGTAAACGGGCACGTTCTTCGCCAATATCCGTTCGACCGCCGCGGCGCTTGCGGCGATTGCGGGCTGGCACGCCGGATCGAGCCGGAGCGCGGCACCGCGATAGATCGCGCGCCACTGGGCGAGCGGGACATTGCCCGGTTGCAGTATGATTTCGGTCACTGGCCCCTCCACACGCGTGCATGGAGCGGATTGAACCCCATGCGATAAACAAGCTCTGCCGGGCTTTCGATGTTCCAGATTGCCAGGTCGCAGGCCTTGCCGACCTCAAGAGTGCCGGTCTGTTGAGCAATTCCAAGCGCATGTGCCGCCTGTCTCGTGACGCCTGCGACGCATTCTTCTACGCTCAGCCGGAACAGGGTTGCAGCCATGTTCATGGCCAGCAGCAGTGACGTCAGTGGCGACGTGCCGGGGTTGCAGTCCGTCGCGACCGCCATCCTGACTTCGGCTGCGCGTAACGCATCGACCGGCGGTGCTTGTGTGTCGCGCATGAAGTAATAGGCGCCGGGTAGCAGGACCGCGACCGTGCCAGCCTGCGCCATAGCGGCGACCCCCGCGTCCGAAAGATGTTCGAGGTGGTCTGCGGAAAGTGCACCATGGCGCGCGGCAAGCGCTGCGCCGGAGAGATCCGAAAGTTGCTCTGCATGCAGCTTGACCGGCAAGCCATGCGCGGTTGCGGCGGCAAAGACCCGGTCGATCTGGGCGGGCGAAAAGGCGATGCGCTCGCAGAATCCATCGACCGCATCTGCAAGTCCTGCGGCCGCAACCGCCGGTATCATCACGTCGCAGATCTGATCGACATAGGCGTCGGCGTTTCCGGCGAATTCGGGCGGAATCGCGTGTGCGCCAAGGAACGTCGTGCGGATTGAGACGGAGCGCTCACTGCCCAGCCGCCGCGCTGCGCGAAGCATCTTGATTTCGTCGTCGAGCGTCAGGCCGTATCCCGACTTGACCTCGACCGTCGTCGCACCCTCGGCAATCAGGGCGTCGAGGCGGGGGAGGGCGATCTCCACGAGCGAATCCTCGCTCGCGGCACGGGTCGCCCGCATCGTCGAAACGATACCGCCGCCCGCGCCCGCGATCTCTTCATAGGATGCACCTGCCAGCTTGAGTTCGAACTCTGCGGCGCGGTTGCCGCCATGGACGAGATGCGTGTGGCAATCGATCAGGCCCGGCGTGACCCAGCGGCCTTCGCAATCGACCTCTGTTTCCGCATCGAGCGCGGGTGCGTCGGTCGCGCTGCCAGCGTAGACGATCTTGCCCGCGCTTGCTGCGATGATCCCGTCTTCGACAACGCCAAGCCCCGGTCGTGAAGCATCCAGCGTACAGAGCCGCGCATTCCGCCATAGCCGTTCGCAGCGCATCGCAATCCCCGTGGTTCGATCCCTTGGCTTGCGGCAAGTTAATGTATAGACAAATACTGCGCAAGCGAGGACGCCATGGCCAGTGATTTAACAGGCGGAGTCAGGGGAACGGGGCAGGCGTGGCACGTCCGCCGGGCGCTGTTGCCCGCTGGCTGGGCGCGCGATGTGCGGATAACAATCGCCGACGGACACATCGGGCAGATCGCGCCGGAAACGCCGGAACGCCCCGGCGACGTGCGTATCGACATCGGAATTCCGGCGATCGGCAATTTGCACAGCCATGCCTTTCAGCGGGCGATGGCTGGGCTGACGGAAATATCGGGCTCAGAGGGCGATAGCTTCTGGAGCTGGCGCAGCCTGATGTACCGGTTCGTCGACCGGATTTCGCCCGACATGATGGAGGCGATTGCCGCGTACGCCTATATCGAGATGCTCGAAGCCGGGTTCTGTCATGTCGGCGAATTCCATTATCTGCATCACGACCTCGACGGGCGCGGTTATGCCGATCCGGCCGAGATGGCGTCGCGGATCAGTGCCGCTGCCACAGCGAGCGGTATCGGACTCACGCTGCTGCCCGTCTTTTACGCGCAGGGCGGTTTCGGCGCGCAGGCGCCATCGGACGCACAGCGCCGCTTTCTGAACGATCCTGATGGCTACGCCCGTATCGTGGAAGGGTGTCGTGCCGCGACGCATGGGCGGCCGGATCAAAGTGTCGGCATTGCGCCGCACAGTCTGCGGGCCGTGACGCCGGATCAGCTGGCGGCGATTCTGCCTCTTGCCCACGGCGCTCCGGTTCACATCCATATTGCCGAGCAATTGCGCGAAGTTGAGGACTGTCTGGCCTGGAGCGGGGCACGGCCCGTCCAGTGGCTGCTCGACAATGCCGATGTCGATGACCGCTGGTGCCTGGTCCATGCGACCCATATCGACGATGACGAGCTGGCGGCGATCGTAAGAACGGGCGCGGTAGTCGGCCTCTGCCCGATAACCGAAGCCAATCTTGGCGACGGCATTTTTCCTGCGTCGGCATTTGTCCGGGCGGGCGGTCGGTACGGGATCGGGTCGGACTCGAACGTCCGCATCGACCTGACCGAGGAATTGCGGCTGCTGGAATACGGGCAGCGCCTGCATGCGCGGGGGCGCAATATGTTGGCAGCACCCGGGCTTTCGACAGGGCGATCTCTGCTGGGTGCGGCTTGCGAGGGCGGTGCACGTGCGCTGGGCGTCGCAGGAGGGCTCGTTGCTGGGGCATCGGCGGATATCGTCACCCTGCGCCAGGACGATTCCGGTTTTGTCGGACGCGCGGGCGATGCGCTGCTCGATACGCTGATATTCGCGCGCGGTCAGGCTGGCATCGCGGACGCCTGGCGGGGCGGCAAAAGGCTGGTCGTGGATGGCCGGCATATTGGCCGTGACGCTATCGAAGCCCGCTATCGGCAGGCCCTGACCGAGCTGCTTGCCCAATGACCGCTCCTGCCAGGCAGGACGCCCGGTCGCTCAGCCAGCGCATTCGCGACGATATCGAACAAAATATCATGACCGGCGTCTGGAAACCGGGTGATCGCATTCCGGTCGAACGCGAACTGGCCGCGCAATATGCCTGCGCGCGGATGACGGTTACCCGCGCGACCGAGGCGCTGGCGGAAACGGGATTGATCGTGCGACGCAAAAGGGCCGGGTCATTCGTCGGCCAGCCGCGCGTCGAGTCTGCAGTTCTCGATATTCCGAACATCCAGGCGGACATTGCCGCGCGAGGGAAGGTCGCGGGCTATCGGCTGTTGTCCCGGCGTCAACGCGTGCCGCGCGATTGTCGGCATGAGGTTTTGCTCTCCGGGAGAGGCGACCTGCTGGAGATTGAATGTCTGCATCTGGCCGATGACAGCCCTTTTGCGTTCGAGCACCGCCTGATCAGTCTTGGCGCTGTCCCTGCTGCTGCCGCTGCCGATTTTTCGGCGATCGCGCCTGGCAACTGGTTGCTCGACCAGGTTCCCTGGACCCAGGCCGAACACCGCATCGGCGCTGGGGGAGCGGACAAGTGTGCCGCCGATGCCCTGAGCCTTGGCCTTGGCGCGCCGTGCCTGATACTCGAACGGCTGACATGGCGCGGCGACACGCATATTACGCGTGTCAGACAAGTGTTTCCGGCGGGCCAATATGACCTCGTCGCGCGTTTTACACCATCGTCGGAGTTGCGGACGTGACGCGAGGGACAACGATATGCGTGATGCCGCCTTTACGATCGATCGGCTGGTCCTGGTTCCTGACGATATAGACCTTTCCAGATCGCCCCTCGCCGGACAGCTGGACGTCGAAACCTATGTGTTGGGGGCGTTCAATCCGGGCCTGACGCGCCTGCCCAACGGCAATCTGTTGATGATGGTGCGCATTGCAGAGGCGTTGCGCCAACCTTTACGCGACGGTCACGTCCATACGATCCGCTGGCAGAATGGCGAGTATGTCGTCGATGCCTGGCCGGAAGAGTTTGCCGACACGTCCGATCCGCGCAAATTCATGCTTCCCGGCGGCGGGTGGAAGGTCATGGCGTTGACTTCGCTGTCATGGCTGCTCCCCGTCGAACTGACGCCCGACGGCCTGACCGTGGTCGCCATGCACTACGACCGCGCGATTGCACCGACTGGCGACTGGCAATGCTATGGCATCGAGGATGCGCGGATCAGCAAGGTCGGCGACAGGTGGTACATGACGACCTGCTCGGTCAGTCCCGAGCGGCATTCGACGACGCTTTACGTGTCCGACAATGCACTCGACTGGACGTTCGACGGGATCGTGCTCGATCACCAGAACAAAGACATGCTGATCTTCGAGGGCCTGATCGGCGGCCAGTATTGGGCGCAAACCCGCCCGCTGGGTGATCTGTATTTCGCCTATCCGCCCGGCAGCGAATGGCACGCAGGCCCCTCGATCAATCTGGCAACCTCGCCCGACGGGGTACACTGGCGACCGCATCTGAAGCCCGGGATCCGGCCGCATGTTGGTTCAGCTGCGAGGGCGCGGATCGGCGGCGGCGCCCCGCCGATCCGCACCGACGCGGGCTGGCTGACATTGTGGCACGGCGTCGAGCCGAAGGAGGTCGTCGGCATCTATCGCACCTATTGGTCGATCCTCGATGCGGATGATCCGTCGCATGTTCTCAAGACGGCGACGGTGCCCCTGATCGAGGCCAACGCAGACCTGACGCAGCCGATCGATCACCAGATGTACCTGCGCGATGTCGTGTTCACGACCGGAATTGCCGACCATGGCGACGTCTATGTCGTCGCATCGGGCGAGGCCGATTTGGCATGCCGCATCATCCACATCCCCAAAACTTTGTTCGAGTTATAAAGGACTTACAATAATCCTCGACAGCCGAGTCATTGGAACATAATGGGAACTCATGGCTGTTCTAGATACGCGTCAGAAGCTGGAAATTCTTGCAGACGCTGCAAAATACGACGCGTCATGCGCGTCGTCGGGGACAAGCAAGCGTAATTCGAAAGACGGTAAGGGATTGGGCTCGACGGAGGGCATGGGCATCTGTCACGCCTATGCGCCGGACGGACGGTGCATCAGCCTGCTCAAGATATTGCTGACCAACAGCTGCATTTTCGACTGCCACTATTGCATCAACCGCAAGAGCTCGAACGTCCGCCGTGCGCGGTTCACGGCAAAGGAGGTCGTGGACCTGACGATCTCGTTTTATAAGCGGAATTACATCGAGGGACTGTTCCTCTCTTCGGGTATCATCGGCAGTTCGAATTACACGATGGAGCAAATTGTCGAGGTCGCGCGGTCGTTGCGCGAGGACCACGACTTCCGTGGTTATATCCATCTCAAGACCATTCCCGATGCCGATCCGGAACTGGTCGAAGCGGCCGGACGGCACGCCGACCGGGTGTCGATCAATGTCGAACTGCCGACGACATCGGGCCTGAAACGTCTTGCCCCCGACAAGTCCGTGACGCGGATCGAGGGCGCGATGGCCGGTATGAAGGCGTCGATCGTCGATGCACGCGATGCCGCCAAGCATTACAAGTCGGCACCGCGCTATGCGCCGGCGGGCCAGTCCACACAGATGATCGTCGGTGCCGATGCCGCGACCGACAGCGACATCGTGCTGCGCGCGCGCGGGCTGTACGACGCATTCGGGATGCGCCGTGTCTATTATTCGGCGTTCAGCCCCATCCCTGATGCCAGCGCGGTGCTGCCGTTGAAGCGCCCGCCGTTGATGCGCGAACACCGGCTGTACCAGTCCGACTGGCTGATGCGCTTCTATGGCTTTGCCGCCAGCGAGGTGATGAGCGCAACCGACGACGGCATGTTGCCCCTCGATATCGATCCCAAGCTCGCCTGGGCACTGAAGTTTCGCGAGAGTTTTCCGGTCGATGTGAACCGCGCGCCGAAGGCCATGTTGTTGCGCATCCCGGGTCTGGGTGTGCGGGCCGTATCGCGCATCCTCATGTCGCGCCGGACCCGACGGCTCGACCTGGCCGATGTGGGACGGCTGACCGTGTCGATCCGCAAGATCCGGCCCTTTATCGTGACCAGCGACTGGCGGCCGATAAAGCTGAGCGACAAGGCGGATATTCGCGAGCTGGTCGCGCCGAAAGC
>JBDUBD010000129.1:0-6292 GCA_040004295.1 Sphingomonadales bacterium | reverse complement strand
AGGCCGGGACTTTCGCTTGGCACGGTATAGGTAACCGACGGTGTGCCGGTCCCTGGCGGAGCTGAGGACGGCGCTTACGGCAGCAGCGAAACCGCGCGACGCACCGCCAACACGCTGATGAGCGACGTCAGCGAGCTTCGCGTCGTGGCCGGGATGACACCCGCTTATTACACGCGCATCCGACCCTATGTCTGCGCGCTGCCGGTGACCGATTTGTCGATGATCAACGTCAACACACTCCGTATCGATCAGGCACCGCTGCTGTCGATGCTGCTGACCGACCTCGACCCCGCGCGCGCCGCACAGGCGATCGACGCACGACCGATGCTAGGGTGGGACTCGCTTGCGACCTTCTGGAACCTGCCGCCACTTACCGCGACGCCGCCGGCAGACGATATACGCAATCAGGTAAAGCTGACGACACGCTGGTTCGACCTTGCGATCACTGTCGAACTGGCCGATGCCGAATTCGAAGAGCACGCGCTGATCGATGCCGCGCTCAAACCTGCAAAGCTTGCGCGGCGCAGCTATGGGGAACCGTCTTGAGCGCGCTCGTTGTCTTCGAAAGCGGCCGATGGGTGCGTACCGCCGACGGTCGGGTCACCGGGCGGGGCGAGGCAATTTCCGAAGCGCTACCTGCCGAAGACGGCGAAACCATCGTGGCTATCGTGCCTGCGCGCGATGTCACGGTGCGCTCGCTCCCGTTGCCCAATTTGTCGGATGCGCAGGCGAACGCCGCCGCGCGGCTTGCCATGGCCGAACACAGCCTGACTCCCATCGAAGCTTTGCATGTCGCTGCGGGGCCAGCCGACGAAGATGGCAACCGGACAGTTGTTTCGATCGAATCTGTCCGCGTGACTGAGCGTCTTGTCTCGCTGGCAGACGTCGGCCTCGACCCCGACCGGCTGCTCGCCGCGCCATTGCTGCTGCCGATCCCGGAGGCAGGCTTCGTCCGTGCCACATTCGACAACGAGACGGTTCTTCGCGGGCGCGACGCCGCCTTGCTCGACGACGAAACGCTGACGCGGTTCCTTCTCGGTGCTGGCGCGATCACGACATTCGACCGCCCTGCAATGGAAGAAGCGCTTGTCCGGAGCGTCGATGGCGTCAACGCGGACCTGCGGCAGGGACCGTTTGCAAAGCGACGGCAATGGGCCGCCGATGCCGCGAGGTTGCGGCGTTTTGCGGTCATGGCGCTGATCCTCGGTGTGCTGATCCTGATAACACAGATCGTGTCGATCATGCGGACCAACCTCACTGCAAGCGGGATCGAATCGGACAACCAGTCGCGCGCAGCGGCTTTGCTGCCACCCGGCACCGTCGTGACCGACCCCGCATTGCAAGTCGAGGCACGACTGACCGCCGTCGCAGGCGCAGGGGGCGGTTTCACGCCGCTTGCGAGCGCCTACGCAACCGCCGTCAACGCCACGCCCAACGTGGAGCTTGGTTCGATGATCTTCGACGGCGAAGGGGGGCTTCGTGCGACCGTGCGCGCCGGTAGCCCAGCTGATCTCGACGCGGTCGAGGCGCGCATTGCCGCAGCGGGACTGCGCGCCACGACAGGTCCGATCGTAGCCAACCAGGGGCGCCCCTATCGCGACATCACGGTGACCGCGCGATGATGGATCAGGCGCGCGACTGGTGGATGGGCCGCGATCAGCGCGAACGCTGGCTGCTGGGCATCATGTTCGTCCTGATCGGCTTCGTGCTGCTCTGGCTGCTGATTATTCGGCCGATCAATTCGATGCACGAGACGGCCCAGATCCGGCTGAACGCCGCGACGCTCGACGCAGGACGCATTGCCGCTGCTGCGGAAGGGATCACCCGTGCGCGCAAGACCGCACCGCCGGCCTTGGGCATGTCGCTGCCGACAGCGGTGGGGCAAGCGGCGGAAGCGAACGGGTTCACACTATCCCGGCTCGACGGCCAGGGAGGAGACCGTGCCACGATTGCAATCTCCTCCGCGCGGGCGCCGGCACTGTTCACCTGGCTGCGCGCGCTGGAGCAGCAGGGCATCATCGTCGACAAACTCACCCTGCGCACCAACAGCGACGCAACGCTCGCGGTGGAGGGCGTTGTCCGGATGCGGGGGCGGTGACGCGCCGGGCGCGGATTGCGCTAATCATAGCCGCAGTACTGGTCATGCTGGTCGTTCAGCTTCCGCTTTCGGTAATGTTGCCAATGGTTCTACCGCGCGAATCGGGGCTCAGCGCGCGCACCGCAACCGGCACCATCTGGTCGGGAGTTTTGCACGATGCCCAGCTTGCCGGACTACCGCTCGGAGATACACGGGTCGGCTTGTTGCCACTTGCCCTGTTGACCGGGCAGGCCCGGCTTCAATTTGTCGGCGTACGCCTGCGCGGGACATTGGTGGCGACGCCGACCGGCTTCGGCATCGCGCATGGTATCGGCCCGGTCGACGCTGGCATCCGCGTGAAGCCCTTGCCGATCGCACAGTTCGTTCTCGACGATGCGACGGGTCAGTTCAGCGGCACCCATTGTTCGGAAGCGACGGGCAATGTCCGCGCGGTGGTCGGTGGAGACATCGGCGGCATGACCCTGCCCGGTGGCATGACCGGCACGCTGCGTTGTGATGGGAAGATGCTGCTCCTGGCACTGGTCGGCCAGTCGGGAATGGAACGTCTGGACCTGCGTATCGACGGCGCCGGCAAGTGGCGCGCAGAGTTTGCCGTCCGTGCCGCGGACCAGGCGACGGTGGCAAAGCTTGCCGCAGCAGGCTTTTCGCAGGGTCCGACCGGTTTCGTAATCCGGCTTACCGGCGCACTTTAGCTTGACGTTGACCGGTTGCGTTGCCTAGGGGCGGCGCGCGCGCCATTGCGTGGCGATCGTAGCTCAATTGGTTAGAGCGCCGGTTTGTGGTACCGGAGGTTGCGGGTTCAATCCCCGTCGATCGCCCCAGCGCCTCCCTTTCTTTTTCCGCATTCAAGAGGGTCTGAGGTTGAGCGCGACATAATGTTGCGCTATTCAGCAACTAAATTTCAATCACTGGAGTGACCATGACCGCCCCCATGGACCTGCCCGATTTCGACGCCCATGAGGGCGTCCACCTGTTCCACGACCGGTCGAGCGGGCTTTCGGCGATTATCGCAATCCATTCGACGACCCTCGGTGCGGCAGCGGGCGGTACGCGCTTCTGGCACTATGCCAACAACGAAAGCGCGATCACCGATGCGCTTCGGCTGTCGCGCGGCATGAGCTACAAGAACGCAATGGCAGGCCTGCCTGCGGGTGGCGGCAAGGCGGTCATCCTCGCCGATTCAGATGGGACCAAGACGGCGGCACTGCTCGAGGCGTTTGCGCGTTCGGTAGACAGCCTCGGTGGGCGATACATTACCGCACAGGACGTTGGCATGAGCGAGGCCGACATGGTGGCGCTGTCGCTTGTGACGAAGCACGTGGCAGGATTACCGGGGCAGGGTGGCGATCCCGGCCCCTCGACCGCTCGTGGCGTTTATCTGGGCGTCAAGGCGGCGGTGAAACGCGCGCTGGGCAAGGACAGCGTCTCTGGCGTTCATATCGCGATTCAAGGCGTGGGCAGCGTTGGCGGCGGGCTGGCACGGCGGCTGGCGGTGGACGGTGCTCGCCTGACGTTTGCCGATGTCAACGCCGATCGTGCCGTTGCCCTCGCCGAAGAATTGGGCGCGAAGGCAGTTGCGGCCGACGCGATCCTGTCTGTCGAAGCCGATGTCTTCAGCCCGTGCGCGCTGGGCGCAGTCCTGACCAGCGACGTCATCGCGGGCCTGAAGGTTGCAGCAGTTGCAGGCGGCGCTAACAACCAGTTGCCGACCGAGGTTCAGGGCGTCGAACTCGCGGCGCGAGGCATCCTGTATGCACCCGATTATGTCATCAACGCCGGCGGCATTATAAATGTCATGCGGACGGCGGGGGCCGACGGCGATGCCCAGGTCAAGGCGCGGATCGACGCGATCCCCGCGCGGCTCGAAGCGATCTGGAGCGAAAGCGCATCCTCCGGAGACACACCGGCCAAGGTGGCCGACCGGATGGCGCAGAAGCTGATCGGGCGTTAGCTTTCAAGCACCTTTCCAAGGTGCGCGCGCCTACGCTAGGGCGATCTGCAATGCATGCTTACGCAAATCCCGCGCGCTTTCTTCGCCTCGCAAAGCCGTTGACCATTGTTTTCGGGCTCGGCGGCGCGTTGTTGATCGCGCTTGGCAGTTTTGCGGGACTGTTCCTGACGCCACCCGATTACCTCCAGGGTGAAACCGTCCGCATTCTCTACATCCACGTTCCGGCAGCATGGCTGTCGATGGCGGGATGGAGCGGCATTGCACTCGCCAGCCTCGCGCAACTTGTCTGGCGTCACCCTTTGTCAGGCGTGGCGGCGCGCGCGATCGCCTTGCCGGGCGCAATGTTCACTGCGATCTGCCTGGCGACCGGGTCAATCTGGGGTCGGCCGACCTGGGGCACATGGTGGGAATGGGACGGGCGCATGACGTCGGTCCTCATCCTGTTGTTTCTCTATATCGGTTATATCGCGCTGGCGTCGCGGAGCAGCGAACGCGGCAGCGTCAGCCGCGTGACCGCGATCTATGGCCTGGTCGGCGCTGTGAACCTGCCCATCATCAAATATTCGGTAGAATGGTGGAACACGCTGCATCAGGCACCGTCGATCACGTTGCGCGGCTCGGCCATTTCGGCCGAGTTGCTGTGGCCGCTGGGTTTGACAGTAACCGGCTTTACCCTGCTGTTCGGCGCAATAGTCCTCATGCGGATGCGGACGTTGCTCGCGCTTGCCAAAGTCGATGCGCGGCTCGCAAGAATGGCGGCGGCATGAACCCCTGGCCGTTCGTCATTGCGGCTTATGGGCTAACCCTGGGCGGGGCGGCGCTGATCACATTCCTGTCATGGCGATCCATGACGCGCGCGGAAAATGCGGTCGAAAATCTTCCACGCCGATGAAACCCAAGCAACAACGCCTGATCCTCGCAATCCTCGCCCTTGTCGCCATCATCGGGTCGGGGCTGCTGGCCATGTCGGCCATTGGTGACCGGGCGAGCTATTTCTATTCTCCTGCCGACATTGCCAAAAACGGTGTGCCGCAGGGTCGGGCCATTCGCCTGGGCGGGATGGTGAAGGGGGGAAGCGTCACACGCATGGCTGATGGCGTTACCATGACATTCGTCGTCCATGATGGACCGTCCGAAGTGAACGTGCATTTCAAGGGCATTCCGCCCGACCTGTTCCGCGAAAATTCGGGCGTGGTCGCGGAAGGCGTTTTCGAAGGACGAGTTTTCGTGGCCAACAACCTGCTCGCCAAGCACGACGAGCGCTACATGCCTCCGCAGATGGACGGCAAGCAGCACAAGACGACGACGCTCGAGACACGATGATCGCCGAGGCCGGCCTTGCAGCATTGTGGATGGCGGCGGCGCTTGCGCTGTTGCAATTTGCGCTGGCTGCACTTGGCGTCGATGATCGACGCACTGACATGCGCCGCGGCGTCCGCACGGTGGCGATCGTGCAGGGTGGCGTCATCGTGCTTGCCTTCGGGCTGCTGATTACGTGCTTCCTGCGGTCGGACATGTCGGTCGCACTGGTCGTGAAAAACAGCCATTCGCTGAAACCCTGGCTCTACAAATTCGCCGGAACATGGGGCAATCACGAAGGGTCGATGCTCCTGTGGGTTGCGATCCTCGGTGCAGCGGGTGCCGCCGTCGCCATCTTCGAACGGAAAATTTCCGAACGGACCCTGACGGCGACGCTGGGCGCACAGGCGCTGATCAGCTTCGGCTTTTATGCCTTCCTCCTGTTCGCATCGAACCCGTTTGCGCGCGTGTTTCCGGTGCCGGAGGACGGGCAGGGGCTGAATCCGCTTTTGCAGGATCCCGGCCTCGCGTTCCACCCGCCGACGCTTTACCTCGGCTATGTCGGCATGTCGGTCGCGTTCAGTTTCGCGGTCGGAGCCCTGGTCACACGCGAAGTCGACCGGACATTTGCACGCGCGATGCGGCCCTGGGTGTTGGGCGCATGGATATTCCTGACGCTGGGCATCACGGCGGGGAGTTACTGGGCCTATTACGAGTTGGGCTGGGGCGGCTGGTGGTTCTGGGATCCAGTCGAGAACGCATCGCTGATGCCGTGGCTCGCGGCCACCGCCTTGCTCCATTCGGTCACCGTCCTTGCGACCCGTGACGGCTTGCGGGCATGGACGATCATGCTGGCGGTCGTCGCATTTTCGATGTCGATGATCGGCACATTCCTCGTCCGCTCGGGTATCCTGACCTCGGTGCACAGCTTTGCGGTCGACCCG
>JBDUBD010000045.1:0-21196 GCA_040004295.1 Sphingomonadales bacterium | reverse complement strand
AGCACGGTCGGCTCGATCTTGAGTTGCTTGACCGCGTCGGTCACCCAGCCTTCGCCGAAGCTTTCCCAGGCGAGCGCGGTGACGGGCTTTGCGCCCAGCATCGTCCACATCGCCATTTCGAATGCGCCGGTGTCCGACCCCGGCACGATGCCGATGCGGTGCGTGTCGGGCACGCCCAAAATCTCGCGGGTCAGGTCGATCGCGTATTGCAGCCGCGCCTTGCCGATTTTCGAGCGGTGCGAACGGCCAAGCGATACGGTCGCAAGGCGCGCAGCATCCCAGCCGGGCGGCTTGGCACAGGGTCCGGAGCTGAAGTGGGGACGCGCAGGTTTGGCGTCGGGACGTAGTAACTCAGTCATGTATTCTCTCCTCACAGAGAGCAGCGCGGCGTTGGGACCGCGTGGCCCGAGGGCGCTCATAGCGGCGAATTGTTAACCGTCAACCGTGTTGCGGCAATGGGAGCGCATCTTCCCCCGTCATTCCCGCGAAGGCGGGAATGACGGGGGGGGAAAGTGTCGTTAAAACAAACGCCATGCGTCGCACCGTACTCCTGCTCCTTACCCTGTCCGCCTGCATGTCCGGACCGCGGTATCAGCGCCCGCCCGTCCAACCGCCCGTGCGCGGAACCGACACCGCTGCGCTACGCCAGTGCCTCGCCAGGATGGACCGAATCGTCGCGCGCTATGCGTTGCTGCCCGACCGGACGTTCTCCGGCCAGTGTTCGGCGCTCGGCAGTGTGCAGCTCCGCGACATCGGGACGCCGGTGACCAATCTGGGCGCGATGACCTGTGGCTTGGGTTATGCTTTCACCCTGTGGGTGCAGAGCGACCTGCAGACCCCGGCAATGGCCGAGTTCGGATCGCCCGTCGTGAAGGTGGAGACGATGGGCACCTACAGCTGTCGCAACGTCAACGGCGCGGCGACCGGTAAACTGTCCGAACATGCCTTTGCCAATGCCGTCGATGTGTCGGCCTTTGTCCTGAAGGACGGACGGCGGATCAGTGTTCTGAATGGCTGGAGCGGAGACGAGCGCGAGGGGCAATTCCTGCGCAGCGTCCGCGCATCGGCCTGTCGCCGGTTCGACACGGTGCTGAGCCCCGATTACAATGCCGCGCACCGCGACCACCTGCATTTCGACATGGGCAGAGGGCCGTTCTGTCGCTAACGAACCGGGATGACTGACGCTCGTATCCCCAACCGTGTCTTCCCACGCGCCGCGCAGGAAGCCGTAACCGCCAAGCAGGGTATCTCTACCCCGCAGACCGAACATCCCGCCTACAAGCTTGCTTTCCAGGACATGGACTTCTTGCTGAGCGAGGACTTGCGTCCGGTCCGGTTCCAGCTCGAACTGCTGAAGCCGGAACTGCTTCTCGACGAAGCAAAGATCGGATCGATGATCGTGATGTACGGGTCTGCCCGTATCCCCGAGCCTGGCACCAAATCGAATAATCCCGATCCGGCAGTCGCCAAAAGCCTGGAGGCAAAGGCGCATTATTATGTGGAAGCGCGCAAACTCGCGCGGCTTGCCAGCGAATTCCCGCAGGATTCGAGCGGGTGGAAGCACTTCGTGGTGTGTTCGGGCGGTGGCCCCTCGATCATGGAGGCGGCCAACCGCGGCGCTGCCGACGTCGGCGCTGAATCGGTCGGGCTCAACATCGTCCTGCCGCACGAACAGGCGCCCAATAAGTACGTCACGCCATCATTAAGCTTCCAGTTCCACTATTTCGCGCTGCGCAAGATGCACTTCCTGCTCCGCGCGCGCGCGGTGGCGGTGTTCCCGGGCGGCTTCGGGACGTTCGACGAGACGTTCGAACTGCTGACCCTGATCCAAACCGGCAAGATCAAGCCGATGCCGGTCCTGATGTTCGGACGTGAATTCTGGGAGCGCGTGGTGAACTTCAAGGCGCTGGCCGAGGAAGGCGTGATCTCCGAGCGCGACATCGACCTGATCACATGGGTCGAAACCGCCGAGGAGGCCTGGGCAGCCGTGCAGAAGTTCTACGCGGAGTAAGGACAAAGGCGTCGCCCCGGCGGAGGCCCGGGCCGTTGTCGGCAAGTGTGTCGATCTAGCCACGTTCGATCATCGCTCTTTAGCCACTAGCGGCCCCGGCCTCCGCCGGGGCGACGCCCGTCGTGATCAGCAATTAAGCGTATCGAACAGATCGTGCCACTCAGGATTCTGCTCCGCAATCAGGCGCAGCTTCCAAATCCTGTTCCAGTTTTTCAGCGCCTTTTCACGTGCGATTGCGTCCTCGATGCGGTCATGCGCCTCGATCAACACCAGCCGGTGCAATCCCCATTTTCTGACAAATGATGACCCGCGGCCGCTGCGGTGCGCGATCATCCGCTCGGCGATGTCCGCAGTTACGCCCACGTACAGAATACCGAACGGCTTGTTCGTGACGATATAGGTGTAGCCGCCTTTTGCCAAAGCGCACTTTAACGATAGCTGCCTCCGCCGGGGCGACGGCTATTTGTGAGCAGCAGCCGGGGCAGCCGCATTCGCCTCCGGTACAGCCGCGTTATCAGCTGGCGCTGTCGCGTTACCTTCGGTTGCATTCGCGGGGGCGGCACCCGCAGCAGGTGCCGGCGGAATCGGCAGGTTCGAACCCTGCTTGTTCAAGTAGGCGATGACGTTGGCACGATCCTCTGCCTTCGACAGTCCAGCGAAGCTCATCTTGGTGCCCGGTGCAAACGCCTTGGGCGAGGTGAGCCATGCGCTCATCGCCGCGAAGTCCCACTTGCCGCCCTTGTTCTTCAGGGCGTCAGAAAAGGCGAAACCACCCTTGCCGTGTCCGATTTCGTCACCGATCGTCGCGTAAAGATTCGGACCGATGCCGTTCGCGCCACCCTGTGTCGCGTTGTGGCACGATGCGCACTTCTTGAAGACTTCCTCTCCCTTGGCAGGGTCGGCGGTCGGCATCAGGGTCGCAATATCGACTTGCGCCGCAGGACCGCTCGATCCGCCGACTTCCTCGACGCCCTCGACGACATAGCCCATCTTCTCGGGCCGTCCGCTGTGGAAATAATCGCCTGCAACGATGCTGCCGCCCAGTGCGACGATCAGGGCACCCAGGCCCATCATGGCGATAATGTTCGACCGATTGTCCATGTGTACGCAGCAAGCCCCGATTTCGATGTTTGGATTTGCGCTGGCCTCTATAAGCGGCGGCGCGCAACTGCAAGCGCGCTTGCGGCAGCGCATCATCGGCCTTAGGCGCTCGCCCACCTATGCAAGACTATCCCGCGCCCGCCCTGCCCATCGTCGCGACCATGGTTGCCGCTGCCGAAGCTGCGCCGCATCGCGCGGTCGCATTCCAGGGCGCACCCGGTGCGAACTCGCAAATTGCGGCGGAACAGGCGTTTCCGGACGGCCTGCCCCTGCCCTGCTTCGCGTTCGACGATGCTATCGATGCGGTGAAGGAGGGGCGCGCCGATTGCGCGATGATTCCGATCGAAAATTCGCTGCACGGGCGGGTGTCCGACATCCACTTCCTGCTGCCCGAATCGGGACTGGTCATTACCGGCGAGCATTTCCTGCCGATCCGCTACGCATTGTTGGGCCTGGGGCCGCTCGATGGTGTGCGCCAAGCGACCAGCCACCCGCAGGCGCTGGGCCAGTGTCGCAACTGGTTGCGTATGCGGGGGATCCAGCCGGTCGCCTATTCGGACACTGCTGGCGCCGCTGCCTTGGTCGTGGAACAGGGCGACCCTGCGGTGGCGGCGATCGCCCCGCCAAAGGCCGCTGCGATCTATGGCCTGGAGACGCTGGCCGAATCGCTCGAGGATTCCGACGACAACATGACGCGCTTCGTCGTGCTGGCGCGCGTGGCGCCGCTGCGCGACCTTCCGCCGGAAGTCATGACCACCTTTATCTTCGAAGTGAAGAACGTGCCCGCCGCGCTCTACAAGGCGCTGGGGGGCTTTGCGACCAACGGCGTCAACATGACCAAGCTCGAAAGTTACCAGCGCGGCGCGAGCTTTGTCGCGATGGAGTTCTTCGCCGATATAGAGGGGCATCCCGATGAAGCGAACGTCAGACGGGCGCTGGAAGAACTCGCCTTTCATTCGAAATGGGTCCGTATCCTTGGAACATATCCTCGGGCGCGCGCGCGTACTTAGACAGGGACAGAGCATGCTCATCATTGTCGGAACCATTCGTTTTCCCGCCGAGCATATTGCCGAAGCGCGCATCGAGCTCGGCAAGGTCGTCACAGCATCTCGCGCGGAAGACGGATGTGAGGCCTATGCGTTTGCCGAAGATATTCTCGACCCAGGACTGTTCCACGTCAGCGAGCGCTGGGTCGACCGCGTCGCATTAAAGGCACACACGACTACTCCGCATTTTGTGGCCTATCGCGCGGCATCGGCAGCACTCGGCGTGGGCGACCGCGATGTGCGCCTTTACGAAGCGGAGTCCTTCGACCCGCTTTGAACCCAGTGCCTCAACAGCGTATGCGCGATAGCGAACGGCGGTGGCGCCTTGAAGCGGGCATCGGGGTCGCCCGCCAGCGCGGCGCGCGCTTCTTCGCGGGTCACCCACATCGCGTCTTCCAGTTCGCGCGTATCGATGGTGATCGCATCATCCAACGCCTCGGCAACGCAGGCGATCATGAGTTGCGCCCCGCCGAACGGCCAGGGCTGGCTGGCGACATAGCGGACTTCACCACAAGTGACGCCCGATTCCTCCTTGATCTCGCGCCGCACCGCCTCCTCGATCGATTCGCCCGGTTCGAGGAACCCCGCCAGCGCGGAATAGTTGCCCGGCGGAAAGCGGGGCTGGCGGCCGACAAGAGCGCGGCCCGAATGCTCTGCGAGCATGATGACGACCGGATCGGTGCGCGGGAAATGTTCGGTGCTGCAGCTGTCGCACTTCCTGCCCCAGCCCGCGCGGAACAGCGTTGTCGTACTGCCGCAACGGCTGCAGAACCGGTGGTTGTTGTGCCAAGTGATCAGGCTGAGCGCCGTCGCGAAAGTCGCCGCATCCTCCGCCGACAATATCGTGAGCGCACGGAACATGGCGGGCGAGCGCATCACCGACGGCTCGGACGCGACGACGATCTCGACGAAGTGCGGACGATCGCCGTCAAGGCCGAGCAAGACCAGTTCGGCCTCTTCTGAGAGATCGGCAAGGCTTCCCCATACGAGCGCGTTCGTGTCGGAAATCGCCGGAGCGAGCCCCTCGAGCTTCAGGACGCGCGCCCGCCAGTCGCCCAGCACTGCCGCATAAGCCTCCGCATCGGCGCGCAGATAATCTGCGCGATCCAACCTCGATCCGGTCAGCCCAGCGACGGTCGTCACAGTCCGGCGTACACGCTTTTGGAAAAGTCGGTCGTGAACGGGATCGCTTCGCTGGGCATGAACTGCGCGAACCCGGAACCACGAATACCCTTGGTCGGATCGACGAAAGCGACCGTCGCCGCCGCCCCGCCCCAGCCATAGGTTCCCATGCCTGCTCCGCCGGGTTTCGGATTGATCACCACACGGCCACCCGCGCCAAAGCCCTGGCCGTCGGCAAAGGTGCCGCTGGTCATGACGGCGGGGGGCAGGAGGTTCGACATGGCGAGCGCAACCGTCGTCGGCTTCATCAGACGTGTACTTCCGATGGCCCCCCTGCCCGCGAGCATCAGCAGGAAGCGGTCGTAATCGCGCGGGCTCATCACCAGCCCGCCGCCACCGAGGGGCAGCGTTGCCGTATCGGTATAGACGCTGTCAGCACCACCATCGATCGGGAACTGCTGTCCGTTTGCCACGCCGTAGTTCGTGACGAGTCGTGGCAGTTCGGAAACCGGTACGTGGAAAAAGCTGGACGTCATGCCGAGCGGATCGAAGATGCGCGTCTGCAGGAATTTTTCGAACGGCATCCCGCTGGCAACCTCGATAACGCGGCCAAGCACGTCGAGCCCCGCCGAATAGCTCCATTTCGTGCCGGGCTCGTACATCAGCGGAAGCGATGCGATGCGGTCGCCGAACTCGGCGAGCGTCGGCGCGGGCGTGAGCTTGGGAAAGCCCGGGATATCCGCCTTGCTGAGAAGCCCGCCAGTGAGCCCGAGTTTCGCATACGCCTCGAGCAGCTTGCCCTTCGACGTGATGATGTAGCCAAGGCCCGAACTGTGGGTCATCAGACCGCGCACCGTGACCGGCCTGGTCGCGGGCTTGGCGTCGAGGCTCACCATCTGATCGACGATCACCATCGGCTTTTTGAAGCCGGGAATGAAGTCGCCGACGTCCTGGTCGAGGCCAAGCTTGCCGTCCTCGATCAGCATCATCGCCGCCATCGCCGTGATCGGCTTCGTCATCGAATAGACACGGTAGAGGGTGTCGGCATCGACCAAACGGTCGCGCCCGCGCCCGACCTTGCCCGCGAAAAGGAAATCGGCCTGCGCCGTTCCGCGCCCGATCGCCGCAGCGGCACCCGGCATCTTATCCTCTGCGACATAGCCGTCGAGCAGGGCTTGAACGCCGGTCCATTTGGCATCGGTCGTGCGCGCCCAGGCCCAGCCGGGTGAAAGGGCCATCGCGCCAGCGAGCGCCGTGGCGCCAGCGAGCGCCGTGGCGCCAAGGAACTGTCTGCGATCAAACGCCGCGTCGAACATGCATCACTCCTCCATCATTGCGACTCGGGTAGCCTTTGCGAACAGCGTCGGCAGACCGGCTTCGCCGAGTTTCGCGATGTCCCACCATTGGCCACCCAGTTGCAAGGGGCAACCTTCGTCGGGAGCGGCCCGATGTACCGAAAGATGCAAGGTAAAGTGAGTGAAGACGTGGGTGACGACACCTAGCGTCGTCCCGGCGGAGGTCGGGGCGACGCTAGAGGGCAGCGCCAGCATCCCGCCGAGCAGCCCTTTGTCCGGGCGTCGGACGAGCAAAACGCAGCCATCACGCTCGACCCATAGCGCCACCCAATGCCGCACGGGTTTGGCAATCTTCGGCAACCGCTTCGGATATTGGGCGGGATCACCCGCCGTGCGCGCCGCACACCGCTCGGCAAGTGGGCATACGAGACACGACGGATTGCGTGGTGTACAGATCGTCGCGCCCAGATCCATCATCGCCTGAGCGAAATCGCCGCTGTGGGCGTCGGGCGTGATCGTATCGGTCAGGCGATAAAGCTGGGGCTTGGCCGCCGGCAGTGGCGTTTCGACCACGAACAGCCGTGCAACCACACGCTCGACATTGCCATCGACGACTACCGCGCGGCGCCCGAACGCAATCGCGGCGATGGCCGCTGCGGTGTAAGCACCGATTCCCGGCAGTGCGCGCAGTCCATCCTCGGTATTGGGGAAATGACCAAGCTCCGCGACCGCCTTCGCACAGGCAACCAGATTGCGGGCACGGGCATAATAGCCGAGGCCAGCCCACGCCGACATCACGTCCGCCGTCTCCGCCGCCGCCAGCGTCTGTACCGTCGGCCATGCCTGCGTGAACTTGGCGAAATAGGGGACAACCGCAGCAACCGTGGTCTGCTGCAACATTACTTCTGACAGCCACACACGATAGGGATCAGGCGCCTGCTGCCCCGGCGCCGCGCGCCATGGCAGCGTACGCGCGTGCACATCATACCAGCGAAGCAGCATCACAGAAATGTCGTTGGGGATATCAGGACTCTCGACGGGCACGGACAGCCTGTGCCATGGAAGCGCAGATGGCGAAACGTCCGCAACCAATCCCCGAATCCGTTCGCTCGATGCGCCCGCGTTCGGTAGCCGACATCGTACCCGACATCGGTCGCACGGCGTTCCGCAAATTCGGCTTTATCCAGTCCTCGGTGGTCAGCCGCTGGAACGAGATCGTGGGTGAAAAATACGCCCATGCCTCCGCCCCCGAATCGATTCGCTTTCCGCATGGAAAACGCGAGGACGGCGTCATGACGATCGTCGTCACGGGCGCCCATGCGCCGATGATGCAGCACGTCATCCCGACGATGATCGAGCGGGTGAACCGCTTCTTCGGTTATGCCGCCGTCGCGCGCGTCGTGATCCGTCAGGGCAGCCTGCCCCCGGGCGCGAAGCGCGCAACGCCACTGCCATCGGTTCCGGTTCCCACCGATCTGGGCGATTCGCTGCGCACGGTTGCCGATCCGGAGCTGCGGACTGTGCTCGAGTCACTGGCACGCGGCGTTGCGGCGGCGCGTAACATTCCTGTGCTCGGAAAGATCAGCTGATGCGCCTGTTGCTCGCGTGCCTTGCGTTTCTGACCATCGGTGCCGCAAGCCCTGCACCTAATGTGGACTGGACCAAAGCCGTCGTGCGTTCGCCTATGGGCGGTTTCCTCATCGGCAACCCGGCAGCGAAGATCCGGCTGGTCGAATATATGTCGTATACCTGCCCGCATTGTCAGCACTTCGCGACCGAAAGTGCCGTGCCGCTGATGCGTGATCATATCGCCAAGGGAACAGTCTCGTTCGAGGTTCGCAACTTCCTGTTGAACGGTCTCGACTTCACCTTCGCGCTGGCCGCACGCTGTGGCGGGACGGCGAAGTTCAAGGGCAACCACGATGCCATCTTCGCCAATCAGCAGGCATTGATGGCCAAGGGCACCAAATTCAACCCGGCGCCCTATGCCAAGAACCCATCGGCGGGCATGAAGGCGTGGGGCCGTGCCAGCGGGCTGTTCGAACTGATGGCTAAGCGCGGCGTACCTGCTGCTGCGCTCGACAAGTGCATCGGTGACACTGCCGAACAAGGGCGTATCCAGGCAATGACGCGTGATGCCGTGAACGTCCGCAAACTGTCCGGAACCCCGAGTTTCTTCATCAACGACCAACCCCTTGACGGCAACACCTGGGGCAGTGTCGAATTCGACCTGCAGCAAGCCGAAAAATCCTGAAAGAGGCAAACACCATGACGCGAATGATGATTGCAGGCGTAGCGGCGCTGGCACTGACGGCATGCAACGCCACCGGTAACAACAGCAGCACGACCGCTGCGGCGCCCGTAGCCGGCAAGGCAGCCCCCGCCGGCACCGAATGGGCGACCACGGTTGTCGCCACGCCCGAGGGCGGTTTCCGCATGGGTAACCCCGACGCGCCGATCAAACTGATCGAGTACGGCTCGATCACCTGCCCGCATTGCGCCGCCTTTTCGGCCGCATCCGGCGAGGCGTTGAAGAACAACTACGTAAAGAGCGGCAAGGTCAGCTATGAATTCCGCAGCTACCTGCTTCACGGACAGGATTTGATGGCGACCGCGCTGGTCCAGTGCGGCGGGCCGGAGCCGTTCTTCTCGATCCTCGATGCGACATATGCGGCCCAGCAGGACTGGATCGGCAAGCTGATGGCACTGCCACAGGCAGAGGCGCAGCGGTTGCAATCATTGCCGCTGGCGGCGCAGACTACGGCGCTGGCACAGGCCAGCGGCCTCGACCAGTTCGTCGCGGCGCGCGGCGTCAGCAAGGAAGCGATCGCCCAGTGCCTCGCCGACCCGCGTTTGGGCGACAAGCTGATCAAGCTGCGCGACGACGGCAACAAGACGTACAACATTACCGGTACGCCGACGTTCATCATCAACGGCAAGACCGTCGAGAATGTCGCCGACTGGAAACTGCTCGAGCCCGAATTGCGCGCGGCCGGAGCATAAGGGCGCGCTTAATCCACAGTTTTCTGTGTGGCCCGGCGTGACGTCTGCGTGACGTGACGCTAGCCTGACCCACAAGGGGTTGGGCATTGAAGATAGCGCGCGTCAAATTGTCGGGGTTCAAGTCGTTCGTCGACTCCGTCGAGCTGCGCGTCATGCCGGGCCTGACCGGCGTCGTCGGTCCCAATGGTTGCGGCAAGTCCAACCTGCTCGAGGCGATCCGCTGGGCGATGGGCGAAGGATCGCCGAAATCGCTGCGTGGGTCAGGTATGGAAGACGTGATCTTCGCCGGGACCGCCACCCGTCCGCAGCGCCAGTTCGCCGAAGTCTCGATCCTCGCCGAACGCGATGAAGAGGATATCGAGATCACGCGGCGTATCGAGCGCGGCGCGGGATCGGCCTATCGCATCAACGGTCGCGACGCTCGTGCGCGCGACGCACAACTGCTGTTTGCCGATGCTGCAACGGGTGCGCACTCCCCTGCCCTCGTCAGCCAGGGAAAGATCGGCGCGGTTATCGCAGCGAAACCCGCAGAGCGACGCGCGATGCTGGAGGAAGCCGCCGGGATCGCTGGCCTGCATGTGCGTCGGCGAGAGGCCGAGATCCGGCTGAAGGCGACCGAAACCAACCTTGCGCGGGTCGCGGAGGTCATGGGCGAAATGGACGCGCGCATTGGCGTGTTGCGGCGGCAGGCGCGCTCGGCCGAACGCTATCGCAAGCTAAGCGACGCCATTCGCGTGGCGGAGGGACGGTTGATCTTTGCGCGCTGGCGCGATGCCGCCGCCGCCGCCGATGCGGCTCGGGCGGAAGCAAGCACAGCCGAAGAACGCGTTGCCAAGGCGTCCGAGGCGCAGCGCGTCGCCGCCGCGCTCAGCCGCGATGCAGCGGATAAACTGGCCGAAGCCCGCTCCGCCGCGCAGGCGCTGCGCGATTCGGCGTCGGACTCGCGTCACGCGCTATCCAGCGCAGAAGGCGAATTACGCACGATCGAAACGCGGATCGCGGGACTGACGGCTGAGCGCGAACGCCTGGCTGCCGATCGGGAGCGCGAAGGCGAACTGGCGAGCGATGCCGGCGATGCGCTGGCGCGGCTTGCCGATGAGGTGAAGGCATTGACAGCACGGATCGCGCAAGCCGATAGCGAGCGCGCAGACCGTGCCGCGCGCGTCGCCCAAGCCGAAGCCGAAGCGCGCGAGGCCGAACTGGTGCTGGCCAAGGCAACAGCCGAAGCCGCCGAGCGCGGTGCCGAACGCCGTGTGGCCGAAGCGGCGGTTGCCGCAGCAGCAGCCCGGCTCGAACGCGTCGAGCACGACCTTGCGCGTGCTGTTGCCGAGCGTGACGCACTGCCTGCGCTCGACCGGATCGAGGCAGATCACGTCACGGCCATCGCAATCAAAGGCGACAATGAAACGGCACTCGCAGCCGCTGGCGCCGTGCTCGACGCTGCCGAGGCAGCGCGTGAACAGGCGGCGGGTGATCTTGCCAGGGCGCAGACCGAGAAATCCGAAAGCGCCGCCGCACTCGCCGCGCTTGAAAGCGAGGCCCGTGCGCTTGCTCCTGCCCGTGAGGCCAAGGGCGCGCTAGGGCGGGTCGGCGCCACACGGGGCTATGAAGCCGCCCTCGCGGCAGCGCTTGCCGACGATCTTGCTGCCGATGTCGGAAGTAGTTCGGCAGCACCGCGCCGCTGGGCGGGAGCGGAGATCGGCAAGAGCGACCCTGTCCTGCCGACGGGGACGCCGCTGTCGAATTACGTCAGTGCCCCAACAGAACTCGCGCGTCGCCTTGCCCAGATCGCGGTGGTCGAGCGCGATGAGGGCGCCGTACTCGCGGTTGGCCAGAGGCTCGTTACCCGGGACGGCGTGTTGCGTCGCTGGGATGGCTTCGTCAGCGAGGGGACCGGCGCTGCCGAAGCCGAACGCCTTGTCCGCCGCAACCGCCTGACCGAGATCGAGGCAGTCCTCCCCGCCGCCCGCGCATCGACCGAAGCTGCCGACTCAGCTGTTGTTGCCGGTCGCACTGCGGTCGAGGATGCAACCCGTGCGGTCACCGCATCGCGTGCCGCGCGGGACGTAGCCGATTCCACGCTCCGTCAGTCGCTACGTGCCGTCGATACTGCCGCCGCTGCTGTCGAGCGCATTCGCGCTGCCCATGCGCAAATCGTCGAGCGCATGGCGGGGATCGAAGCCGACCTGACCGTTGCGCGGGGCGAACGCGCCGATGCGGAAGCGCGACAGGCAGCGCTGCCCAGCGACGATCGTGGCACACAGCTCTCAGTGCTGGACGGCACAGCACGCAGCGCGCGCGAAGCCGTCGTCGCCGCGCGGTCGCACCTTGCGTCGCTCGACGCCGCGCTCAACGCAGATCGGGTGCGCAAGGCATCCGCCACCGCCGAGTCCGAAAGCTGGAAGCAACGCAGCGGCAAGGCATCCAAGCGAATCGAAGACATGGCCCGCCGCGCCGCCGCGCTGGATGCCGAGGCAGAGACGCTCGACGACGCGCCCGATGCCGCTGCCCGCTCCGTCCGCCGCGCAACGACCGCCGTCGAGGAGGCGAATTCGCTCGCGGAAGCTGCCATCGCCGCCGAACGCACCGCCGAAGCCGCGTTGCGCGAGCGAGAGGCCGACGCAGCGACCATCGGCGAAGGCCTGTCCGCCGCGCGCGAGGACCGCGCCGGTGCCGCCGCCCGCGCCGAAAATCAGGAATTGCGGCGCGTGGAGATGGCCCGTGTCTCGGGCGAACGCTTCGAATGTCCGCCACCGCTGTTGCCCGAAAATCTGGGTTTCAATGGGGATGCGATCGACGACGCCCAAGCGGAATCGCGAACACTGGAAAACCTGACGCTCGACCGCGAACGCCTCGGTCCGGTCAACCTCGTCGCCGAACAGGAACTCGCAGAGCTGGAAGCTTCGCGCGAACAGAATGCCGCTGAGATCGCCGAGTTGACCGAAGCGACACACCGGCTGCGCGGATCGATCGGTAGCCTGAACCGCGAAGGCCGCCAGAAGCTGCGCGCCGCATTCGAGGCGGTCGACGGACATTTCCGCGTGCTGTTCCGCACGCTCTTCAACGGTGGCGAAGCGCATCTCGAAATGATCGACAGCGACGATCCGCTCGACGCCGGGCTGGAGATCATGGCGCAACCACCGGGCAAGAAGCTGACCAGCCTGACCCTGCTCTCGGGCGGTGAACAGGCGTTGACTGCGGTCGCGCTGATCTTCGCGCTGTTCTTGACCAACCCCGCCCCATTGTGCGTCCTCGACGAGGTCGACGCGCCGCTCGACGACGCCAATGTCGAGCGCTTCTGCGACCTGCTCGACGCGATGACCCGCGACACCGACACCCGCTACCTGATCGTCACGCACAACGCCGTCACGATGGCGCGCATGCACCGCCTTTACGGCGTGACTATGGTCGAGCAGGGTATCAGCCGACTGGTATCGGTCGATCTGGGCGGAGCCGAAGCATTGCTCGCAGCGGAGTGACTATCGGACCCGTTTGACCCACATGCCGTCTGTGCGCTTTTCGCTGGTAAATTCGGGAACATTGGCGATCAGGTCGGACAGGCGTGAATAGCCGTAGCTGCGCGCGTCGAACGATGACTGGTTTCCCGCGAGTTGGCCGACCTCGGCGAGTTTGGCGAACCCCTTCTCATCGCGCTTCGCCGCTTTCCACGCCTTGCCGAGCAGGTCGAGAACTTGCGGATCGACCTGGCTCCTCTCCGGTGTTGGGACTGGCTGTGCGATCGTAGACGCCGGTTCGCTCAATGCACCGACGTCGATAAATCGTGTGCATGCCTTCTGGAATGCCTCCGGCGTTTTAGACGTGCCGAAACCATAGACCGGCAGGCCATTCTGCCGCAGCCGCATGGCGATGGGCGTGAAGTCACTGTCCGACGACATGATCCCGAACCCCTCGACGCGGCCATTCGCCAACAGGTCCATCGCGTCGATTGTCATTTTCATGTCGGTGGCGTTCTTACCTTTGGTCAGATCGAACTGTTGCTGCGGCTCGATCGCGTGGGTCTGTGTTGCTGCCGCCCAGCCTTTCAACGCGTGCTTCGACCAATTGCCGTAAGCGCGCCGTATGTTGACCGCACCCAGTTCCGCCAAGACAGTCAGCACGTCGTCGAGACTGTTGTGCGACGCATTGTCCGCGTCGATCAGCAGTGCAATGTTCTTTGGCGCATCGCTCATGCCTCGGGCCGCTTTCTGAGTTTATGCCAGATGAACCAGCCGCCCGCCGCCAGAACACCAAGTACGATGACCACGTCGAAACTATGTAAAACCGCCTTCATGCGGGGATCGCTGGCCCATGCCGCGCCCAGCTTCATGCCGACCCAACCAAGCGCGTAGCACCAGGGCCAAGACCCGATGAACGTGTAGAAATGGAAGCGCAGTAGCGGCATCCGCGCCACGCCTGCCGGAAAGGCGATGAACGTCCGGATCACCGGCAACAGCCGCCCGATTAACACTGCCCAGTCGCCGTACTTTGCAAAAAACCGGTCGGCCTTGTCGATGTCATGATGGTCGATCAGCACATAGCGACCATATTTCAGTGCCAATGGCCGTCCGCCGCGCTTGCCGAACTCATAAGCCACGATCGAGCCGAGGTTGCACCCGATCGCGCCCGCCGTTGCAATGCCCCACAGCGAGAAATGCCCCTGTGCCACCAGATAGCCGGCAAACGGCATGATGATCTCGCTGGGCAAGGGGATGCACGCGCTCTCGATCGCCATCAGCAGGGCGACGCCCGGATATCCCATCGCGACGATAACCGCCGTTGTGAACCCGGCCAGCCAGCCAACAATGTGTTCGATATATCCGCTCATCGCGCCATCTTAGCGAACGGACCGCGGCGGGGCGACCCCTTAACCGAGGTCGTTGAAGGCGAGCGCAGCCTGTTCGAACACGGCGTTGAGCGCCGACGCGCCCTTGTGCGTCAGAACAATGAGGTCGCGCCCTTCGAGCTGCGGATCGGGACGAAATTCGACCAGCCCGTCACGTTCGAACATCGCCAGGTAACGAAGCGCCGTGGTCGGCGGCATGTCGTTGGGCCCAGCATGGGGATAAGGTTTGCCGGTGTGGGTCGCGCGCTCGATATCGAGCAGCATACGCCACGGGGACGGCGCAAAATATTCCTGGGGAAACTGTTCGTCGCGCATTTGGGTCAATCGCGCATCAAGCAGGCGAACCTGAGCAGCCGACAGGTGGAATTCCGCCCTGTGGCCTCGGTCATCGTACATTCAAAAAATCTCTTTACCATAAACAAGGCGGGCGCCCCTGCGCCCGAACATGTATTTTGTCTGTCACGTTGTTACGGGACACCGACCGTGACATGATAGCGATGGAAACACCGGAGTCGCTCATGCGCCGCGACCTGTTCGCCCCGGATGCCAATGACACGATACAGTCCGTCATTGATGAGGGCGTCGCTCAGCTGCGCCACATCGGCGTAATTGCCGGCGGATATTTCCTGACCCCGCCGTTTCATTCGCAAATCAGCACCAAAACCATTGTCGTATCATTCGGGTTGGAGCCGGACGTCGAAAAGTTCCTTACGGATCAGCAGTTTCTGATCGACGATCCATTTCCGGATTTTGTGATGGCGGCCGCCCGGCCAATGACATGGCGCGATGTGCTGGCGCGTATCGAATTGACCGAAGGACAGCGCCGGTTCGTCGATTTTCTGAATTTGCACGGCTTGGTTGATGCGCTTTCTGTTCCACTATTCGGATCAAACGGCTGTGATTCCTACTCTGCATTTATTCTCGGACGTCCGATCATCGAGGCTGACGAACCGTTGGTAAAACGAATTGTCGATATTGCGCGGGCGATGCACAGCAAATTGTGTATAATTGCCAGCCGCGACGACCGGGGCAACGTTTCCATGTCAAAGCGCGAGTCGGAAGTGCTGCGCTGGATGGCGCACGGAAAATCAAACGCGGATATTGCGACGATCCTTGGCCTGGCCCCCGCCACAATCGATACCTTCGTACGTCGCATCTTCGGCAAACTTGGGGTAAACGACCGCATTTCCGCAGTCCTGGCGGGCCTCAGCAGGGGAATCGTGCAGCTATAGGTTGCATTTCGCACCGTAATCGGCCATATGGTGCCGCAGCGCAGCATGACGAACCTCGTCATGCCGGTCGGCCAGCGTGATTGCCCTGACAAAATCAGGGACAGGCCGGACCCGCTGACGCTCCAGCCAAACGGCTACCCATTTCACGCGGGTTGTCATCAACCCGCACGCGTGCCGGACGATGTTCCGCGCGCCTGCTCGATACGAGTCTATATTTCCATGACCAAATTTTCCGATCTCGGCCTCTCGCCGCAGATTCTCAGTGCGTTGTCCGCCAAGGGCTATGACACGCCAACTCCAATCCAGGCCCAGTCGATCCCGGCATTGATCGAAGGCCGCGATCTGTGCGGCATCGCACAGACCGGCACGGGCAAGACGGCGGCGTTCGCACTGCCCAGCATCATGCGCCTGACCGCCAATCCAAAACCCCGCCCCCCGGGAAGCTGCCGCATGCTGGTCCTGTCGCCGACACGCGAACTTGCGGCCCAGATCGCCCAGTCGTTCGAAGACTATAGCAAAGGCCAGCGTCTGTCGGTCGGCGTCGTGTTCGGCGGCATGCCGATCGGTCGCCAGATCAAGATGTGCGGTGCGGGTCTCGATGTTCTTGTCGCAACTCCCGGTCGCCTGATGGATCTGATCGAACAGCGCGCACTGAACCTTCGCCATGTCGAAATCTTCGTCCTCGACGAGGCTGACCAGATGCTCGACCTGGGCTTCATCCATGCGCTCAAGGCCATCGACAAGCTGCTGCCGAAGCAGCGTCAGTCGCTGTTCTTTTCGGCGACGATGCCAAAGTCTATTGCCGAACTCGGGGCGCGCTTCCTGAACGACCCCGTGCGCGTCTCGGTGACGCCGGTGTCATCGACCGCCGAGCGCGTCGATCAATACGCGACCTTCGTCAATCAGGCAGAGAAGCAGGCGCTGCTGACGATCGTGCTCAAGAACGAGCCGATCGAGCGCGCACTGGTATTCAGCCGCACAAAGCACGGTGCCGACCGCATCGTGAAGCATCTGGCGGCCGCAGGCGTTCGCTCTGCTGCGATCCACGGCAACAAGTCGCAGAATGCCCGCACGGACGCGCTCGACGCGTTCAAAAAAGGTGACATCAAGATTCTGGTCGCGACCGATATCGCTGCACGCGGCATCGACGTGTCGGGGGTCAGCCACGTCTTCAACTTCGACCTGCCCAATGTTCCTGAGCAATATGTCCACCGCATCGGCCGTACCGCACGCGCTGGCGCGACCGGCATCGCCGTGAGCTTCGTCGCGGGCGAGGAAAAAGGCTGGCTGCGCGACATCGAAAAGCTGACCGGCGTAAAGCTCCAGACAGCACCTTTGCCGAACGACTTCGCGACAAAGGCAGCCGCGCTGCCAAAGCCCGCCATCTCGCGCGATGCGCCACGGGGGGGGCACGGTCGCCGCGACGACTCGCCGTCGGGGGATAAGCGTCGCTTTGCACCGCGCCGCGCACCGGGCGTCGGCGCGCACAAGGGTGGCGTGCGCCGTACCGGCGGACGGTAAAATCGAGATCGCCTCTCCTCGATCGGGGAGGGGCGCCCCTCATTCATCTGGCGCACAGGTCACAGCCACGATAGGGCGAAGGTAATGCTTTCGTTTCTTCGGCGGTATGCCCGCCCCCTCGTCCTGTTTATCGCCATACCGCTCGCGGTGCCGTCACAGGCCCGCGACACGGTGCCCAAGGCCGCCCAAGCCGAAACGCCGTCGTGGCTTTATCGCGGCAGCGACGTTCCTCCCGACAAGGAGTGGATCTTCGGCGAGTTGAAGAACGGCCTGCGCTATGCAGTCCGCAAGAACGGTGTTCCTCCCGGTCAGGTCTCGATCCGCGTCGCGATCGACGCGGGCTCGCTCAACGAAACAAAGGGCGAAGAGGGCTTTGCCCACTTCAACGAACATCTCAGCTTTCGCCGATCGAAATACGTCCCCGATGGAGAAGCCAAGCGCCTGTTCCAGCGGCTGGGCGCGACCTTCGGGTCCGACACGAACGCGGCGACGACACCGACGCAGACGATCTACAAGCTCGACCTGCCTGCCGCAACGCCACGCGCCCTGAAACAGACGGTAAAGGTGCTGTCGGGCATGATGTCGGCACCGGTGATCGGGCGGGAACAGGTCGATGCCGAACGGCGCACGGTCCTCGCCGAATTGCGCGAAGGCACAGGCCCGGGCCAACGGGTCGGTGACGCAACCCGCGAAACCTTCTTCGCCGGGCAGGCACTCGGCAAACAATCCCCTATCGGTAGCATTGCCTCGCTTGAGGCCGCAACGCCCGAAGGACTTCGTGGTTTTCACGACCGCTGGTATCGTCCCGAGAAGGCATTGGTGATCATTTCGGGCGACGGCGACCCGGCCATGTTCGAAGCGCTGATCAAGAAGAATTTCTCGAAGTGGAAGGGCATTGGCCCAACGCCTGCCGAGCCCGATTTCGGCAAGCCTGACGCCGCTGCCGCACGTACGCGCATCGTCGTTGAGCCCGGTCTGCCGACACTCGTCAGCCTGGTGGTTCTCCGTCCCTGGGTTCAGAAGAACGATACGATCGCGTATAACCGCGGAAAGCTGGTCGAAGGCTTGGCGCTGCGCCTGATCAGCCGGCGGCTGGAAGAGCGCGCCCGCGCGGGCGGCAGCTTCCTGTCGGCCTCGGTCGATCAAAGCGATGTTTCACGCTCCGTCGATGGCACGTTCATCCAGATTGTGCCGCTTGGCGAGGATTGGCAGGCCTCGGTCCGCGACGTACGCGCGGTCATCGCCGACGCGCTCGCCAATCCATCGACCCAGGCCGACATCGACCGCGAAGCCAATGAATTCCTGTCGTCGCTTCAGGTTGGTGTAGAGCAGGCGCGCACCCAGAACGGCGGCGACCTTGCCGACAATCTGATCGAGGCGGTCAGTATCCGTGAGACCGTGGCAAGTCCCGAAGTCGCCTATGAGGTGTTCGCCGGGTCTAAGGACAGCATTACGCCCGCGACCATATTGGAAGCGACCAAGCGCATGTTCACCGGCGCACCGATGCGCGCATTGCTGACGATACCGAAGGAAGTCTCGGGCGCTGATGCGCTGCTGCTGGCCGCGCTGACGTCTGCCCCGAAGCCGCTGGCGACGACCGCACGAACCCCGGTGAGCTTCGATCGTGTGCCAAAGCTGCCTGTGCCAGGAACGGTGGTGCGGCGATCGGCGGTCGCGAGCATGGGCCTCGACTTCGTCGATTTCTCCAATGGTGTCCGTGCCATCATTTTCGCGAACAATGCAGAGGCCGGAAACGTCTATGTCTCCGTCCGTTTCGGGCGCGGCATGAAGGCGCTTCCCGCCAACAGGCCGACCGACGCCTGGGCTGCCAGCGGCGCATTGATCGCCAGCGGCATCGGCGACCTCAAGCAGGACGAGCTCGATCGCCTGACCAGTGCACGGCGTATCAACATGGGCTTTTCGATCGCCGACGATGCCTTCGTGCTGTCATCGACAACACGCGCGGTCGACCTGCCCGACCAGCTGAAGCTTCTGGCTGCGAAACTGGCCTATCCGGGCTGGGATCCTGCGCCTGTCATCCGTGCGCGCGCCGCGATGGCGATGAGCTTCGCATCGAGCGACACCACCCCCGGCGCAGTGCTGGGCCGTACGCTTCCCGGCCTGTTGCACGGCGGCGATCCGCGCTGGACCTTCCCCTCGCTTGCGCAAGTTCAGGCGATGACTCCACAGTCATTCCGCGCCCTGTGGGAGCCCTTACTAGCAACCGGCCCGATCGAGATTTCGGTGTTCGGCGATGTCGATAAAGAGGCGGCGATCGCCGCCATCGCGGCCTCCGTCGGTGCGCTGCCTGTCCGAACCGAAGCGCCTGTCGCCGAAGCCAGTGCCTCGTCACCCAGCGTCGTCCCGAACACGACTCCGATTGTCCGCATACATCGCGGCCCCGTCGATCAGGCCGCCGCCGTGCTCGCCTGGCCGACTGCGGGTGGTGCCACGGGCACCTATGAGAGCCGCAAACTCGATGTGCTCGCGGCAATCTTCAACGACCGCATGTTCGACCAGCTGCGCGAAGGCGAAGGTGCAAGTTACAGCCCGAACGTGTCGAGCAGCTGGCCTGCATTCATGCCCGGCGGTGGCAGCTTTATCGTGACGTCGCAGCTGAACCCCAAGGGCGTCGATCGCTTCTTCGCCATCTCGAAGGCCATCGCCGCCGACCTCGCCGCAAAGCCGCCAAGCGCCGACGAAATCGCGCGGTCGGTCGGGCCGCTGAAACAATATATCGCACGCGCATCGAGCGGCAACGGCTTCTGGCTCGGCCAGCTACAGGGTGCGACGAGCGAGCCGAGCCGGATCACCAACGTGACGACGCTGACGTACGACTATGGCCGCATTACCCCCGCCGAACTGCAGGAAGCTGCAAAGCGCTGGCTGGTCCCGTCAAAGAGCTTCTCGATGGTCGTGCTGCCCGAGGCAAAACCGGAAGCAACAAAACCCTAAAGAACGTACTTCGACAGATCGGTGTTGCGCGCGACGCTGGCGAGTTGCGAATCGACATAGGCGGCATCGACGGTCAGCGTCGTTCCCTGCCTATCCTCCGCTTCGAAGCTCACGTCTTCCAGCAGCTTCTCCATGACCGTCGACAGGCGACGAGCGCCGATATTTTCAAGGCTCGCGTTTACCTCCGCCGCGATCTTGGCAACCGCAGCGATGCCGTCGTCGGTAAATGAAACTGTGACACCCTCCGTACCCAATAGTGCCGAGTATTGCGTGGTGAGCGACGCGCGCGTGTCGTTCAGGATGCGCACAAAGTCCTCTTCGGTGAGCGCCTTCAGCTCTACGCGGATCGGCAGGCGCCCCTGAAGTTCGGGCAGCAGGTCGCTGGGCTTGGCGACATGGAACGCACCGCTCGCAATGAACAGGATATGGTCGGTCTTCATCGGCCCGTATTTGGTCGAAACCGTCGTGCCCTCGATCAACGGCAGCAGGTCGCGCTGAACGCCTTCGCGACTGACGGAACCGCCCCGCACGTCCGACACGGCGATCTTGTCGATCTCGTCGAGGAACACGATCCCGTTCGCTTCGGCATCGGCCAGCGCGACGCGTGCGACATCGTCCTGATCGAGGCGTTTGTCGGCTTCCTCGTCGGTCAGCTTCACCCAGGCGGCGGGCACTGTCATTTTGCGGCGCTTTAGCTGACCGCCGCCCATCGCCTTCGACATCATGTCGCCGATATTGATCATGCCGACCTGCCCGCCGCCGGGGATTTCGAACGGCATCTGCGGCGCGGCATCGACCTCGATCTCGATTTCGGTCTCGGCCAGCGAGCCGTCCTCGAAACGCTGGCGGAAGGCGGCACGCGTGGCTTCACTCGCACCCTTGCCGGTCAATGCGTCGAGCAGACGGCCCATTGCCGCCTCGTCGGCCTTGTCCTTGATGGCGGTTCGGCGGCGCTCCTTTTCCAGACGGATCGCTTCTTCGACCAGGTCGCGCGCAATCTGTTCGACGTCGCGACCGACATAGCCGACCTCGGTGAACTTGGTCGCCTCGACCTTCACGAACGGCGC
>JBDUBD010000005.1:0-57747 GCA_040004295.1 Sphingomonadales bacterium | reverse complement strand
CCGCCTCGCGCGGCTTCACTATATGGCCAACGGCCACCGTGTCCTGTCCCCGGGCGATCATGTTATCTGCGCGGTAACCGGAGACCGCATCCTGCTCGACGACCTGCGCTACTGGAGCGTGGCGAAACAGGAGGCGTACGCCAGCGCCGCTATCGCGACGGGGGCGCTGAAGGGGTGATCAATATAGGGCGATACATCGCTCTTCTATTCGCGGTGCTTATAGGCGGCGGCAGTACCTCGTTTACCTCCGCGACGATGGTTGCTCCGAAAGCCTTTCAACTTCCAGCAACAGGACTGCCGAAGCTTTCAGCGCCAGGGATCACGCTTGAGGGAATTCCTAGGCAGGGCAATGTGGTTTACGGGATACTAGCGCGGGGCGTTATTAACCTTACGCTTGATGGGGAGAGTGTGCGTGTCGCGCCCGACCGCCGCTTTCTTATCGCTTTCGATCGGCAAGCCCTGTCCTCGGCGGTGCTGCGCGCGACACTCGCGGATGGCCGTGCTACGGAACTGCTGCTCGATGTCGAGCCTCGCGTGTGGCGTGAAGAGAAAATCGCCTCTGTTCAGCGCTTCGCACAGCCAAGCGCCGAATTCGCACGACTGCGTCCGCCCGAACTCGCGGCGATCAACGCCGCGCGCAGTATCGACGCTGCGTCGGACGGCTGGCGGCAAGACTTCATCTGGCCGGTGAAGGGGCGCATCTCGGGCCTGTTCGGATCCTATCGAATCTATGCGAACGGTGAGAAAGGCGCGCCGCACTCCGGCGTCGATATCGCGCGTCCCTCCGGAACGCCTGTAGTGTCGCCCGCCGACGGCGTCGTTATCCTCGCGGCGGACCACCCCTTCACACTCGAGGGCAACCTCCTGATGATCGACCACGGCATGGGCCTCAACAGCGCATTCCTCCACCTGTCGCGGATCGACGTGAAGGTCGGCGAACGCGTCCGCCAGGGGCAGCCGGTCGGTGCCATCGGCATGACCGGCCGTGCATCGGGGCCGCATCTCCACTGGAGCATGAAGTGGTTCGACCGCCGTATCGACCCGATGCCGCTGGCGGGGCCGATGCCGGCGGGGGGCTAGCCGATACGGACGCGCGGTTAGCCGATCCGTTTAGCCTGAACGCGACGGCCTTTGCCCACGGTGGCGAAATAGGAACCGAGCGATCCCGCCTCCAGTAGAACCTTTCGACCCGGCAGCGGTTCGCTAAAGCCCATGTTGGTTTCTACGGTTTCCCACGTCGCGCCACCCTCGACCGTAAAGCGCCACTTGCCGTTGCCGATCGATCGTGACGCGGTAATCGTCGTTTCGAGTTCGGCGGCATCGGCCTTGTCCTCGACATTGTCGGCGCGGCCCGTCAGGAAACCTATGCGCGGAACCGAAAACCCGAACAGTCCCTTTCGAACCTTGCGGACTTCCTGACGCTCCACGATCACCACCTCGTTCGATGCCGTTGCCGCGGTGAGAGCGTCCACCGCACGGTCATAACAGGCAACACGCGTCGCGGGGTCGGCAACGGTTCGGCACTGTTGCAGGGCGGCGACAGGCTTGGAGGTGGGAACTGTAGTATTTGCGGCGAGCGAAGGCGCGCTCCACGCCACGACGGCCACCGCCAGAACACGTGCGATCATGAATTCTCTCCGCAAAACCCAGTGCCCTAATGATGCCGCGTAAGCCGTCTGCGCAATCTGTGTCCGAAATATCACAGCATGTTACTATCCTGCATTGTAACCGCAGCGAAATATTGCGTCGCGGCACAAAGCACGCCTATCAGCCACAAATCTGGCGGGGATATCGTCCCGTCTGCACACGCTTCGGCAAGGGGCGCGTGTATCTTGGAATAGGGTTTTTAGTGGCGGCAATGTCCGCCCGAAATAGGGGAAACGACCACATGGTTAAGATGGCACTTCGCCGCAATCTGCTGGCGAGCACGATCATCGCAGGCGCGCTGATCTCCGTTCCGGCATTCGCGCAGACGACACCGGCTGCTGCAACATCGGATGAGGCAAGCAGCGACACGATCGTCGTTACCGGCTCGCTGATCAGCAACCCGAACCTCACCTCGTCGTCGCCTGTTGCGGCGGTTGGTCAGGAAGAGCTTCAGCTTCGCCAGACCGGCGTTGCAGAGCAGGTTCTTCGCGAAATCCCCGGCGTCGTCCCTGGCACCGGTCAGCAGGTCAACAACGGCCAGTCTTCGGCTGGTTCGACCGTCAACCTTCGCGGCCTTGGCGCGAACCGCAACATCGTCCTGATCGACGGCATGCGCATCGCGCCTGCGAACTCGACGGGCACGGTCGATCTTAACAACATCCCGGTGGCACTGCTCGATCGCCTCGACGTCCTGACCGGCGGTGCGTCGACAACCTATGGCGCGGATGCCGTGTCGGGTGTGGTAAACTTCATCACGAAGCGCGACTTTGCTGGTATGGCGTTCCAGGTCGGCGAAGAAATCACCGAGAAGGGTGACGGCAACAAGCTGCGTGCCGACCTTACGATTGGTGCGAACTTCGACGACGGTCGCGGTAATGCCGTGCTGAGTATCGGTTACCAGGAAGTCGATCCCATCTATCAGGGCGACCGTGCGGTCTCCGTGTTCGGCATCGGATCAGCCAACGGTGTTGCTTCGGGATCGTCGTTCACGTCGTCGCCGACGACCTTCTCGTTCGCAACTGCCGACCTTCAGCTCAATCCGGGCGCGACGGCACTGGTTCCATTTTATAACGGGTTCAACTTCAACCCGTACAACATCTTCCAGACGCCGTTCCGCCGTTACAACATGTTCGCAAAAGCGAACTATGAAGTGTCGGATTCGGTCGAAGTCTATGCACGCGGTATGTACTCGAAGAACACGACGCAGCAGATCATCGCTGCATCGGGCATCTTCGGCAACGATTTGACCACCAACTCGGCAAACCCGTTCCTGACGCCTGCTATTCGCGCCCAGATCTGTACCGCGCAGGGCATTGATCCTCTTTCGGCAACGTGTACCGCAAACCCGGCGCTGCCGCTTGGTGCGGTTTATCGTCGTTCGGTCGAACTCGGGCCGCGTATCAGCACCTTCGTGACGAACATCTTCGATTACATGATGGGCGCCAAGTTCACGATCAACGATCACCTGAGCTTCAATGTTCGCGGCAACTATGGTGAGAGCGAAAACGTCTCAACCCAGTCGGGCTATGTTTCGAACTCGCGTGCGCAACAAGCGCTCAACGCCACGAGCACCACGACGTGCCTCGTCAACACGAACGGCTGCGTTCCGCTCAACATCTTCGGACCGTCGGGCAGTATCACGCCAGCCATGGCCGGCTTTGTCGGCGGTCTCACCAGCTCGATCACCGACAAGACCAGCCTCTCGCAGGTTCAGGGCGTCTTGCAGGGTGACTTAGGGTTCTCGATCCCTTGGGCGAGTGAAGCCGTCAACTTCGCCGTTGGCGGCGAGTATCGCAAGTATACCGCAGAGCGTATCCCCGATAATCTCGCGCAGGTTCCGGGCGAACTGGGTGGTGCCGGCGGCGCGACGCTTCCACTTAAGGGCGCGTACGACGTGTATGAAGCGTTCGGTGAATTGATCGTACCGATCGTCAACGATCAGCCGTTCTTCCATGAACTGTCAGTCGAGGCAGGCGGTCGTTACTCGCGCTCAGCCGTTTCGGCGGCTGGCAACCCTTCGAACGATGCAACGACGTACAAGGTCGGCATCAACTGGGCGCCGGTTCCACAGCTCAAGTTCCGCGGTGGCTACCAGCGCGCCGTTCGTGCAGCCAACCTGTTCGAACTGTTCGCTCCGAACTCGCAGGGTCTTACCAGCTTGCTGGCTGATCCCTGCTCGGGAACGAAGCCGGTGGGTAATGCCAACCTGACCGCAGTCTGCCTTGCGCAGGGTGCCCCTGTGGCGTCGATCGGCGCCATTCAGGACCCGAGCTCGAGCCAGGCCAACGCGACGGGCGGCGGCAACCCCAACTTGTTCCCGGAAAAAGCCGACTCGTTCAACATCGGTGCGGTTATTTCGGGTGAAGGTTTTCTGCCCGGCTTCACGGCAACCGTCGATTATTATCGCATTCTGATCCGTGACTCGATCACGTCGAAGACCTCGGGCGATGCTATCAACGATTGCTTTGCCAATATCACTGCGGCGTCCGCGACGTCGCTCGCCTGTACGGTCATCCGTCGTAACGCTCTGAACGGACGCCTCAGCGGCACGTCCACGGCTGCGAACCCGATCCCCGGGCTGTTCACGCCGCTGACGAACGCTGGTCGCTTGTTCACGGACGGCATCGACTTCACGGTCAACTACAAGCGGACATTTGGCGACATCGGCTTCACGTACAACCTGGCCGGTAACTGGACGAACAGCTCGACGTTCAAGTCGGCAGCGGCCAGCCCAACCCGTGAGTGCGTTGGCTTCTACAGCGCGAACTGCTCGCCATCGAACGGTGCGATCCAGCCGGAATGGTCATGGACTCAGCGCACGACCTTCTCGCTGGACAATGTCGATCTGTCGCTCCTGTGGCGTCACATCAGCGCCGTGAAGTATGAACCAGGCCTTCCGGCTCTGTTCAACGGCACCATCACCGGCCCATCGCCGCTTGCTGGTCAGACCGTGAACTTCAACCAGATCCCTTCGTATGATTACTTTGATCTGTCGACCCGGTTTGCAATCTCGAAGGAGCTTACGCTTACGATCAGCGCCTTCAACATTTTCGACAAGGCTCCGCCAGTCGTCGGTGCGGCTGCTGGTACGACCGGTCAGAACAGCGGCAACACGTTCCCGTCGACCTACGACGCGATCGGTCGCAAGTTTGCTGCCACGGTCAACGTCCGCTTCTGATCCAATCGGAAACGACGAACTAAAAGAGGGGCGGTTCTTCGGAGCCGCCCCTTTTTTGTCTGATGTCCGCGGGCGAACTGCGGAGTCTAAACGTGGGTCAGCGCCTCGCGCAGCGCTGAAATATGCGATGTGTAATTCCGCCAGCGCCCTGTCGAGCGCCGATGAATTGGCTGACGTACTTGCCAGGCACTTGCGGTTCGGACGTCGCTGGCAGAAGCCCGAGCGGGATCGCACTGAGCTTCCCATTCCAGATCGAGTTTGGCTAACAGCGCCCTCGTCTGCTCCTCAGGCGCTCGTACGAGCGCATCGTAATCGATGTCGATGATGTCCGGATACAGGCGTTGCCAATGCGCCATCAGCCGTTTGTAGCCCTTGTAAAAGTGCAAGATGTCCTCGACCCGCGATCCGTAAGTAACGCTGTCGGCAAAATAGAGGAAAAAGACCGACAAGATATTGTCGAGCGGATTGCGCATCGTGTGGACGATCCGCGCGGCGGGAAACATCGCCTTTATCAAGCCGATATACAGGAAATTATCGGGCCGCTTGTCCGTCACGATCTCTGCATCGGGAAACAGCCCGCGCAATTCCGCAAGATATTCACCGCGCAGTCTGCCCATCTCCGTTTCAGGTATCGATCCTGATAATGCCGGATAGGGTGGGACCATATTAGATGCCAATGCGGGCAGAATTTCCAGTTCACCACCCGATGTAACCTGGCTGTGTCGTGCAAGCAGCTGTTCGCACAACGTCGATCCAGAGCGGAACATACCGCAGATAAACAATGGTTCCGGGGTTGTGGGCACGACATCGCCACGAGGGATCGGTGTAGGAAATGCGGCAATGGTCTCGTTGATCAGCCGGTCCTGCGCCGCTGGATCGTATTGGCGCTTCGAAACCTGCGCGGCCAGTGCGTTGGCACGCTGGAAGCCCGAAAACGCCGCATCGTAATCTCCCAAGGCATCCGACGCATTGGCCATGGCAAACGATAGTTCCGCCGCGTCCATTGCGTCCGTAGCAGACGCCAAAGGTCCGCACAGTCGTTCGATTGCATCTGCGACCTTGCCATCGAACATGTCGAGCGTGGCAAGTCTCGCATTCGCACGTCCATCGTTCGGCGCAAGCGCCAACGCCGCTTGATAAGCTTCGCGCGCGCCAGCCTTGTCGTTCCGATCCTCGCGCAACTGCCCCAGATTATGCCACGCAATCAGAAAGGTCGGTGCCAGCGCCAACGCCGCCTGCAACTCCCTTTCTGCCTCATCAGTCCTGAACAGGTGTTCGGACAGAATGGCGGCCCGGTTCACATGGGCTTCTTCCGGCTGACGAATGCCCAGAGCAATTGCTTCCGCATAGGAGGCCAAGGCGTCCTCGAACTGACGCCCGTTGCGCTGAAGATAGCCCAGATTGAACCAGGCCTCGGGTCGATTAGGTGACCGGGATAACAGTTCGCGATACGCTTCGATCGCTTCCGGAAACCGGCCCGTCCGCAACAGCAATTCCGCGCTGGACGCCAGCCGCGCGACATCCGTAGTGCTCATGCGCCCGCGTTCGCTTTCGCGAGCAAAGGCTGACCCAGCTCCATCTCGATCCCTGCCGTCCCGGCAACTGTCGCGGCCCAAATTTCGACTTTTGCAATCTCGTCGGCATGGGCCTCCGCGGCCGCGCGATACTCGGCGTCACGTGCTGCTGCGCCGAACTGTTTACCGTGCTTGGAATGGCTGTTGAACGCCGGGCCCTCGACGATTGTCTTCACTGTTTGCGGGTCGATTCCCAGGCCGAAATGCCCCGCCAGCGCGCCGATCGTTTCGGCGGGTTTTGCCATTATTGTTTCGCTGTTCAGCGTTCGCACTCGATCAGGATACCGTGTCACCAACCGAGCAAAAAGCGCTTGCTGGGCAAGCCATCCGACCGCGGCCGCCTGCAGGTCCGTCAGGCGCAGATAGTCTTCGCCTTCAAGGCCCATGTCGATCAAGCGTTCGCGCAGCAGTTTCGCCAGCAAGTCCCTGACCCAGAGGCGCCCATCCACGCCCTTCTTTGCAATCGAACGAAGATAGATCGGCAATGGCGCATGCAGCAGCAACACGCGAGACCGCGGACGCATGGCGATCATGGCATCGGTCAGGCCGACAACGACATTCGACGGTTTCAGCACGACGGCCTCCCCCGGCGCGAACGATCGTGCCAGCAGGCGAAGACTATGGTCGAGTACTTCCGCAACCCGCTTGCCCTCCGGCGCTTCCCGATAACGCCATCCGACTATGTCGTTGAGGATCGGCGGTTCTTTCAGACTAGTCGCGACGCCCGGTAGTTCGAACGCACGCGCCAGAAGGGTGGATAGACAAAATGCGGAATGGAAGACGAAATGAAGCGGTGCGGGTTCTGGTGCCAGGGAGCGCGCATCGGAGCGCCGTATCACGACTGGCGCACCGGTATTCTCCAGATATTCATCGGTGAGGAACGTCGCGCGAATACGCTCCTCGCGCGGAACATGCAGAAAATGCACGGAGTCATGGCCGGGGTCGTAACGGTGCGCCAGCCATTCGGCGTTGTGGACAATGTGGTCGATATTGGAGATTTTGGTCACGCCGGTACCATAGCCGTTGTTCGTCCATCCGCAACGCGCGCGCTGGAGCGATAATCCGTCGCGTTTGCGCATATTTCGCCAGATTTTTGAAGCGATTGACGCGCACCCGCTGTTCTGGAAATAATGCTTAGTATTTTGGAGGATTTCGGATGCGTTTTGCAATTGTCGCGTTGTTTTTGTTGGGCCTACCCGTCGCGGGCATGGCCGACACGCCGTCACCTGCGAAGGCGGATCCGAACGATCCCAACCGGGTAATCTGCCGACGTGAATCCGTCACAGGCTCTCTCGCCCAGCAACGCAAGATCTGCATGACCCGCGCTGACTGGGCGATCCGGTCACGCAACATGCAGGAAGGAGCGCAACAGATGCAGGACCAGGGGCACGTTAATTCCTGCGGCGCTCTCACGCCGGGAGCATGCTAAAGCTTACGTTGCGATCACAAGTTTCCCGTCACCTTCGTCCACCTTCACCGTCGATCCGTCAGGTATGTTGCCCCGCAGGATCGCATCCGCCAACGGATCCTGCAGGTATTTCTGCACTGCGCGTTTCAACGGCCTCGCCCCGTAAACGGGATCGTACCCGACCCGCCCGAGCCACGCGCGCGCCGCGTCAGTCAACTCCAGGACCACCTTGCGGTCCGCCAGCAGCTTCTGAACGCGACTGACCTGGATATCGACGATCGGCGCCATGTTCGCCGCGGACAGGCGGTTGAACAAGATAATCTCGTCTAAACGGTTGAGGAATTCGGGGCGGAAGTGTCCGCGCAGGATTTCCATGACCTGCGGCTCTACGCTCTCGACAGATTGTTCGTCGGGCAGGTTTGCAATGAACTGGCTGCCGAGGTTCGACGTCAGGATGATCAGCGTGTTGGTGAAATCGACGGTGCGCCCCTGTCCGTCGGTAAGGCGCCCGTCATCCAGTACCTGCAGCAGCACGTTGAACACGTCGCTGTGCGCCTTTTCGACCTCGTCGAACAGGATGACCTGATAGGGGCGGCGGCGGACAGCCTCGGTCAGGACGCCACCTTCCTCGTAACCGACATAGCCCGGCGGCGCACCGATCAGCCGCGCGACCGAGTGCTTCTCCATGAACTCGCTCATGTCGATGCGGACCATTGCCGACGGATCGTCGAACAGGAAGGTTGCGAGCGCCTTGGTTAGCTCGGTCTTGCCCACGCCGGTCGGCCCCAGGAACAGGAAGGATCCCATCGGTCGATTGGGATCCTGCAGGCCCGCACGGGCGCGCCGTACAGCCGATGAGACTGCGGCGACCGCAGCATCCTGCCCGATTACGGTCTTGCCGAGCGCCGACTCCATCTGCAGCAATTTCTCGCGCTCGCCTTCGAGCATTTTGTTGACGGGAATGCCGGTCCAGCGGCTGACGATCCCCGCGATGTCGTCGGCAGTGACTTCCTCGCGCAACATCGCGCCGACCGTGGCGGTCGATGCCTCGGCCAGCTGCTTTTCAAGCGCCGGGATCGTGCCATACTGCAATTCGCCCGCGCGGCCGAGGTCGCCGGTGCGCTGCGCCTGATCAAGCGCGATGCGCGCGCCGTCGAGCGCCTCCTTGATCTTCGCCTCGCCCGCGATCTTTTCCTTTTCTGCCTGCCAGCGGGTGGTCAGCGCGGCGGATTGCTCCTCGAGATTGGCGAGCTCGGTGCGCAGCGTTTCGAGGCGATCCTTCGACGCGGCGTCGGTCTCTTTTTCGAGCGCCATCGTTTCGATCTTCATCTGGATGATGCGGCGGTCGAGCCCCTCGATCTCCTCGGGCTTGCTCTCGACTTCCATGCGCAGCCGCGACGCGGCCTCGTCCATCAGGTCGATCGCCTTGTCGGGCAGGAAACGGTCGGTGATGTATCGGTTCGATAGCGTCGACGCCGCGACGATCGCGGCGTCGGTGATACGCACACCGTGGTGCAGCTCGTATTTCTCTTTCAGGCCCCGGAGAATAGAAACCGTGTCCTCGACGGTCGGTTCGCCCACGAACACCGGCTGAAAGCGTCGTTGTAATGCCGGGTCTTTCTCGACGTATTTGCGATATTCGTCGAGCGTCGTCGCGCCGATGCAGTGAAGCTCGCCGCGCGCGAGTGCGGGCTTCAACAGGTTCGACGCGTCCATCGCGCCGTCGCCTTTGCCCGCGCCGATCAGCGTGTGCATCTCGTCGATGAACAGGATGATCTGCCCCTCGGCCCCACGTACTTCGTCGAGCACGCCCTTCAGGCGTTCCTCGAACTCGCCGCGGTATTTCGCCCCCGCGATCAGGCTGCCCATGTCGAGCGCCATCAGGTCGCGGTCCTTGATGCCGTCGGGCACATCGCCATTCGCGATGCGCAGCGCCAACCCTTCCGCGATCGCGGTCTTGCCGACGCCGGGTTCGCCGATCAGCACGGGATTGTTCTTGGTGCGCCGCGCCAGGATCTGGATCGTGCGGCGGATCTCCTCGTCGCGCCCGATGACCGGATCGAGCTTGCCGTCGCGTGCCGCCTGCGTCAGGTCGCGTGCGAATTTCTTGAGCGCGTCATACCTGTCCTCAGCGGACTGGGTGTCGGCGGTGCGACCGCCGCGCAGCTCGTTGATCGCGCCGTTCAGTGCATCGGCCTTGACCCCGGCGGCGGCTAGCGCGCGCCCCACGACAGTCGAAGTTGACACGGTCATGGCGAGCAAAAGCCGCTCCACGGTGACATAGCTGTCACCGGCTTTCTTGGCGATCTGTTCGGCCTGATCGAGCAGGCGGACAAGATCGTTGTCCAGGCCCGGCGTCTGCTGCGCACCACCGCCCGATACGGCGGGAATCTTGGCAAGTGCGGCATCGACTTCACGCACCGCGACCTTGGCGTCTCCGCCCGCCTTGGCAATCAGGCCGGCCGCCATGCCTTCCTCATCTTCGAGCAGAGCTTTCAACAAATGTTCGGGTGCTATGCGCTGGTGCGACAGGCGGATGGCGACGGTCTGTGCGCTCTGCAGGAATCCCTTGGCGCGGTCGGTGAAGAGTTCGAGGTTCATGGCGCAGCATATGGTGTGGCGCAATTACAACACAAGCCCGAATGCGCAGGCGCGTTAGAGTGTCGGCATGATGATGCTTTTTGTCCTTGCTGCTGCCGCCACGACGGCGCCCACACCCCCGACACCGATTGAGCGCCGGTGCGTCGCGGTGATCGCGACGATTGCTTACGAACAGGGGAAGGGACGCTGGAAGACCCTGCCCGCAATCGGCGGTTCGGGCGGCGAATATGCCGCCATCATCGGCGCGCGGCTGATCGACGAAGCCGGTATGACGCAAGATGCGGCGGCACAGGTGTTTCGCGACGAGGCAGCGGCGTTCAAGACGCGACCGTTCGATAGCGCGGAGGCGGAGGGTTGCGTCACGATCATGCAGGCGACCCTCGCCGCCGAGCCGCTGCCAGAGCCTGAACGGTGAGACCGTTCCACCTCGCTTTTCCTGTAAATGACCTCGCGGCGGCGCGCCACTTCTACGGCGAAGTGCTCGGCTGCCCTGAGGGCCGCAGCAGCGACCGCTGGATCGATTTCGACTTTTTCGGCCACCAGATCGTCACGCACCTGTCCGGGGCGACGGGCGACCGCGCGTCGAATCCGGTTGATGGCCATGATGTCCCCGTGCCGCATTTCGGTGTCGTGTTGACGATGGACCAGTGGCACGACCTTGCAGCGCGGGTAGAGGCGGCGGGCGTGACCTTTGGCATCGCGCCTCACGTCCGCTTTGTGGGTCAGCCCGGCGAACAGGCGACGATGTTCTTCCGCGACCCCAGCGGCAATGCGCTGGAGTTCAAGGCATTCGCCGACGACGCCATGCTGTTCGCGACCTAACCTGCCGAAAAAGTGTCGCACTGGCGCGGATCGCCGCTGTCGAGGCCGCGTTTCAGCCACAACTGGCGCTGGGCGGACGATCCGTGGGTGAAGCTGTCGGGCACAGGCCGTTGACCCGCCGCCTTCTGCAGGGTGTCGTCACCGATGCCCTGCGCGGCACGCATCCCTTCCTCGACATCGCCGGGTTCCATCCTGTCGCGATTGTTCGCGGCCCAGACGCCGGCATAGCAATCCGCCTGAAGCTCCATCTTCACCTGTAGCGCATTGCCCTCGGAGCGGCTGGCCCGTGCCTGCTGGCGCGATACCTGTTCGGAAATGCCGGTCAGTGTCTGAACGTGATGGCCGACCTCGTGTGCCACGACATAGGCCTGCGCAAAATCGCCCGGTGCGCCGAATTTGCTCTTCAGTTCGTTATAGAAGCTGGTGTCGAGGTAGACGCCCTGGTCTGACGGGCAATAGAACGGTCCCATCGCTGCCTGTGCCGCGCCGCAGCCCGACTGGCCGTTGCCCGCATAAAACACGAGCTTGGGTGGCTGGTAGCCCTGGATCAGCTTTGCCCAGGTCTGGTTGACGCTGGCGAGAACGTTGCACGAAAACCGGCTGGCTGCATCGACCGCACAGCTTTCGGCGGCGTTCGATCCGCTCGCCGCAGTGCTATGCGGGGCCGTCGTCGTACCCGATGGCGCGACCAGCGATCCGAGACTACCGAGGCCGCCAAACAGGAAAAACACAACGCCAAGCACGGCCAGTCCGCCACAGCCGAAGCGGCTGAACACGAACGGCACGAGCATCCCGATGATCCCCAGCCCACCGCCGCCGCCGCCGAAACCGGCGCTGCTGTAGTTGCCGCCACGCTGGTCCTCGACATTCACATCGTTCGAATCGTCGAGGCGCATGGTAACTCTCCCTTATCGCGTCAATGAAATGCACCGAGCGCATCATCGTTGCAATGCGGCTCTGCCCGTCGCACAGGAATTGCCATGGCTGATGTTCCGACTCCGCGCTCGCGCCGCAAGGCGGCCGCAATGCCCTTGCCCGATAAGGTTGCCCTAGTGCTTCAGGGGGGCGGCGCGCTGGGGTCGTTCCAGGCTGGCGTCTACGAAGCACTCGACGGTGCCGGCATCGCCATCGACCAGGTTGCGGGCATTTCGATCGGTGCGGTCAATGCGGCGCTGATCGCCGGAAACCCGCCGGAGGCCCGCGTCGGGGCGCTGCGTCAATTCTGGGACCGGACATCGGCGGCGCTGCCCAGCTTTCCGATCTGGGGTGGCGACTGGGGCCGCGAACTCATCCACGAGGCTTCCGCCGGGTTTGTCGCGACATTCGGTGTGCCGGGCATGTTCGCGCCGCAGCTCTGGCCGCCGATGCTTGCCTGGCCGGGGACGCCAAACGCGCTGAGCTTCTACGATTCGGGGCAACTGGCAAGGACGCTCGACGACCTGGTCGACTGGGATTTGCTGAATAACGGTCCCGTGCGCATCGGCGTTGGCGCTGTCGAAATCGACAGCGGCAATTTCCATTATTTCGACAGCAAGAACGAACGGCTCGATGCGCGCCACATCATGGCATCGGGCGCGCTGCCGCCCGGGCTGCCCCCGGTCGAGATCGACGGCAAGCTGTGGTGGGATGGCGGGCTCGTGTCGAACACGCCGCTCAGCCATGTCCTCGACACGCAGGACGCCGAATTGCTGGTGTTCCAGGTCGATCTGTTCGCCGCCTCTGCCGCGTCGCCGAAAACGATGATGGACGTTGTCGCGCGCGAAAAGGAGATTCGTTTCTCCAGCCGTACCCGCCAGATCAGCGACCAGTTGATGAAGCTCCGTAAGGAACGCGAGGTCATCCGCCGCGTTCTCGCTAAACTGCCCGAAGCTATGCACAATGACCCAGACGTCACCCAACTTGCTGAACTGGCGCACGAATCACCGGTCACGATCGTGCAGTTGATCTACCGCGCCAACGCGTGGGAGGGCGGCGCCCGCGATTACGAATTTTCGGCGCGCACGATGGGCGAACACTGGGCGGCCGGGCACGCGGCAGTCGCTGAATCGATCGACAAGTCGGAACTCCTCGCCAAGAACATTCTCGACGGAAAGACCGCCGCCTTCGACCTCTCCCCTCGCTAGCCCAAGGAAAGACTTCCCATGTTCCTGACCGGAAAGACCGCACTCGTAACCGGATCAACCTCGGGCATCGGCCTCGCCTATGCCAAGGCGCTGGCGGCCGAGGGCGCGAACATCGTCATCAACGGTTTCGGCGACGCGGCTGCGATCGAAAAGGAACGCGTCGGACTTGAGACGATATCGGGCGCGAAGGCTATCTACAGCGACGCCGACATGACCAAGGTCGACGCGATCGAGGCGATGATGAAGACCGTTGCCGACACCTTCGGCGGCGTCGACATCCTGATCAACAACGCGGGCGTCCAGCATGTGGCGCCGGTCGAGGAATTCCCGGTCGACAAGTGGAACCTGATCATCGCGCTCAACCTGACCTCGGCGTTTCACACCGTGCGGCTCGCCACGCCGTATATGAAGTCCAAAAAATGGGGGCGGATAATCGGCACGGCATCCGCGCATTCGCTCGTCGCGTCACCGTTCAAAAGCGCCTATGTCACCGCAAAGCATGGCCTGAACGGATTTCACAAGACCGTCGCACTCGAACTTGCGACGTTTGGCGTCACCGCCAATGTCATCTCGCCCGGCTATGTCTGGACGCCATTGGTCGAGGGCCAGATCCCCGACACGATGAAGGCGCGTGGCATGACGCGTGAGCAGGTCATGAACGACGTGCTGCTTGCGGGCCAACCCACCAAGAAGTTTGTCCAGCCCGAGGAAGTTGCGGCACTCGCCCTGTTCCTGTGCCGTGAAGAGGCGGCGTCGATCACCGGTGCCAATCTGTCGGTCGATGGAGGCTGGACGGCAGGCTGATATGACTGCGGTTCATCTTCGCGCGGATAAAAACACGCGATGCTGAAACATGCCATCATTGCCGCATTGCTGATCTCGGGTGGTGCTGCGCTGGCCCGTAAGCCGGCACCGACGGACTGGCGTGCTGTCGCTACTGCTGGCGACACAAAGCGTCTGCACGACTGGCGCGATGCGTTCGTCCAGGCGCTGGGCGAGGCCCGCACGGCAGGAAAACAAGCCGAACTCGCGCGCGAAGGCATGTTGGTTTCCCCTGACGTCGCGCTCGCTCGTCCGCTGCCGCCACCCGGCAAGTATCGCTGCCGCACGATCAAGCTCGGGAATGGCAGCACCGAAACCGGCAGCGGATCGGGGCTCGGCTTCGTCGCCTATCCGGCGTTCGATTGCCAGGTCGCGGTCGAAAACGATGTGTCGAGCCTGTCAAAAACCAGCGGGTCGCAACGCTTCGTCGGCCTGCTCTTTCACGGCGGCGATCGACACGAAACTTTCCTTGGTACGGCGATGCTTGGAGATGAAATTCGCTCGCTGCAATATGGCCGCGACCCCGATCGCGATATGGTCGGCGCCGTTGAACGCATAGGGCCACAGCGCTGGCGGCTGATCCTGCCCTATCCGCGGTTCGAATCCACACTCGACATCGTGGAACTTGTGCCCGCAAGCTGAGCCGCGAACTGGCCCAGCAGCGTGCCAAGGTCGGTCAGGGAATAGGGTTTGCCCAGCACCGACACATCGCGGTGCGCATCATCGACGCCACCCGCACCATAGCCGGTGGTGAACGCAAACGGGATGCCGCGGGCCTTGAGCGCGGTCGCGATGGCCATGCTGCTGTCGCCATTCAGGTTCACGTCGAGCAAAGCGCAGTCGAATTCGCATTCCGTACAGGCGGCCAGCGCATCGCTCACCGTCGCGGCGGTTTGCACCACCCGATGGTCCAGCCCCTCGATCATGTCCTGCGCCATCAGGGCGATCAGCGCTTCGTCCTCAACAAGTAAAACCCTCAGTTCCATCCCGACCTCACATTACATTGCCAGCGGAGTTCGGGGGGCCAACAGTCAATGGCGCCAGCCATTCCCGGAGCGATCACAGGCGACACAGACCCGCGTGGGATCTTTCTCGTCCAAGAAACCTCTTGTTTTGAAAGTATTTCTGCCACCATCCGCCGTCATGACGCCCTTCTGGTCAAGTCGTGACGCGGGCGCAATTCAAATGTGCGCCGTACATTTTAAAGCGCCCGTCCGGTTTCCCGAACGGGCGCTCCTTCCTCCCCAGGAAGTCGTTGTTGAACGGGCGTAGCCCACTTCTTCGGCCGGGCGCGTGTCCGGATCGGCAATGCCGATCGTCGCCGCGCCTCAGCCGAACTGATTCATCGTGTTGTGCGCGCCGCCGGCCTTGAGCGCGGCGTCTCCGGCGAACGCTTCCTTGTGATCGTCGCCGATGTCGGACCCCGACATGTTTTGGTGCTTCACACAGGCAATGCCTTCGCGGATTTCCTTGCGCTGGACGCCAGCGACATAGCCGAGCATCCCCGCCTCGCCGAAATACTCCTTGGCGAGGTTGTCGGTCGAAAGTGCTGCCGTGTGATAGGTCGGCAGCGTGATCAGGTGATGGAAGATTCCTGCCCGCTTTGCAGCGTCCGCCTGGAAAGTGCGGATGCGCTTGTCGGCGGCAATGCCCAGCTCGGTATCGTCATATTTGGCGTTCATCAGGTCGGCACGGTCATAGGCCGCCACGTCGAGGCCCTGTTCGACCATCGCGTCATAAACTTGCTGGCGGAAATTTAGCGTCCAGTTGAACGATGGTGAGTTGTTGTAGACGAGCTTCGCCGTCGGGTGCACGGCACGGATGCGGTCCATCATGCCCGCGATCTGTTCGACATGCGGCTTTTCGGTCTCGATCCATAATAAGTCGGCACCGTTTTCCAGGCTCGCGATGCTGTCGAGGACGCAGCGATCTTCGCCGGTGTCGGCGCGGAACTGGAACAGGTTCGACGGCAGGCGCTTTGGTCGCATCAGCTTGCCGTCTCGGTTGAGAATGACGTCACCGTTGCGCGCGGTGGCGGGATCGATCTCCTCGCAATCGAGGAAGCTGTTGTACTGGTCCCCCAGATCACCCGGCGTGTTGCTGACGGCAATCTGCTTGGTCAGGCCAGCGCCCAATGAATCGGTACGCGTAACGATGATGCCGTCGTCGATACCGAGTTCGAGGAAGGCATAGCGACACGCGCGGACCTTCGCGAGGAAGTCCTCGTGCGGCACCGTGACCTTGCCGTCCTGGTGGCCGCATTGCTTTTCATCGGACACCTGGTTCTCGATCTGCAGCGCGCAGGCGCCGGCCTCGATCATCTTCTTGGCGAGAAGATACGTCGCCTCGGCGTTGCCGAAGCCCGCGTCGATGTCGGCGATAACGGGCACGACATGCGTTTCGAAATTGTCGATCTTCCCGAGGATTTCGGTTTCCTTGGCCTTGTCGCCTGCGGCACGGGCAGCGTCGAGACTGCGGAACAGGATGTTGAGTTCACGGGAGTCCGCCTGACGCAGGAAGGTGTAGAGTTCCCCGATCAGCGCCGGAACGCTGGTCTTCTCGTGCATCGACTGGTCGGGCAGGGGGCCGAATTCCGAACGCAGCGCGGCGACCATCCAGCCCGAAAGATAGAGGTACTTCCGCTTGGTCGTGCCGAAATGCTTCTTGATGGAAATCATCTTCTGCTGTGCGATGAACCCGTGCCAGCAGCCGAGCGACTGCGTGTATTTCGAGTGGTCCGCGTCATAGGCGGCCATGTCGGCGCGCATGATCTTTGCCGTGTAACGCGCAATGTCGAGGCCGGTGTGGAACCGGTTCTGGAGGCGCATGCGCGCAGCCGCCTCGGCGTCGATGCCCTTCCAGGGCGCGCCATTGCCTTTGATCGTCTGGCGGAGGGCGGAGATTTCTTGCGTGTAGGTCATCACAGAACTTTCGTTTACGATGTGTGTGTCGCTACATTCAGCTGTGCAAAAAAATGACAGAAAAAAGGGTTAACCGAGGTCTGCGGGTCATGCGGGCTGCAATTTTTGTTGTCATGTTGTAAATTCTGTTACAAACATCGAGCCATGGCTGAAGCCAAGCTCTTTGCCGGATTGGCTGTACGTCGGTTGCGGCGCAGCGGCGGCATGACCCAGGCCGTCATGGCGGACACCCTCGGGGTCTCGCCCAGCTATCTGAATCTTATCGAACGCAACCAGCGCCCATTGACGGCCGCGCTGCTGCTTCGACTGGCCGAAGTTTTCGATTTCGATCCGCGCCAACTGAGTGCCAGCGAACCAGGCGGCGGTATCGACAGTCTGCGGCGGCGCCTAGCCGATCCATTGTTCGCCGACCTCGCCATCGACCGCGCGCGGCTCGATGACTGGCTGGGCGCAGCGCCCGAAGGGGCGGAGGCGTTCGCCCGTGCCTACGACAGGGTCGGACAGGGGGGCGCGCTCACCGACGATCCGATCGCTCCGGTCCGTCGCGAGATCGAACGATGGCGCAACCACTTCCCCGATCTGGAGGCGGCGGCCGAAACGCTGTCCGACGATCTGCGTGCCGGCTCGGGCGACCTCTATGGTGCCATTGTGGATCGTCTGCGCGTCACGCACCAGCTTTCGATCCGCATACTGCCGGTCGATGTCCTGCCCGGCGCGCTGCGTCGCCTCGACCTCCACGCCCGCCAGTTGCAGCTGAGCGAAATGCTGGACCCAGCAAGCCGCACTTTCGCGGTTGCCTTCCAGCTCGCGCAGCTTGAGGCCCGTGCCGAGATTGAGGCATTGGTGAAGGGCGCGGCCTTTACCGATCGCGCATCCGAACGGCTCTATCGCCGCCATTTGACGTCCAGCTTCGCCGCGAGCCTGATGATGCCCTATGGTCGCTTCCTGCGGGCGTGCGAATCCACTGGCTATGATGTCGAACTGTTGCAGCGCCGGTTCGGTGCGGGGTTCGAACAGGTCGCCCACCGCCTGACGACGCTCAGCCGCGTCGGCGCGCGAGGACTGCCGTTCTTCATGCTCCGCATCGACCGCGCCGGGCAGGTGTCGAAACGTTACGCCGGAGCGAGCGGATCGCCGCTGGTTGAGGCAGAGGCGCGCTGCCCCTTGTGGGATCTGCACGCGGCGTTCGACCGCGCTGGCAGTCTCGTCAGGCAACTCGTCGAACTGGAGGACGGCAGCCGCTGGTTCACCCTTGCGCGGACGGTCAATCCGCAGGGCGGGCGGATCGGGCAGGTTAGGGCGCAGTTCGCCGTCGGTATTGGCTTGAATGCCGGTCTTGCGACATCGCTCGCCGCCGCACGTGGTCTCGATCTGGACGGCGTTCCCATGCCCATTGGTCTCGGTTGCCGCACCTGCGCACGTGCCGATTGCCCCCAGCGTGCGATGCCACCAGCCGGACGACCGCTCATCTTCAACGAGCGCGAACGCGGCGTGTCGCCATTCGTGTTTGCCGGAGACTAGGTGCGCTTCTTCAGCGCGTCGACGATCTGCTTCACGTCCTGGCTGCGTCCGCGCGGTAGAATCAGCACGTCGTTGCCGCCGGCGACGACGATCAGGTCGCTGACGCCGACGGCGGAAATGCGGATGCCGTCGCTCTTGAACAGGCAGCGATTGGTGTCGATCGCAATCACCTCACCATGGTGCGCGTCACCATCGGCATTGGCGCCCAGCGTGTGCAGCGCGTCCCATGATCCGACATCAGACCAATCCATTGCGACCGGCACGACCGCAACCCGGTCGGCGCGTTCCATGACGGCGTAGTCGATCGAATCGGACGGGCTGGCCGCAAAGGCGTCCGCGTCGGGATAGATATGGCGTCCATCGTGCCGTGCCACGTCGATTGACGCACGGGCAGCCTCAAGCATCGCAGGCGCATGAGCCTCAAGCGCTGCCAGATAGGCATCGGCTCGGAACAGGAAGATGCCCCCGTTCCAGACATGATCGCCCGATGCGACCATGGCTTCGGCTTGATCGCGATCCGGCTTTTCGACGAATCGGGCGACCCTGTTCACGCCCGGCCCGATCGCCTCGCCAATCTTGATATAGCCATAGCCGGTTTCAGGCCCGTCAGGCGTGATGCCGAACGTCGCGAGCCACCCGTCGCGGACATGCGGCAAGGCGGCATCGACGGCATCGTCGAACGCATCCCGGTCGCCGATGACATGATCGCTCGGCATGACCAGCAGCGGCGCATCGGGCGCGGCAAGCAGCGCCGCCAATGCAATCGCCGGCGCGGTGTTGCGCGCGATCGGTTCCAGGATCAGTGTCACCGGGCACGGGCCAAGCTGTTCTTCGATGAGATCGACATGGCGCGCATTGGCCACCACCATCGGTTCGGCAAACCGGCTGCGGTCGGCACAGCGCGCGATGGTGGCCTCGAACATCGTGATGTCGGATGCGAGCGGGAGAAACTGCTTCGGACGTTCGGGCTGTGACATCGGCCACAAGCGCGTTCCCGATCCGCCGGATAGAATGACAGGGGTAATCAGTCTCTCGTTCGGCATGGATGATCCCTAGCGGGCAGACGCGCCACGCGCCACCCGAACGCAGGGGGCACCAACATGGTTTCCCGTTTCGGCACCAGTTTTCACGATATCTTCGTCAATTTCACCGACAGGTTGTAGCTATGTCGGAATATTTGACACTGCGGGGATAGTAGAAGGCGCGTGCTCAGGCTCTTCAAGCATTATGTGCCGCACATCGTGCTGGTGCTGGCGCTTATCGATTTTGCGCTGTTGGTGCTCTCTGCCGAACTCGCCTGGATCATCCGCGCGCGCCAGATCGGCATGACGGTCGCGCCGATCGCCAGCCGCTACTGGCCGATTCTCAATTTTGCCATGACGCTGCAAATTGCGATGATTGCAGTCGGTGTTTACGGGGCCGATGCATTCCAGTCGCTGCGCTTCGCTGCGGCACGGCTGCTGGTATCGATCAGCCTCGGCGTCATCTTTCTATCCGTCGTCTATTTTGCGTTTCCGGGCGCAACATTGTGGCGGTCGAACTCGCTCTACGCGATGGCGATTGCGTTCGTTCTGCTCGTTGCGATCCGTGTGATTTTCAGCCAGGTTCTCGGTGGCGAGGCGTTCAAGCGCCGTGTTGTCGTGCTGGGTGCGGGGCAACGCGCCGCGCGGCTGGGGCGGATGAGCGACGGGCGCAACGCCAGCTTCTCGGTCGTCGGCCACATCGACATGGGGGATTGCGTCCCGGTGGTCGAGGCCGCAGTGCCGCGCGACACGATCGACAACCTCGAACGCCATGTCTGGCTGCTTGGCGCGAACGAGGTCGTGCTGGCGCTGGAGGAGCGGCGCAAGGCGATGCCGGTCAACGATCTGCTCCGCATCCGGACACTGGGTGTCCACGTCAACGAGATCTCGACCTTCCTCGAACGGGAGACCGGGCGCGTCGATCTGCGTTCCATCAATCCCAGCTGGCTGATCTTCTCCGACGGATTTTCCAGTGCGCGGCGCCTGTCGTCGGTTGCGAAGCGGATGTTCGACATCACGGTTTCTCTGACGTTGCTGGTATCGACGCTGCCGGTCCTGGCACTCGCGGCGATTGCCATCAAACTCGATTCGCCTGGACCGATTATCTACCGGCAAGAGCGGACCGGACTCTACGGCGCTCCGTTCTTCATCCTGAAACTGCGCTCGATGCGGCAGGATGCGGAGGCGCCGGGTGAGGCGGTCTGGGCCGAGAAGAATGATCCGCGCATCACGCGCGTCGGTTGCATCCTGCGCAAGCTGCGCATCGACGAACTGCCACAAGTCTGGACCGTGCTGAAGGGCAAAATGAGCTTCGTCGGGCCGCGCCCGGAACGTCCCGGCTTCGTCGATGAACTGTCCGAAAAGATCCCGTTTTACGCCGAACGCCATGTCGTGAAGCCCGGCATCACCGGTTGGGCACAGATTAATTATCCCTATGGCGCCAGCCTCGACGACGCACGGCAAAAGCTGGAATTCGATCTCTATTACGCCAAGAACTACACGCCCTTTCTTGACCTCGTGATCATTCTCCAGACGATCCGTGTCGTGCTTTTCCCGGAAGGTGCCCGGTGACCCAGTTGCTGTTCTGGGGGCATGCCATCGCGGCACTATTTTTTGCCGCGCTTGCCGCCTGGCAGGTGGATCACTGGCGCGACCGCGTCGCACGGGCCGTTGCGATCGCATGTGCGGCGATGGCGGTATGGTCGGGTGTGACTGCCTGGGTAGGACCTGCGGCACCCGCTGCCCAACTTGCCGAAAGCGCGCGCAATCTTGCCTGGCTGGTGTTCCTGCATGCGCTGTTGCGACGTGGCGGCAGCCCTTACCGCAGCCTTCGGGCACTTTACGCTGCGCTGGCCTTTGTCGTGTGCGCCAATGGTGTAATCGACCTGTTGGCACTGCTCGGTCCTGCCGCTGAAGCGCGGTCGGAACTGGTCCTGCTCCCTCTGTTCGCGATGCGGATGATCTTTGCCGTGGGTGCCCTGGTGGCCGTGCAGAATCTCTATGCGGCGACTGCGGCAGGGGCGCGTGCGGGAGTCGGCCTGCCGCTAACCGTCCTCGGGCTGCTATGGGCCGTCGATCTGACATTTTATGCCCTGTGCTGGGCACAAGGCGGCTGGGCGGTGGAATTCGCCGTCGCACGCGGCGGCGTCGCCATGATGCTGGCGCCGATGGTGGCGCTTTCCGCGCGGCGCAACACGCGCTGGACGATCCGCTTGTCGCGCACCGTCGCGTTTCGCTCGATCGGTCTGATCGCGGCGCTCGGCTATCTGGGGCTCGTTATTGTCTCGGCTTATGCGCTGCGTGAGTTCGGCGGCGCCTATGCCAATGCAGTGCCGCCGGTTGTGCTGATGGCGGCGGCGCTGGCGGCGGCGCTCACCATGTCGTCGCCCCGCGCGCGCGCATGGTCCAGCGTCATGCTGTCGAAGCATCTGTTCGCGCATCGCTACGACTATCGCGCCGAATGGCTGCGTTTTACGGGCACACTCGGTATTCCGGGGCCGGAAGCGGCGCCACTCGACGTGCGCGTGGTCAAAGCGATTGCCGATATCGTGCAGGCACCAGGCGGCATGCTGCTGATGCCGACGGGCGAAGTGATGACGGCTGGCGCACGCTGGCAATGGTCGACCCTGTCGCCGCCCAACGACGTGGGTGATGCGCGGCTGGCGGCGCTCCTTGCGAGTGGCCGGATCGTCGAGCTGGATGTGCTGCGTGGTGGCAGCGGCGATGCGGGCGAGGCCTCCGCCATCCCCGAATGGATCATGGCGGATGCAAGTGCTTTCGCCATCGTACCGCTCGTCCATGTCGATCGGCTGACCGGCGCGGTTCTGCTCGAACGGCCGCTGGTGACGCGCGCGCTCGACTGGGAAGATTTCGACCTGTTGCGCCTCGCGGGGCGCCAGGTTGCAAGCTATCTTGCAGAGGCGAATGCTCAGGACGCTTTGGGTGAAGCGACACGTTTCGACGAATTCAACCGCCGCTTCGCGTTCATCATGCACGACATCAAGAACCTGGTCAGTCAGCTGACACTGGTAACTCGCAATGCCGAACGCCACGCTGACAAACCCGAATTCCGCGCGGACATGATCGCGACCCTGCAATCGTCCACGGCGCGCATGAACGATCTGCTCGCGCGTCTGTCACAGCATAACACGGGGCGTGTCGAGGATCCCGTCCCGCTCCAGCTGCAGCTATTCGTGGCCCGCATTGCCGAACAGTTTCGCAAGCGTCACCCCCTCGTGATCGTCAGCAATGGCACATCCACCGGGCTTGCCGATCCCGGACGGCTGGAACAGGCGCTGTCGCACCTCGTCCAGAACGCCATTGACGCCAGTGGACCGACCGATCCCGTCACGCTGACCCTGGTCGAGCGCGACGGCGAGGTTGGAATCGAGGTTTGGGACAATGGCCCTGGCATGACCGCCGAATTCGTCGCGGCGATGCTGTTCAAACCCTTCGCGTCGACCAAGGCCGGCGGGTTCGGTGTCGGTGCGCATGAGGCGCGGACGTTGGTCAATGCCATGCGCGGGCGGATTTCGGTCGTCTCTGTGCCCGGTGAGGGCACGAAGATAACGGTCTGGCTGCCCGCCGCCGCACCGAAAGCGACCGCGCAGATGACGAGGCGGGCCGCATGACCGGTGCAAAGCCGAAGCTGCTGATCGTCGAGGATGACGAGGGGCTACAGCGTCAGCTGCGCTGGGCCTATGACGATTACGACGTCATCGTCGCCGGCGATCGTCCGTCCGCGATTGATGCCATGCGGCTGCACGAACCCGATGTCGTGACGCTCGATCTTGGTTTGCCGCCAGATCCCGATGGCGTCGAGGAAGGGTTTGCAACGCTCGGCGAAATCCTGCGCCTGAAGCCCGATACAAAAGTCATTGTGGCATCGGGGCATGGCGCGCGCGAATCGGCGCTGCGGGCGGTGGCGTCCGGTGCCTATGATTTCTACGCGAAGCCGGTCGAGATCGACGAGCTGGGCCTGATCGTCGCGCGCGCCTTTCACCTTCATGCGATCGAGGCGGACAACGGGCGCCTTGCCAGTCTTCCCGAAGGTGGCCCACTTCTCGGCGGGCTGATCTCTGCGGCGCCGGAAATGCTCAAGACCGTCCGGACGGTCGAGCGCGTCGCGACCGCCGACGTGTCGGTGATGCTGCTCGGCGCGAGCGGAACCGGCAAGGAATTGCTTGCGCGCGGTCTGCATGATTCCAGCGGCCGCAAGCACGGCGCATTCGTCGCGATCAATTGCGCGGCGATCCCCGAAAACCTGCTCGAAAGCGAGTTGTTCGGGCATGAAAAGGGCGCGTTCACCGGCGCCGTAAAAACGACCGAGGGCAAGATCGAACTCGCGCACGGCGGCACATTGTTCCTCGACGAAATCGGCGATGTGCCACTCGCGTTGCAAGTCAAACTGCTGCGCTTCCTGCAGGAACGCACCATCGAACGTGTCGGCGGGCGCAAGAGCATTCCGGTCGATACGCGTATCGTCACCGCCACCCATCGCGATATCGACGCGATGGTTGCCGACGGCAGCTTCCGTGAGGATCTCTATTACCGCCTCGCCGAAATCGTCGTGCGCATCCCGTCGCTCGCTGAACGCCCCGGGGATGCGAGCCTGTTGGGACGCGCCTTCGTCAAGCGGTTCGCGGCGTCGATGCGCAGCGAAGTCACCGGCCTCGCGCCCGATGCGCTGGCCGCGCTCGATGCGTGGAACTGGCCGGGCAACGTCCGCGAACTCGAGAACCGCATGAAGCGCGCGGTCATCATGGCCGATGGCAAGCTGGTGACTGCCGCCGACCTCGACCTGGTCGCCGGGGAAAGCGCCGACGACCCGATCAACCTGCGCGCCGTTCGCGAAGCTGCGGACCGACAGGCGATCGCGCGGGCTCTCGCGCGGTCGGACGGCAATATCTCCGGTGCTGCGCGGTTGCTCGGGATCAGCCGCCCGACGCTCTACGATTTGCTCAAGAGTTACGAGATCTCGGCCTGACCGTTGCGGTCGGACGGCGCGGACCCTATCCGGCCAGGATGGACGACACCCTTCGCCGCATTGCCGACGCGCTTGAACGTCTCGCTCCGCCTGCGCCCGAACCCGCGCCGATGGATGCAAAGGCTTATCGCTGGGATGGCCACAAGCTGGCGGTCGCAGAATTTCGTCCGCTCCCGCTCGAACTGCTGACCGGCATCGACGCGGTCAAAGAGACTCTCGTCGAAAACAGTCGCCGTCACGCCGCCGGACACGCCGCGCACGATGCCCTGCTGTGGGGCGCGCGCGGGGCGGGGAAGTCTGCACTCGCCAAGGCATCGGTCGGCGCGATCGACGGCCTCGCGCTGATCGAGGTTGCCGCGAGCGACCTCCACAGCCTGCCCGCGCTGTTCGCCATCGCCGCGACATGGGACCGGCAGACCATCGTGTTCATCGACGATCTGGGCTTTGACGAGGTTCAGGCGGCGCGGGAATTGCGTTCGGTCCTCGACGGCGGCGCTGCGGCCCGACCCGCGAACGTGCGGCTCTACGTCACGTCGAACCGCCGCCACATCGTGAAACGCGACATGGCCGAACAGGAAACGGCGATAAATCCGCGCGATGCCGCAGACGATGCAATGGCGCTGTCCGATCGCTTCGGCCTGTCGCTGGGCTTTCACGTCGCCGACCAGCCGACCTATCTCGCGATGGTAGAGGGCTATGCGAAGGCACACGGCCTGCCGTTCGATCCCCTGGACGCGGTACAATTCGCGACCCAGCGGGGCAGTCGCTCGGGGCGGGTGGCGTGGCATTATGTCGTCGAGCTGGCGGGGCGCGCCGGAAGGGCGTTGGGTTAACTTCTCCCCTCCCCTTCAGGGGAGGGGCCGGGGGTGGGGGCTGCCACCGAAATTCGGCTGAGGTGTTTGAGGACGACCCCCACCCCAACCCCTCCCCTGAAGGGGAGGGGCTTAACAGCGGCCACCAACACCCCACCCGCTTCGACAAACGACATTTTACTTTGCCGGACGGCGGCCTAGGCTGGCCCCAATCAAAAAACGGGGAGTCTCCTTCATGGATCGTCGTCAATTCGTCGCCACCGCCGGCGCCGCAACCGCATTCGCCGCGTTCAATCCGACCTTTGCCTTCGCCCAAGGTGCCAGCGGTGACGCCGGCCTGAACGCGCTGTTCGAGAATATCTTCCAGGAAAACCTGAAGCACTCGCCCGAACTCGCCAGCTCGCTGGGTCTCGACAAGGGGCCGAATGCCGCGTGGAAGGGGATGCTGTCGCCCAGCACCGCCGCCGAACGCCATGCATCGCTTGCGCGCACGAAAAAGGCGCTGGCGGCGCTGAAGGCGGTCGATCCCAAAACGCTGTCCCCGTCGAGCCAGCTCAATCGCGACGTCGTGATCTATCAGATCGAATCGCGCATGGTCGCGGCCGACAAATTCGACATCGACGGCGTCCAGCGCCCGTATCGCATCTTTCAACAGGGCGGCAATTATTTCGAACTGCCCGACTTCCTCAACACCGCGCACACGATCAACACCACCGCCGATTGCGAAGCCTATCTCTCGCGCCTCGCGCTGTTCGCGACCGCGCTCGACGAAGACACGACCGAGCAAAAGGCAGAGGCCGCGCGCGGCTACCTCGCGCCCGGCTGGTCGATCGACCTGACGCTCGGCCAGATGGCCAAGCTGCGCTCGCCCGCGCCCGAAGCCAGCACGATGGTCGAATCTTTGGTCAAGCGCGCCGCCGCCAAGAACATCGCCGGTGACTGGAGCGGTCGCGCGAGCAAGATCGTCGCCGATGCCGTCTATCCCGCGCTCGACCGTCAGATCGCACTGATGAAACGGCTTCGCCCCACGACCGCGGCTGGTGACGGCGCATGGCGGTTGAAGGATGGTGCCGCCATCTACGCCGCCGCGCTCGAACAGGCGACAACGACGAAGTTCACACCAGAGGAGGTCCACAAGATCGGCCTCGAACAGGTTGCCGACCTGACGGCGAAATTGGACGTGATCCTGAAGGCCGCCGGGCTGACGCAAGGTACGGTGGGTGCCCGCCTCTCGGCGCTCAACGTGCGCGCGGAACAGCTTTACGCCAACACCGATGCGGGCCGTGCAGAGCTGATCGCCAGCCTCAACGCCGGGATCAAGGGCATGGCCACGCGCCTGCCACGTGCATTCGCGACGCTGCCGACCCAGCCGCTCGAAATCCGCCGCGTGCCGCCGGAAATTCAGGATGGCGCGTCGAACGGCTACTACAACCGCGCCGCGCTCGACGGTTCGCGCCCCGCCATCTACTTCATCAACCTGAAGGATACCGGCGACTGGCCGAAATACTCGCTGCCCTCGCTCACTTATCACGAGGGGCTGCCCGGCCATCACCTGCAGATCAGCCTGGCGCAGGAATCGAAGGATATCCCGACCTTGCGCAAGATCGGCGGGTTCTCGTCCTATTCGGAGGGTTGGGCGCTGTATTCGGAACAGCTGGCCGACGAGCTCGGTGCATATGAGGGCATCGAAAGGGCGGGCTACCTCCAGTCCTTCCTGTTCCGCGCCGCGCGTCTCGTGGTCGACACCGGCATCCACACCCAGCGGTGGAGCCGTGAAAAGGCGACGGCGTACATGGTCGAAACCACCGGCTTCGCCCAGCCGCGCAGCCAGCGCGAGGTCGAGCGTTACTGTACCCAGATCGGCCAGGCGTGCAGCTATAAAATGGGCCACATCGCCTGGACCCGCGCCCGCGAAACCGCACAGAAAACGCTCGGCGCGAAGTTCGACATCAAGCAGTTCCACGAAGTGCTGAAGGAAGGCGCAATGCCCCTGACGATCCTGGAGGCGCGGATTGCCGAGCGGACGAAGGCTGCGATGGGGTGAAACTCCCAAAGCTCCTCTCCCCCCTTGCGGGAGAGGATAGCGAAGCTTGGTCGCGCAGCGGCCTAGCGTAGCTTGGAGAGGGGGGGCGGCGCTTTGCGCCGCGCGAGCCATAGGCTCGCACCCCTCACCCCGCCGCGCTGCGCGCGAGTCGCCCTCTCCCGCAAGGGGAGAGGAGCTATGTTCGCCCTGAACCTGTCGAAAGGTCGTTCTTTGTTTGCAAAAATGTGGAAAATGAAGGACGAATCTTCGACAAACTCAGCCCGACGGCAAATGCGGCTACCAGGCCCGCATCAATGCTGCGCTGCGTGAAGTGGTGGAGGGTGAGCGGCGCAAGGCTGGATGAAGTAGGCCGTTGCCTGGACCCGCGCCCGCGAAACCGCGCAGAAAACGCTCGACGCGAAGTTCGACATCAAGCAGTTCCATGAAGTGCTGAAGGAAGGTGCGATGCCGCTGACCATCTAACGAAGCCTGCCTTCTTCCTGCCAAAGTCGATCCCAATACTCCACTCAACGACTCGGGTTTAACGTTCGAGTCGTTGGCGCAAGCTCCCTGTCGCGCCCTGCCTGTGGTCCGCCGGGGCCGTGGCTTCGGTGGACCACCTTCGCGGGCGCGCGGGTGGCGAACGGAGGTTATTAGCGTGGCACATGTCCTGATTGTTCCCGGGCTGAACGGGTCCGGCCCCGACCATTGGCAGACGCGGTGGGAGGAGGAGCGCGTCGATTGTTCGCGGGTGGAGCAGGCCGACTGGGCCGACCCCGATCCGCTGTCGTGGATCGCGCGGATCGACGCGGCGGTGGCCTCCGTTTCCGGCCCGGTCGTTATCGCCGCGCACAGTCTGGGGTGCTTGGCGGTCGGCGCATGGGCGACGCTCAGCACGCGGGCGCGGGACTCGCGCCTGGGGGCGTTGATGGTGGCACCCTGCGATCCGGCGCAGGAGGGCGCGTGTGAGGGCATTCGCCGCTTCGGCCTTATCGGTCGCGGACGGCTGCCGTTCCCGTCGTTGCTCATCGCGAGTTCGAACGACCCCTATGTCAGCTTCGGGCGCGGTTCCCGCTTTGCCAGCGAATGGGGCAGCGAGCTGATCGACGCGGGCGAGGCCGGGCACATCAACGCGCAGTCTGGGCTGGGGTCGTGGCACTGGGGGCAGACATTGCTCGACCGGATGAAGGCGCGGCTGACGGGGTGATTCCCGTTCCGTCATCCTCGCGAAAGCGGGGATCCAGCTCCTGAACCAACAGCGGGAGTTGGGTTCCCGCCTTCGCGGGAATGACGCCGGACGATTTCCCTATCCCCTGGCTATTTTTCTGTGGATTTGCGTGGTTACGCCGCCGCCTCGACCTGCTCCGCGAGCATCAGCCAGCGTTCTTCCGCCGCTTCTTTCTCGCTTTGCGCGGCGGCAATGGCGGCGGTCAGCGCGGCGAATCGCTTGGGATCGCGGGTGTAGAGGCTGCCGTCCGACAGTTCCGCTTCGTCGTGCGCAATCGCCGCATCGAGTTCCTCGACGCGTGCGGGCAACAGGTCGTAATCGCGCTGGTCCTTGTAGGTGAGTCTGGCCTTGTTCTTCGGCAATTCGGCGGTGACTTGCTTGGCGGCAACCGCCTTGCGTCCCTCGGGTCGAACCTGCCGCTGTCTTTGCCAATCGGCATAACCGCCCGCGACGATGTCGACCTTGCCCGACCCGTCGAGGCCCAGCGTGATCGTGACCGTCTTGTCGAGGAAGTCGCGGTCGTGGCTGACGATCAGGACGGTGCCGTCGTAATCGGCGATCACCTCCTGCAACAGGTCGAGCGTTTCGAGGTCGAGGTCGTTGGTCGGCTCGTCGAGTACCAGCAGATTCGACGGTCGCGCGAATTCGCGGGCGAGCAACAGCCGCGACCGCTCACCGCCCGACAGGCTCCCGATCGGCGCATCGGCGACGCCGGGGTCGAACAGGAAGTCCTTGAGGTATCCGATCAGGTGTTTCTTGACGCCCTGAACCTCGATCCAGTCGCCGCCCTGCGTCAGCACGTCGCGCACCGATTTCTCCGGCGCCATCAGGCTGCGCTGCTGGTCGATGATGACACTGTCGAGGGTCTTCGCCAGCGTGATCTTGCCACTGTCGGGCGCGAGTTCGCCGGTCAGCAGTTTAAGCAGCGTCGATTTGCCCGCGCCATTGCTGCCGACCACGCCGATGCGGTCGCCGCGCTGGATGCGCAGCGAGAAATCCTTGATGACCGCCCTATCACCGAACGATTTGGTGACATGCTCGGCGCGGATCACCGATTTGGTGCGGACATCGTCGGTGGAAATCGACAGTTTCGATGCGCCCTGCGGCCCCATCATCGCTGCCCGCGTCGCGCGCATCTCCATCAACTTGGCCTTGCGACCCTCGTTCCGGGCGCGCCGCGCGGTGACGCCGCGAAGCAGCCAGTGTTCCTCCAGCTTCAGCTTGGCATCGAGCCGTTCGGCATTACGCGCCTCCTGCGCAAAGACCTCCTCGGTCCAGGCATCGAAGCCGCCGAAGCCGATGTCCTTGCGGCGGATATTCCCCCGGTCGAGCCACAGCGTCGATTTTGTCAACCGCGTCAGGAAGGTCCGGTCGTGGCTGATCGCGATGAACGCGCCCGAAAAACGGCTGAGCCAGTCCTCGATCCATTCGATCGCCGCAAGATCGAGGTGGTTGGTCGGTTCGTCGAGCAGCAGGACATCGGGGTCCATCGCGAACGCCCGCGCAATCGCGGCACGTCGCCGCTCGCCACCCGAAGCCGTCGCCGATTCGCGCGACAGGTCGATGCCGATCTGGTCCGCGATGGCCTCGACCTCGTGAACCGCAACCCCGCCCGACGTTGCGTAATCCCGCAGGGTGGCGAATCCCGTAAGGTCCGGCTCCTGCTCCAGCAGCACGATCCGCGAGCCCGGCACAACCGTGCGGCGACCCTCATCGGCTTCGATCAGCCCTGCCAGCAACCGGAAGAGGGTCGTCTTGCCCGCGCCGTTCCGCCCGATCAGTGCCAGCCGGTCGCGCGGCCCCACGAACAGGTCGAGCCCCCGGAACAGCCAGCCGCTCCCCTGAATGACGCCAAGATTTTCATATGCGAGAACGGGTGCAGCCATGGCGCGGCCCTTAGAGTCTGTCCTGATGGAATTGAAGCGTCGTGACGGATCGGATTTTTGCGCAGGGTTAGGCGCGAAGAGCAAGGCGATGCCATAGCATCGTCGGCGACGAGCAACGACGCCCTGCGCAAAAAGACGCCCGCCCCTGTGGGGTTGCCCTGTGACGTCCACCAGGCGCGTCGCGATACTTGCCCGGGCGACGCGCCCGTGCTGCGCATCGCTCCTTCCCGGTGAACGTCACAGGGCAATCACGATGCCTCAATTCCATCAGGACAGACTCTCTCGCGCCATTCACGACCTGTTCAATGCCTGGAAGCTATGCAACTGATGATGACGACGATGAAAGCCGCCCTGCTTGCCATATTGGTCCTGGTGTCCACGGGGTCGCCCGTCGCGGCGCAATGGTATTCGCGTGGCGATCAGGATCAGGCATATCAGGGTCGCCGTGAAGGCGCATTGAAGTCGCTTCGCGAGATCGAGAACAGCATCGTGCCCCGTATGAAGGCACGCGGCGCAGACTATATCGGTGCGGAATTCGACGGCGGTGCAGGCAGTTATCGCCTGAAATTCATGCGCGGCGGATCGGTTATCTGGGTCGATGTCGATGGTCGTACAGGTGCCGTGCTTGCGCGCGCAGGCGATTGACTCCTAAGTCCGTTACAAATTCCCGTTTCCAGAGGATAATCGCATGCGCCTTTTGATCGTCGAGGATGAGCCGACTCTCGGCCAGCAACTGAAGAACACGCTCGAAAATTCGGGCTACGCCGTCGATCTTGCGACCGATGGCGAGGATGGCCATTACCTCGGCACGACGGAGGCTTATGATGCGATCATCCTCGACCTGGGCCTTCCGGAAATCGACGGGCTGACCGTGCTCGATCGCTGGCGCAAGGAGGGGAAGACCTTTCCCGTGCTGGTGCTGACTGCGCGTGACAGCTGGTCGGACAAGGTGGCGGGCCTCGATGCCGGCGCCGACGATTATCTCGCCAAACCCTTCCAGACCGAGGAACTGATCGCTCGCCTGCGTGCGCTTATCCGTCGCGCGGCGGGGAATGCGAGTGCGGAAATGATCGCGGGCGACGTGCGCCTCGACACGCGTTCGGGCCGCGTCACGCTGGCCGGCGAACCGGTCAAGCTGACCGCGCAGGAATACAAGCTGCTCAGCTACCTGCTGCACCACAAGGGCAAGGTCGTCAGCCGTACCGAGCTGATCGAACATATCTACGACCAGGATTTCGACCGCGATTCGAACACGATCGAAGTGTTCGTCACGCGCATCCGCAAGAAATTGGGCGCCGATGTGATTTCCACGATCCGCGGCCTCGGCTACTCGCTGGACGATCCAAGTGGCTGATATGGAGGCGGGTCGGGTCGGGCCGGGCGACGCCCGGACCGTGGCCGATCCCCCGTCAGCGCAAGTTCCTCCAACAACCGGCGAAACCAGCGCGGTCGTCCGTTCGGGGTCGCTGTCACGACGCATGATCGGCATTGCGGCGGCATGGATATTGATCCTGCTGGTCGGCGGCGGTGTCGCGCTCGACCGCGTCCTCGTCTCTGCGATCACCCAAAATTTCGACGACCAGCTCGAATATGTCCTGACCGCAATGGTTGCTAGCGCCGAAACTGGCCCGGATGGCGAAGTCCGGCTAAATCGCCCGTTAGGTGACCAGCGTTTCCTGGAGCCGAATTCGGGTCTGTACTGGCAAATCTCCGGCGGCAGTTTCGAGGCGTTCCGGTCGCGGTCGTTGTGGGACCATGCGCTTGCGGTTGGCGCCGCGCACTATGATCCCCTTCCGCACATCTACGACAGCAACCAGTTTCCGAATGAAAAGCTGCGCGTCGTCGAGCGCGATATCACATTGCCGCTGTCGACCGTTGTCTGGCGATTCCAGGTCGCGCAATCGCGCGCGGGACTCGACGAACAGATCGGCACGTTGCGCTACACACTGGTGCGCAGCTTTGCGTTGCTTGGCCTTGGTCTGTTCGTGATGGCGGCGATCCAGACCTTCTATGGCTTGTGGCCGCTTCGCAAGTTGCGTCTCGCTATCGTGGCCATGCGCGCGGGCCAAGCACAGCGGGTCATGCAGGAAAAGCTGCCGCGCGAGGTCGCGCCGCTGGTTGACGAACTCAACGGTCTGATCGCCCACAACGAGACGCAGGCAGAGGAAGCGCGGCGTCACGCCGGTAACCTCGCCCACGCGCTGAAGACACCGCTGACCGTCGTGATGAATGCGGCGACCGCGCGCAGTGACGACCTTGCCGACACGGTAATTCGCGAAGCGGGCACGATGCGGCGTCAGGTCGATCATCATCTCGCCCGCGCTCGCGCCGTGGGTCGTCGTGGTCACGCGCACAGCCGCGCCGCTGTGTGGGAATCGCTGCAGGCGGTCGAACGCGCCGTCGGGCGGCTCTATCCGAAGGTACGTATCGACATGGATGGCCACAAGACGTCTGTCGTCCATGTCGAACGACAGGATCTCGACGAGATGCTCGGCAACCTCATCGAAAACGCCGCGAAATACGGCGGCGGCAGCGTGTTCGCGACGGTGGTGAAAGATGCCGGCTTCGTCGAGTTCCAGATCGAGGACGACGGTATGGGCATTCCAGAGGCAGAGCGGATTCACATCTTCGATCGTGGCGCACGGCTCGATACGGGCAAACCCGGAACCGGTCTTGGTCTCGCGATCGTGCGCGATGTTGCCGAAATCTATGGCGGGACGGTTGCACTCGACGAGAGCGAGGATCTAGGCGGGTTGCTCGTGCGGCTTCGGCTTCCTGCTGCTGCCTGAGATCGGGCCGGCGTCAACCGGCCCGACTTGGCTTTAGTGGTAGCGACGATCCTGCCGGTCATGCTTTTCCGTACGAACACTGCGGCTCAGTGCATCGAAACGGCGGTCGAGGTCGCGGCGTTCTGACAGGGACAGACCGCTGCTGCGGCGATACTGCCCCTCGAGCCGGTTGATCTGCGCAAACTGCCCACGCAAGTTCTGGGCTTCACGACGCGTCAGTGCACCACTGCGCACACCCTGTTCTATGCGGTTATACAGCCGCTCCTGGCGGGCGTTGATCGACTGCCACGCCTGGGCACTCGCGGCGGTCGGCAGCGCCGTGATCGCGACGGCGGTCGCGGCGAGCGATACGAGAATGCGTTTCATGTTTTTACACCTTGCGTTGTGCCGCCATACTTCGGCGACAGCGACGTTAAACGCCCAATCGCCTGAAAGGATCATGGATGGCACGTTGTGTGGCGTTCAGCGCATACCTTCGTGGTGGCGGATCACTTCGTCGATGATGAAGCGCAGGAATTTCTCTGTAAAATCGGGGTCGAGATTGGCGTCGGTCGCCAGCTGGCGTAGCCGTGCAACCTGGCGCTCCTCTCGACCCGGGTCAGCAGCGGGAAGACCGGACTCCGCTTTGTACGCGCCGACGGCCTTGGTCACCTTGAACCGTTCGGCCAGCATGAAGACCAGTGCGGCATCGATATTGTCGATGCTTTCGCGATAATGTTGCAACCTGTCGTCACTCATGCGGTTTTCTCCCCGGCGGCTTGCCTTAGCGGCGGGCCACGTCCACAGGAAAGCGCGAAATGACTGCGACCGTCACCAGCATTACCCCCCGGCATCAATCAAGCCTCGATCCCATGCTCGCTCTGGTCGAATCCGACCTGCGGCAGGTCAACAATGTGATCATCGACCGGATGCAGTCGGAAATTCCGCTGATCCCGCAATTGGCCGGTCACCTGATCGCTGGCGGTGGAAAACGGATGCGGCCGATGCTGACGCTGGCCTGCACCCGATTGCTCGATTACCCTGGATCGCGCCAGCACAAGCTCGCCGCGGCGGTCGAGTTTATCCATACGGCAACGCTGCTTCACGACGATGTCGTTGACGGTTCCGACCTGCGCCGGGGCAAGCGCACGGCGAACATGATCTGGGGTAATCCGGCAACGGTACTCGTCGGCGATTTCCTGTTCAGCCGCAGCTTCGAATTGATGGTCGAGGACGGCAGCCTGAAAGTGTTGCGCATCCTCTGCCACGCCTCCGCCGTGATCGCCGAAGGTGAGGTCAACCAGTTGACCGCGCAGCGCCAGGTCACCCTGGGCGAGGAACGCTACCTCAACATCATCAGTTCGAAGACTGCGGCGCTGTTCGCCGCTGCATGCCGCATCGCCGCCGTGATCGCCGAACGTGACGATGCGGTCGAAGAGGCGCTTGACGCTTATGGTCGCAACCTCGGCATCGCGTTCCAGCTGGTCGACGACGCGATCGACTATGCGTCGGATGCCGAAACGATGGGCAAGGGTGTGGGTGACGATTTCCGCGACGGCAAGGTTACGCTGCCGGTCATTCTAGCGCACGCGCGCGGATCGGAAGCGGACCGTGCCTTCTGGAACGACGCGATGATGGGGCGGCGTATTTCGGACGACGACCTCGCGCATGCGACGCGCCTGCTCCGCGAAACCGGCGCTCTGGACGACACCATCGAACGCGCGCGGCATTTCGGCCAGCGCGCCATCGACGCGCTCGGCCCGTTTTCGAATGGTGCTGCAAAATCGGCACTGACGGAAGCAGTGGAATTCGCCATCGCGCGTGCGTATTGAAGGCCACATGACCGAAGCACGCATTTATCAGGAACCGAAGAACGCCATGCAGTCGGGCCGCGCCCGTACACGGCGGTGGCTGCTCGAATTTGCACCCGCCGAGGCGAAGAAGCCGGATCCGCTGACTGGCTGGGCGGGGTCGGGCGACACGCAGGAACAGGTTCGGTTGGCGTTTCCCGACATGGCGGCGGCACAGGCCTATGCGACACGCGAAGGGCTTACGGCGCGTATTATCCCCGCACCCGAACGTGTCCTGAAGCTTCAGGCCTACGCGGACAATTTCCGCTAGGCGAGGAGTGCCGGTCTCAACAGGGACAGGATTTTCACATCGATCAGGCATCCTTCGACGCGCTTTTGAGCGACGAAGGCGACGATCGCGTCCATCGGCACACGGTGCACGATGATATTCTCGTCCGCGACCCCGCCGCCTTCACCAACCTTGGTCAGCCCATGCGCGCGGACCAGCGTGAACGTCTCGCTGACCATTCCGGGCGATGACGCGAATTCGCCGATGGTTTCGATACTCTTGGCGCGCCAGCCGGTTTCTTCCTCCAGTTCGCGCGCGGCGGACGTGACGATGTCTTCGCCCTCGGTCTCGTCGCCGACAAGGCCGGCGGGGAGTTCGAGGCACATTCGCTGCAACGGGACGCGCCATTGCTCGACCAGCAGGACGTGCCCGTCCTCGACCGCCAGGATCACCGCGGCGCCAATATTGTGTGCGCGCCCGACATATTCCCACGGGCCACGCCGCTTCGCGACGATATAGCGGCCCGTCCACATCGTTTCCTCGGGCGCGTCGCTCAAAGCTCGATCAGCCGATCCGGCAGTTCGTTCACGTCGTCGTCCGCTCGGGGCAGGTGCGCCGACAGGATCACGCCGACCCGGCCCACCGCGGCAATCATGCCGTCCGCGATACGGCCCTCGCGCACCTCGGCGGTGAGCGCGGTCATCGCATCCCCCCATGCCGTCGCATCGACCTTGGTATGGATCGCCTCGTCGGCGATGATTTCGGCCATGTGCTCGCCGAGCGAGAGATAGATCAGGATGCCGGTGCGGCCCGCCGTGCGGGCTTCGGCAGCGACCTTGAACAATTCGATTGCCCGCCTCCTAACCCGTCGCCGCCGGACGGCGCGGGGTGTGAAAAACATGCGGAGCGGTTCGATCTGGAGTCCTGCAAACTTGATCGCCGAAACCAGCGCCATACCCGCGAAGGTCAGCAGCATCAGGTCGCGAACCTCCGCCGTTCCCCAACCGCTGGTAAATTGCGCGACGATGCCCAGCGGCAGCGCGGGCCAGGCGGCGAACAGGATCGGCACGAACAGCGCGGCAAGGCCCGTATAGACCAGCGCGATGTCCTCATAAGCGTCCGACCGGTCGGCGACGATCGTCACGATCTCGCCCGAGGTTCCGGCTTCGGCTGCATGGACGGCGTCGCTGACCCGCGCGTGTTCGGCTTCGGTTGGCTTGCGCATCACCATCCCCCCGAAGCGCCGCCGCCGCCGAACGATCCACCGCCGCCTGAGAAGCCACCACCTCCGCCGCCGCCCCAACCGCCACCGCCGCCACCCCAGTCGTCGTGATCGCGCCCGCTGTTCGCGGCGACGTTGATCGCGGTCCACAGCAAGGCTTCGCCCAGTCCCGAACTATGGCGTCGTCCGCGCCCCGCCATGCGCCCGACGAGCGGCAGGATGACGAACAGGATGATGACGATCCAGAACAGGAAGGCGCTGATATTGACTTCGCCCTTGCTGCTTTTCTGCTTGGCGGCGAGATCGGCAGTGCGTTTTGCCGCTTCCTCCGGCGTCAGCTTGATCTGCTCGGCAATCGCATCGACGCCCGCGTCCAGTGCGCCCGCGATGTCGCCTGCACGCAGCCTGGGCGTCATGATTGTATTGGCGACGATGCTGGAATAGGCGTCGGTGACCAGCGGTTCCAGCCCGTACCCGACCTCGATCCGCGGCCCGCGCTGGCCAACCGGATTGTTCGGCGCGAGCAGGATCAGAAGACCGTCGTCCCTCTCCTTGTCGCCCAGCTGCCACGCGCGGCCCAGCCGGTATCCGTAATCCTCGAGGGGGTAGCCCTGCATATCGGGAATCGTGGCGACGACGACCTGATGTCCTGTCGTCTTTTCGATTCCCTCCAGCTTGGCTTCGAGAGCGGCCTTCTGGTCGGGCTGCAACAGGTTGGCGGCATCGACGACGCGTCCGCTAAGCGGCGGAAAAGTCTGCGCGAATGCGGGCGCTGCGAAAAACAGCAGCGCCAGTACCGCCACCCAAAAGCCGTTGATCCTGAGCTTGTCGAAGGACTGCACTTCTTTTGTCCTACGGTCGCGAGCGGAAAGACAGGGCTTCGACAGGCTCAGCCCGAACGGCTTTTCTTTGGGCGTCAGTTGAAATCGACTGTCGGCGCGCGGTCGGCGTTCGGCGCGGTCGCGGTGTAGGTCGTCATCGGCTTCGCGCCGTAGAAAACCTTGGCACCGATTGCATCGGGGAAGGTGCGGATGCGCGTGTTATACGCCTGCACCGCCTCGTTATAATCCTTCACCGAAATGTTGATGCGGTTCTCGGTCCCCTCCAGCTGCGACTGAAGTGCCAGGAAGTTCGCGTTGGATTTCAAGTCGGGATAGGCCTCGGTAATGTTGCGGATGTTGACCAAGGCTGCCGTCACGGCACCCTGTGCCTCCTGGAATGCCTTCACGCGTGCCGGATCGTTGAGCTGTTCGGGCGTCAACTGGGTTGAGGTCGCGGCAGCGCGCGCCTGCGTCACCTGCGTCAGGACTTTCTCTTCCTGCTTGGCGAAACCCTTTACGGTCGCGACCAGGTTGGGGATCAGGTCGGCACGGCGCTGGTAATCCGCCTGGACATTCGCCCATTTCGCCTTTGCATTTTCCTCTGCGGTCGGAACGGAGTTGATGCCGCATCCCGCGAGCGAAACGGCGGCGAGCGGTGCGAGCAAGGCTAGGCGACGGTCGAACGACATCAGGAAAAATCCCCTCCACTGTGGTGCGTGAACAATACACCCATCTTATCATTCGGTATAGGGCCGAAAGCACATTGCGCTTGCAAACACTTGCCTGCGCGCCATGCTCGTCCCAACATTGAAACGACGGGAGAGTACATCGTGGGCATGGTTTCCGAGTTCAAGGCCTTCATCAACCGCGGCAATGTTCTCGACCTTGCGGTCGGTGTCATCATAGGTGCCGCATTCGGGAAGATCGTTACCGCGCTTACGGAGGATTTCATCAATCCGGTCCTGTCGCTCGCGACCGGCGGCATCGATTTCGCGAATATGTACGTGCCTATCGCGACCGTTCCCAACGGTACGCCGGAAACGCTGGCGGGAATGAAGGCGGCGGGCGTTCCCGTGTTCGCCTATGGCCACTTCATCACCGAAATTATCAATTTCCTGATTCTGGCCTGGATCATCTTCATGATCGTGCGCACCGCGAACAAGGTGCTGAAACGGACCGATGAAGCGGCAACACCCGCCGATATTCTGCTGCTGCGGGAAATCAGGGACGAATTGAAAGCGCGACCAAAGGTCTAGCGCGTCAGGCGGCGACCAGTTCCTCGGCAGTGGCACTGGCGAGGCTGGTCCCGTCGAGGATGCGGGCGGTGTCGTCGCGGACGCGCATCATCGCGTGGCGGATCGCGCATGCGGCCTCGTCGCGGCAATCCTTGCAGCGGCGATAGGCGGTGCGACTGACGCAGGGGACCAGCGCGAGCGGCCCCTCGATCGTGCGGATGATGTCGCCGAAGGAAATAAGGTGTGCCGGACGCGCGAGGTGAAAACCGCCCGACTTTCCACGTGTCGAGACGACGAAGCCCGACTGACGAAGTTCGCCCAGGATGATTTCGAGAAACTTTCGCGGAATCTGTGCGTCGGTCGCGATCCGGCTCATGGGAACCGGGGGCGAACCTGCCTTCTCGCCTGCCAGGATAAGCATGGCGCGAAGGGCATAGCGGGATCGTTGCGTAAGCATGTCTTCCCATAACGCCTTACACCTGAACGGCAAGTTATCGGGGTCTTTTCGATACGGTCACTTTTCATTCAGCCATCGCACCCTATATTCAGCGGTGCCGGATTCGTCCGGAGATGGCGATGAATGATGCCGCGCAATAAGCGCAGCGGACCCGGGGGCGGTACCCGGCGGCTCCACCAGAAGGCCTGTTTCGACAGGATTTCTGACGGGGCCGAACTAGGATCGACGTGTGTTAAATTCGGTGTTTTTGCCCGGCCTGAATGCGCCGTAAAACCGTTCAAAACGACAAATGCCAACGATAACGAGGCATTCGCGATTGCTGCATAACTGAGTCCTAACGGACAAAGTTATTAGGCTTTAGCGCGGTTCGGGCCGAACCGGGCAACAGAATCGGATTCCAGCGGCCTGGGGGTGCCGGGCAACAGAAACCCCCACTTTCGTTCGCCATCCATGCCCTTATCAACAGATATTATGGCCTCGGGGTTGCAACCGACGCCACGATCTTCACCCGCCGTGCGCTGACGATCTTCAGCTCCTTCGCCAGGAACTGCCCCTTCATAAACCCCTCTCCCTTCACCGGGTCGAGTGGCAGGTCGAAGATCTTGCGGACGACATCCATTCCCTCGACGACGTGGCCGAACGCGGCATAACCCGCCGGATCGGCCGGGTTCGCACCCGCATCAAGGCCAGGCATGTCGGCCATCAGGATCGAGAAATCCGCCGTCGCGGTCCCCGGTGCCAGCCGCGCCATCGAAATTGTACCGGCCTTGTGCAGGATGCCGGTCTGGCTGGTCGGTTCATGCGCAACCGGTTTCAGCACACGACGCGGGTCGCCACGCGCGCCCGCCTGGATCAGGCCATTTGGCTGTGTGCCCCACGCGAGCCGCATCACCCGATAGAACACGATACCGTCGAGCCGCTTCTGGTCGACGTAGCGCATGAAGTTCTCGGTCGTCAGTGGCGCATTCTTGTGGTCGAGGTCGATCACGATCGTGCCGACCTCCGTGGTAAGCGCAACGTGAACGACGTCAGGCAAGGGAACGGGCGCAACCGCCGCCGGACGTTTCGGCGCGGCGACGGTCGCGGGACTCACGGCCAGGGCGCACAGGACAGCGAGCAGGAATCGTGTTTTCATATGCGCACTATGATGCATCTATGGGCTGCCGCAAAATTGCCATTAATTCATTGCGCCCATGGAACCGAACTCTCCGTCGTGGATTGTCGCAACCGCAGAGGTATGCCGAGGATGGCGCCTCGACACGGAGATTTTGACCATGAAGACCAAGATTCTTGCAGTCGTTGCAGTTGCTGGCATGATGACGCTGGGCGCGTGCAACAAGGCACCACAGGCTGAAAACGTCGAAGCAGTTGCCGACAACGTTGCTGACAACATTGATGCGATGGCCGACAACGCGTCGGGTGCGGTTGAAGATAACCTCGAGAACAAGGCGGACGCAGTTCGCGAAGCCGGCGATAACAAAGCCGATGCAATCGACGCCGCTGCAAGCAACGGCGCATCGAACGCCACGCTGAACGCGATGGCCAAGTAGGCAGTCAAATCCCCCCTAGGGATTGTGGAAAGGCCGTTCCGTTCGCGGAGCGGCCTTTTTGCTTGTTAGGCGTCGGGCAAAACCTGATCGGCCATGCCCCATCCGGCGAGTTCCGCCGAGGTTGCCCGTTCATTGAGTTCAGCGGCATCGCGGATCGTGAATTTCGCGGGGCTGTCGATTTTCCGAAGTTCTTCCCAGGTAACCGGGGCTGAAACCGGCACATTGGCGCGCGCGCGGGCGGAATAGGGCACGACCGCCGTGGATCCGCGCTGGTTGCGCAACCAGTCAATAAAAATGCGCCCCTTGCGCTTGGCCTTTGCCATGGTTGCGACGAAACGGTTTGGCTCGGCCGCAGACAGGGCCTGCGCGAACCGGCTGGCGAAATCTTTCACCTCGGGCCATTTCGCCTGCGGCGTCAGAGGCGCAATGACGTGTACGCCTTTGCCCCCTGAAAGCATCGCGAAACTTACGAGTCCGATGTCGGCGAGATGTTGCTTGATGTCGAACGCAGCAGATTTCACGTCTTCGAAACTCAATCCCACATCGGGGTCGAGATCGAAGATCAGCCGGTCGGGTTGTTCGACCGTGTCGCTCCGCGCACCCCAGCCGTGAAATTCGATCGTGCCCATCTGCACGCACGCCAATATGCCGTCGATGCTGTCGATCCACAGGTAGTCTTCGGTCAATCCGTTCTTTTCGCGGATGGGGACTGCGTGGACGGCGTCGCCGAAACTGCCGGCATCATGCTTCTGGAAAAAGCATTGCTTGGCGCGTCCCTGCGGACACCGAACCAGGCTGATCGGTCGCTGTGCCAGCACAGGCAGCATGATCGCGCCCACCGCCTCGTAATAGGCCGCCAGATCGCGCTTTGTCGCACCGCTGTCGGCGTCAATCACGCGGTCCGGGCTGCTGATCCTGTAGCCCCTCTCCTTTAGGGGAGGGGTTGGGGTGGGGCCTGTCCCCGACAGCGAAGCCCGAGTTCTCGCGGACAACTCCCACGCCACCCCCTCCCTTAAAGGAGAGGGGCTTTCCAGGATGACCTCCTTCGCCCCCTTATCCTCCCGCAGACCGATAAAGCTCGCATGGCGAACCACGTTCTCGGCGGTAAATTCGGCAAAGGCGACTTCGGCGACCAGTTTCGGCTTCACCCAATGCGCGCCGCGCGCGGCCTCGCGCGGAACATCGACAGGGGCCATGTCCGTCGTCAGCTTGTCGAGCCGTGCGCGGATATCGGCACCTGTGTCCGCATCGAACCCGGTTCCGACCTTCCCCGCGTAGCGCAGCTTGCCACCCTCGTGCAGCCCGAGCAGCAATGATTTGAACCCGCGCGATTTTGCCTCGCTCTGTGACCAGCCGACGACGACGAATTCTTGCCGTCGCGTGCATTTGACCTTCAGCCAGTTCGTTGTGCGTTTGCCCGAATAGGCCGCATCGGCGCGCTTCGAGACGATGCCCTCGACCCCGGCCTTACACATTACATCGAACAGCTTCTCACCCTGTCCGATGACATGGTCGGCAAAGCGGATCACGCCCGTATCGGGCACGATGGCGCGAAGCCGCGCCTTGCGAGCGATGTTGGGCAGCTTGGTCAGGCTTTCCCGCCCGATCGACAGCACGTCGAACGCGAACATCGTAAGTCCTCGCCCGCCTTTATCCTTGATTGCCGATTGCAGGGTCGAGAAATCGGGTCGTCCCTCGGCATCGAGTGCTACGATTTCTCCGTCTATCAGCGCGGAATCGACATCAAGGGCTGCTGCGGCTTCGGCGACCTCAGGAAACTTGGCTGACCAGTCCAACCCACTGCGTGTGAAGACCTTCGCCTTGCCCCCGCCAGTCGCCACCAGCGCGCGGTAGCCGTCGTACTTCATCTCGTGCAACCAGTTGTTGCCGGTTGGCACGGCATTGACGAGCGTCGCGAGTTGCGGTGCGTGAAATACGGGTGGTTTACCTGCCACGTGTCCGGATTTCGGAGCAGGCGTACCCGCTGCAATCGCCTCCATCGTTCTCCCGGTGGCGACACTCGTTACGCATCGTTCGACTAAGTCGTCACTACCGCCCGCGAACGCGTCCTGAACCTTGCGCAGCAGCCAGTTCTCACCGCGTTCCTTGCCGCGCGGTTTCAGGCGGATCAGCATCCATTCGCCCTTCATCCGCTCGCCGTCGAGGGTGAAGTGCAAATGCCCTTCGTCGATGTCCTTCGCGCTTTTGCCCGCGATGGGTGCCCAGGTGCCGCGATCCCACAGCATCACCGTGCCGCCGCCATATTCGCCTTTCGGGATGGTCCCCTCGAACGTGGCATAGCCCAGCGGATGATCCTCAGTGCGGACGGCCAGGCGTTTGTCATCGGGATTGGCGCTCGGCCCGCGTGTTACGGCCCAGCTTTTCAGGACGCCATCGGCTTCGAGCCGCAAATCCCAGTGCAGCCGCGTCGCGTCATGCTTTTGCACCATGAAGATGTTGCCGAGGCCCTTGGTGCGCTTGCCAGCGGGCTCGGCGGTCTTCGCAAAGTCCCGCTTGGCGTTGTATTTATCGAGGGGGTCAGGCGGCACGCTTTTTCGCCGGAGCCTTCTTTGCGGCGGGTTTCTTCGTAGCCGCCTTTTCCGGCGCATCGTCAGCGCCAGGCTTCTCGATCGACCGTTTCAGCGCGGCCATCAGGTCGATGACGTTCGATCCCCCGCGTGCAGGCTCGTCATCGTCCTCGGGCGTAACCTTTCCGCCCTTCGCCTTCATCTTGCGCGCGACAAGTTCTTTCAACGCCGCGCCATAATGGTCGGTAAACGCCGATGCGGAAAACGGTGCGGTCTTCTTGTCGATCAGCGTGGACGCCAGATCGAGCAATTCGGCATCGGGCTTGTCGTCGGGGATTTCGCGGAAATAGGGCGCGGCCTTGTTGACCTCATCGGCATAGCGCAGCGTCTCCATCAGAATGCCGCGTCCGCAGGGTTTCAGCGCGACGATATATTCGCGGCCACGGATCGTGATCTGGCCCAGTCCCACTTTCTTCGCGCGCCGCAGGGCCTCCCGCAGGACGATGAACGCCTCCTCGGCCAGGTCGTCGGACGGCACGACATAATAGGGCTTTTCGAAATACAGCGGGTCGATCTCGCCCGCATCGACGAACTGGGTCAGTGCCAGCGTCCTCTTCGTTTCCAGCTTTACCGCGTCGAGATCCGCGTCTTTCAACAGGACATAGCTGCCTTTTTGGTATTCATAGCCTTTCAAGATGTCGTCGGTATCGACAGGCCCGATACCGACGACGGTCTTTTCGTACTTCACCGGCTTGCCCGACGGCTCATGGATCTGGCGAAACTGAACACGCGCGCCGCTCTTGGTCGCGGTGAAAACTTGGACCGGGATCGAGACGAGAGCGAGCCTGATCTGGCCCTGCCAATAGGGACGCGCTGGCACGGAGAAGTTCCTTATATGAATTCGGGAGTCTCAACACCGGTGCGACCTGGCGGTTCCGTTACGCGCGCGACATGGATTATCGGGCCTTGCACTACCGCCGTGGCTTTGACAGGTTCTGTTGATGATAGCGGATATCAAGACTGGTGACCTTACGCTTCCCGCGCGGCCCGAACCGCTTCGCCTGACCGCCGCCGAGACCGCCGTCGTCGTTATCGACATGCAGAATGCCTATGCGTCGCCGGGGGGGTACGTCGATCTCGCGGGCTTCGATATCGCGGGCGCCGCGTCGGTAATCGGGCGCATCGCGACCGTGCTGGAAACGGCGCGCGGTGCGGGTGTTCAGGTGATCTATCTCCAGAACGGATGGGACGCCGATTATGTCGAGGCGGGTGGGCCGGGGTCGCCTAACTGGCACAAATCGAACGCGCTGAAGACGATGCGGGCGCGGCCCGAATTGTCCGGCCAATTGCTGGCCCGTGGCGGATGGGACTATGAACTCGTCGATGCGCTGAAGCCGCAGCCGGGGGACATCACGCTTCCGAAGACGCGCTATTCGGCGTTTTTCAATTCGCAACTCGACAGCGTGTTGCGCGCACGCGGAATCCGTAACATCGTTTTCGTCGGCATCGCCAGCAATGTCTGCGTCGAATCCACCCTGAGAGATGGTTTCCACCTCGAATATTTCGGGGTGATGCTGGAGGATGCGACGCACCACCTCGGTCCCGATTTCGTCCGCGATGCCACCGTGTACAACGTCGAGAAATTCTTCGGCTGGGTCAGCACCGTCGCCGATTTCTGTGGCTCGTTCGGCCAGCGTCCCAAGGAGTAAGCAATGCCCTTCGAACCCATTAATCCGCCCCAATTCCCGACGCCGATCGCGCCCTATTCGGCGGGAGCGAAGGCAGGCAACACCGTCTACGTCTCGGGCGTGCTCGCGCTGGGCGAGGGCGGGGCGATGCTGCACGTCGGGGACGCCGCCGCCCAGACGCGCCACGTACTCGACGTGATCAAGGTCACGCTGGAGGCGGCGGGCGCGACACTGGCCGATGTCGCGATGAACCACATTTTCCTGAAGGATCTGGCCGACTATGCCGCGTTCAACACGGTCTATGCCGAGTATTTCCCGGGTGCCAAGCCCGCGCGCTATTGCATCAAGTGCGATCTGGTGAAGCCCGATTGCCTCGTCGAAATCGCGAGCGTGGCGTACATTGGCTGAGGCTGGGGGACTCTATTACGAAGAGCGCGGTCCCGTTGGCGCGCCGTCGCTGATCCTGTCCAGCGGGCTCGGCGGAGCGGGGGGCTACTGGGCGCCCAATCTTGTCGCGCTGGCGGAGAAACACCGCGTCATCACCTACGATCATCGCGGTACGGGGCAGTCTCAGCGTGAAATCGACGGTCTGCTGACCATCGCGCGCATGGCCGAGGATGTGCGTATGCTGATGGACGCGATCGGCAGCGAACGCGCGACCTTCGTCGGGCATGCCTTCGGCGGGCATATCGGCCTGATGCTCGCGCTGGAATCCCCCGAACTGCTTGATCGGCTGGTCGTGATCAATGGTTGGGCAAGGCTCGATCCGCATACGGCGCGATGTTTCGACACGCGACTGGCGCTGCTCCGTGACAGTGGTCCGCGTGCCTATCTCCACGCCCAGCCCCTGTTTCTCTATCCACCACAATGGATCTCCGATCACAGCGACCGAGTTGCCGACGAGGAAGAGGCGCACCTGGCGCATTTCCCGGGCGCCGAAATGGTACAGCGACGTATTGCCGCCGCCCGCCTGTTCAATCTCGCCGACCGGCTGGGCGACATCCAGGTGCCGACGCTGATCCTTGCAGCCGATGACGATATGCTGGTGCCGCCGTCGTGCTCGGAACGGCTGGCGGAGGGCCTGCCAAAGGGTCAGCTTGCCCGCTTCGCATCGGGTGGCCACGCCTGCAACGTCACGCGCGCAGAACATTTCAACCAGTGGCTCGGCGCGTGGCTCGGCCTCGCCGACAAGGAGTAACCCATGCAGGTCGGCGTTTTCGTGCCCATCAACAACAACGGCTGGCTGATCAGCGAGAACGCGCCGCAGTACATGCCATCGTTCGACCTCAACAAGACGATTGCGCAGTCCGCCGAAAGGCACGGCCTCGATTTCCTGTTGTCGATGATCAAGCTGCGCGGGTTCGGGGGGAAGACCGAGTTCTGGGAATACGGCCTCGAAAGCTTCACGCTGATGGCGGGCCTCGCTGCGGTCACGGAGAAGATCAAGATTTACGCGACCTGTCCAACGCTGATCATCCCGCCAGCATTCGCCGCGCGCATGTGCAACACCATCGACAGCATAAGCCATGGTCGCTTCGGCCTGAACCTCATCACCGGCTGGCAGCGCCCCGAATACAGCCAGATGGGCCTGTGGCCGGGCGACGAGCATTTCCGCAATCGCTACCAAATGCTCGACGAATACGCCGGCATCCTGCGCGAGCTGTGGGAAACCGGGCGCAGCGATTTCAAGGGCGACTATTACCAGATGGACGACTGCCTCGTCCGCCCCAAACCCACCGGCGACATGAAGATCATTTGCGCCGGGTCGTCTGACGACGGCCTCGCCTTCTCCGCGAAATGGGCGGATTATGCGTTCTGCCTGGGCAAGGGCGTCAACACGCCGACCGCTTTCGCATTCAACAACGAACGGCTGGCCGCAGCGACCGCGAAGACGGGACGCGATGTGTCCGTCTTCGTCCTGGTCATGATCATTGCGGCGGAAACGGACGAGGAAGCGTTCGCGAAGTGGAAAAGCTATAACGACGGTGTAGATATTGACGCGATCTCGTGGCTTGCCGATCAAGGCGCAGCCGACAAGCACAACACCACCACCAACGTGCGTCAGCTTGCTGCGCCGGAAGGTGCGGTGAACATCAACATGGGCACGCTGGTCGGCAGCTACGCCAGCGTCGCGCGCATGCTCGACGAAATGGCCGAAGTGCCCAACACCGGTGGCGTCCTGCTCACCTTCGACGATTTCGTGGAAGGGGTGGAGGCGTTCGGAACACGGATCCAGCCGCTGATGAAATCGCGCTAACCCGCCGACGCCCGCAGGAAACGAATGTCGCCCGACAGGGAGGCGACCATTCGTTTCCCTTGGCTTAGTTAGAACCCCGCAGCGAAAGTGACGAAGAACTGGCGCGGTGCGATCGGGTATGCCGAATAGCTGTTCACTGCCGATCCGATCGAAAGGCTCGATACGCCCTGGATGTCACCGAGATTGGTGACGTTGAGGCTAAGCTCTGCCTTGCGGACGCCGGTGACTTCGGTGGGCAGCGCAACGGCCAGCCGGGCCGAGGTGAGGAAGTATGAACCCACGCTGGTATCGTTGGTGAAGGTTGCGAAGCGCGATCCGACGTAATCGCCGCTCAGCTGTGCCTCGAACATTCCGAGGCTCAGTGTAGCGACCGTCTTGTTCATCCATTTCGCCGTGCCGGGCAGCTGCTTGCCGCAGGTTGGCACGATGCCGCCGGTGACGACGAAGCCCCCGTTACAGGTCGGTGACGCGGAACCGATGCCGGTGGCGGTCGAGGTATAGTCGTTCTTATACTTCGACAAATTGTACGACAGCGCGTTGTAGAGCGTGAACGCGCGCCCGAACCGCCAGGTGAACGCGGCGTCGATACCATCGGTTTGCACGTCGCCGACGTTCACCAGAATCGACGCGCCGCCGGTGATGCCGCCACCGGCGATGCCGCCCGGGTTGGTCGAGATCGCGAGCAGGCGGTTGCTGAAATCGACATGGTAGTAATTGATCTGGCCCGAGAAGCCCGAAAGGAGCCCATCGAAGGTGCGGCTCGTGCGCAGGCCCGCTTCATAGGTCCAGCTGGTTTCGGGCTTGCCCTGTGTCGCAAACAGGTCAAACGCCGCCTGGCTGCCTGTGAACCAGGGGCCGCCGCCGCCCGCCAGATAAGCCTGATACTGGCGGAGGTTCTTTTGCACGTTGAAATAGACGGTTTCGCTGCCGTTGAAATCATAGCTCGCGCCGACTGCGGGCAGGAACCACTCCTTCGTGTTGATACTGCCCTGCGGCAGGGCCGTGGTGCCCGATAGCGAACCCACCTTGGGCTGGATCGGGAACATGCCGGTGGCCCATTGTGCACTGGTCTTGAAACCGGCCTGGATGCTCAGCCGGTCGAAAGGCTGCCACGTATCCTGGATGTGGAGTTGCAGCTGTTCGATCTTCGCTTCGCCCTGATATTGGGTGAACAGAGGCTGGGCGACGCTCAAGGGCCGGATGTACGGCGTGGCCGAGCCGGGGTTGTTGACATCGACGGCATACCAGCGGCGCCACTGGGTCGTGCTGTTGCGCTCATACCAGCCCCCCAGCTCGATCTTGTGGTCGCCCAGATCGATGTTGAGCGCGGTGATCGCGCCCCAGCGGTCGATACGATATTCGGTGGTGCGGGTGATGAGACCCGATCCGCCGGTCGCCGCGACCAGCGCCGCACCGGCCGCTGCTGCCTGTGCAGCTGTCAGCCCGCCCTGTGCAGGGGTCAGTGCCTGACAGGCGGCAGAAACGGTGCCGTTCGAGTTGCCGCTGAAGCGGCACGCAGGCGCGATTGTCGCATAGGCGGGATCGAGATACGCCTGCGCAACCGTGATCGACTGGCCGAGCGGCCCTGCGACGACACCTGCGCCATCATTATGATGGAAATATCCGGTGTTCGACCATTTGATGTTGTCGGTGATGTTCGCATCGAAGCGGGCGTAGGCGAGGTAGTCGGTGCGCTGCGCATCCGAATAATAGTTGCGGTAGTTCCCCCCCTCGGCAGATGGCGTGTTGCCGTTCGCGTTCAGATAGGCCGTGCGATAGGTTGCGAAGTTCGGATAGGCAAAGGGCTTGGTGTAGGGCGTGTAGAGCTGTGCCGCGGTAGCGGTCTGACCTATGGCGGTGTTGGGAATGAAGAACACTGTCGCGTCTTCGTTCGGTTGAGTCATGTCGTTATAATCGAAATACAGCGTCAGCTTGCCGACGCTGCTGTCGTTGACCAACTTGGCATTGGCCTGCCAGCCGCCCTGATAGCCGTTGAAGTCCCAGGCGCGGGCGTGTTGGCGGGCCGCCGAAATATAGGCCGAATTGTCCCCGAATTGGCCCGAATCCAAGCGCAGGAACGAGCGCGACGTGTCATAGCTGCCAAAGGTCTGCGCGACCTGCACGCCGAGCTCCTTTTGCGGATCCGACGAATAGGTTTCGACGGTTCCGCCGAGATTGCTGTTCGAGGCGGTCGCGAGATCGCCTGCGCCGGTCGTGACCACGACGCGGCCGACATTCTCGGAAATCACAGCACGCTGCGGCGACAGGCCGTTGTAATTGCCATAGCTCTGGTCGCCCAGCGGGATGCCATCCATCGTGTAGCCGAGCTGGTTGGCCGCGAAGCCGTGGATGAAGATCTGCGCATTCTGCTCGTTGTAACCCCAGGGGTCGGCGGTGATGTAGAGAACGCCTGGCAGGGTCTGGATCGCCTTCAGCGGTGAGATGCCGGGCAGGATCTTCTGGATTTCGCTACCCGGGATTGCGGTCGCCGAACGCGTCTGTTTGGCCGTGACGACAATCGAGCCACCGTCGCTGTCATTGTCGGCGGCGGGCGCGGGCGCATCCTCGGCGAAAGCGGGCGTCGCTATCATCGCCGTGGCAAGGACGGCGGCACAAACGGTGTGACGAAGCGCGGAACGACGCAGCATGTAATGATTCCCCCTGGGACATTGGTGGTGAAGGGGGGCCGCTAGCGCCCGGTTGTGGCGGCAGCGTTATGGTTTTGCGTAGGTTCGATGACGGTCTTGCCACTCGCGGGGATAATGGTGCCGGACATGCGCTCCGCGTTGCACCAGAAGGGGAGCCGCACTCGTACAGATCTCATTTTTTTCAGGTTCGCTGATGGAAGTCGGATCGGAGACTGGGGCGGGCCGTGCCGATTCGTTAGCGCAAAATGGCGGAAAACAGCCGATTATTGCCCGTTACGTTCGCCATGTTCACGGGGTACGCACGTTTGGTGCGAATGTAAGAGGCTTAAGCAATTGAAATTGCCCGGCCTCGCGACCGAAACGGCGCGAAAAAGCGCCCATTTGCCGTCCGGTGAAATTTATTGCCGCGTTTTCACTTGCACATTGTCAAAGAGCGGACCTGTCCGGTCGCCCGCAGTTTACGACCATCATGTACGTGTAGGACAGCGAAATCCTCCGCCCTGCGTGGAATAGCCCTCTTTCGTCGAAACGACGAAAGAGGGCTATTCCGGTTTAGCGGAAAGAGCCGCTGACGGTCAGGCCGAACACGCGTGGCTCGTTATAGATGCCGGCGCGATAGTTCGACGTGTCGATGACGCCGATCAGGTTGGTTTCGTCGGTCAGGTTGCGAACGAATGCAGCAACTTCATATCGTCCGAAACTATAGCCGGCCTTCAACCCCAGTTCGAAATTGCCGACCGAATTATACTCGACCGTTTTGTACAGGACGTAGTGCGTACGGCCCTGCATATTGAAATCGGTGGCGATGAAAAGCTTGCCGTCGCCCGACCCAACCGGTTGATCATAGCGCGCGCCGATGTTCAGGTTGAACTCCGGTGCGTTGGGCAGCGAATTGCCGTTGATCGCCGCGACGAAGTTGTTGCCAACCGGAGTGAGCGGATTGAGGACCGTTTGCGACGGCGTGGGGACGCCACCGATGACCGCCGAACCCACCTGCGCGAACACATTGGGATCCTTGATTTCGGTGTTCAGCCAGCTGAAGCCCGCATTGAAGCGCAGGTTCGGTGTCGGCCGCGCGTCGAATTCGGCTTCAAGACCATAACCAACCGCCTTTTTCGCATTGAGCAACACGCCATTGCCGTTGCTGTCGTTGCCGTTCAGCTGGATGTTATCGACGTTGTAGTAAAACCCGGTCAGATTGAAGTGGACCGTGTTGCCCGCCATCGCGGTCTTCAGGCCCGCTTCGTAGCTGGTGTTGGTTTCCGAATTTGCGGTGGTGTAGGCGGAACCGAAGACGGCGGAGCGACCCTGAATAGTCGGGCCGCGGAAGCCGCGTGCAACACGTGCGAAGACGCTCACGTCATCCGACGCGCGGTAGAGCAGGCTCGCGTCCCAGCTCGGCTGCGTATCGGACAAACGGCAGGAGAAGGCGGTCCCGCACGCGAAAGAGGAGGCGGGCGCCGTGGCAGGAATGCTCAGCGTCGCACTGTTCGGGTGCTGGACCAGATCGGTCTTCTTGACGTCGTTGGTCACGCGAACGCCACCGCTCAGTGTCAATTGCTGGGTCAGCTGATAGCTCGCCTGACCGAACAGCGCCCACGACGTGTTGACGTTGTGGAGGACCACGAAGTTGTTCGGATTGCCCCCGGTGGTCAGGAAGAATGTGCGCTGGTCGAACTCGGTGTCGTCACGCGAGTCGAAGTAGATGCCGCCGACCTGCCATTTGAACGGGCCGGTGTCGGGGCTTGCGATGCGGATTTCCTGGCTCAGCTGGTCGAGCCCGCGCAGCTTGCCCTGCGACTGGCCGAAGCCCACGCCGCCGAAATTCGCCGCCGCGCCGCCATCGGTGTCGCCACGGCTGTAGCCCGAAGCATGCTCCCACGCCGAAATCGACGTCAGCGTCACGCCGCCGAGATCATAATCCAGCTTCAGCGATGCGCCATGCGTCTTGTACGCCTGCGGATTGTTCATTCCCTCGTCATTGGCGACGGCAAAACGATTGAGTGTCGGGGACGACTGACGCACACCGGGGAGGATCGACCCGCGATAGAAGGGCGTCGCGGTGCCTTCATAATCACGATAATGGCCCGACAGGCGAACGCTCAGCGCGTCGGTTGGCTTGAACAGCAACTGTGCACGCACGTCGCGCTCGTCATAGCCGCCCAGCACGTCATTGCCGCCGACGGTGCCGTCGGCCGACGGGCCAGTGTAGGTGTTGGCGATGAAATTGTCGCGGTGCTGGTAGAGGCCCGAAATGCGGAACGCGATGGTGCCGTCGCTGTTCAGCGGCCCGCCGACACCGGCATCGACGTTGACGCTGTTGAAGCGGCCATAGCTCGCGGAGAATTGTCCGGCAAAGGTTTCGGTCGGCTGTGCGCTGTCGAACTTGATGATGCCCGCGGTCGTGTTGCGCCCGAACAGTGACCCTTGCGGACCTTTGAGCACTTCGACCTGTGCGATGTCGAACGCGGGGTTCGACTTCAGGACGACGTGCTCCATGACGACATCGTCCTGGATGATCGACACCGGCTGCGATGCGCCAAGGTAGAAGTCGATGTTGCCGAGGCCGCGGATGTAAAAGCGCGGAAAAATACGGCCCGTCGTCGATTCGACGTACAGGCTCGGCACCTTGCCGGACAGCGACAGCAGCGTGTCTGAACCGGCGGCCTGATAGTCGCGCAGCTGATCGCTCTTCAGGACGGACACCGCAACGGGCACGGCCATCGCATCTTCGGACCGGCGCTGCGCGGTAACGACAATCGTGTCGTCCGCAGCATCGGCGGCGGGCGCGGCGAAGGCCGCTACGGGGATCATCGACAGGGCGGCGATTGCGACGTGCTGCATCAGCTTCGAGCGCGCGTGTTTCATGGAGTGGAGTGTCCCTTTGGGTGTTTCGGTCGCTGCGCCCCGGTCATCAGGGTCTTTGCGACTCGGCGTCGTTAGGCGGCGTCCATGACCATATTGTTGCAGCGCGGCAATCATCCGGACATTAATTTTTTTTAATGTACGTGGGGCAAATGCGCGGCGCTCACATCTTCCGCGCGCGCAGGATCGCCCCAAAGCCGCGGACGGCGACGTCCCCGCCGCCCCGCCCAACCGCGCCCGCGCCTCCGCCAGCGCCTCCGCACATGCGGCGCGAAACGCCGGGCCGCCCTGCTTGTGCAGCGTCCCCAGCTCCGCGAAACCTTCGCCCGCGCGGCGGCAATGGTGTGATTCCCCGTTTCGCCCAGCGCCCGCAGGAACGCGGCGCGGCGGGCGGGGGATGTTTTTGCGGACATGATATACCCCTTCGCGTCGTTGTTGGGGCTTGGGGATTAGGCAGGTTTTGGGGGTGTAGGACAGCTAAAATCGATGCGGCGCAAACGGGCTTATCGTGTGGTGTCAAATCCAAACAATTGATCGAGCGACCAGCACCCACCACCCCGGAGGATCAGCGGCAGGAGAAGCCCGGCCCAGCCCAGATGCGTCGTCCATGCATCGGGATAGACGAAGACCTCGATGACCGTGGTCATGCCAAGCAACGCGAGTGCGGCGGGGCGAGTGAAAAAACCTAGAACCAGCAGGATCGGAAACAGGTGTTCCGAATATGTCGCTGCCTGCGCCGCGATATCGGACGGCACCAGCGGCAAGGCATATTCTGTGCGGAACAGCTCATAGGTGCCATCTGTGATATGTAGGACGCCATCGACCTTGGTCCTGCCCGACTGGAAGAAGATCGCGGCGATCGCAATCCGGTCGATCAGAAGCAACAGGTCGTCAGGAACGCGCGCCGTCATTTGGCGCACGGCGAGGGCGCCGCGCGTGAGGAATGGTATCATGGTTGGATCCCCGAAATAGAGGTCGCCGGGCGGCGTGTTCGGCCGCCCGGCGTTGGCATCGGTATCGCCGCGGCATCAGGCCTTTGGCGTCAGCGATCCGTTGCCCTTGGGCGTCTTGATCGACGCGCACGTGCCCGCCTTCACCAGCTTCCAGGCATTGCCCTGGTAACTGACCTTGGACGTGCCCGCGCAGCTGGTGCCGGCACCGGCCTTGCAGTCGTTCTTGCCGGCGAGCGAAACGCCATAGCATTTCTCCATTGGCTGGGGTGCGGCAGAGGCGCTGGTCGCCGTCGCGGCAATTGCGAGGGCAAGCGTTGCAGCGAGGGTCGCGTGGGTCTTCGTCATCATGGTCTCCTGAAAAAGGGAATGCCGGGTCAAAGGCCAGGCATGGACAGGAATTCGCGGACGAAGCGCCCGTGGTTACAGGTGTCGCTTACAATTTAAATCGCGGTGCGATCCGCATTCGTGTGTAACCTTTGCCGCAACGGCAACGAATGCCCTGTCACAGGAGCATGAATGCGAGCGGACGAGAGCCAGCTTCGAGCGTGGATGTTGAGTGGACTGGACGGCAATTCTGCCGACCATGGCTGCTTGTTGCACGCGCTCGTGCCAATCCTGTCGGCCTTTTACAACCGGCGCATGGCCGCCTCCCATGATGTCGAGGATCTCGTGCAGGAAACACTGATTGCCGTTCATACCCGCCGCTCGACGTATGATCGGGAACGTCCGTTTACCGCATGGCTGTTCTCGATCGCGCGGTACAAGATGATCGACCAGTTCCGGCGAAAGCGGGTGACCGTGCCGATCGACGACCTGGAACATATCCTGATGGTCGAAGGCTTTGAGGGGAGCAGTGGTGCCCGGCTCGACGTCGATGGCCTGCTCGACACCTTGCCCGCCAAACAGGCGCAGATGATTCGGGCGACGCGCATAGATGGCGACAGCATTGCCGAGGCGGCCTTGGCCCATGGCTATGGCGAGTCCGATGTTAAGGTGTCGATCCATAGGGGCTTGAAGGCCTTGTCGGCGCGCATTCGGGGCAGCGACGCATGAAGACCGACCAGCTCATCGACAGCCTAGCGAGCGATGTTAGGCCCGTTTCACGGCATGCTGTGGGCACCCGCCTGGGCCTGGGCATTGTCATTGGCGCGCTCGTATCGGCAGCCTTGGTCATCTTTGCGCTCGGTACGCGACCGGATTTGGGTAGCGCGATGCATGGCTTCGCGTTCTGGATGAAATGGTCATACACACTCTCACTGTCGGCTATCGCGATCTACGCGACGTCGCGCCTGGCACGTCCCAACCCTGGCGGCCTGAAGGCGCTGTGGTTGATCGCTATTCCGGTGACGCTGCTCGCCGGTGTCGGTGTGATGGAACTGGTCCACACGCCATCGAGCGAGTGGCTTGCGATGTGGCTGGGCCACAGCTGGCGCAAATGCCCGTGGCTGGTCGTCGGGCTGGCGATGCCGATCTTCGTCGGATTGCTCTGGTCGTTCCGTCGTCTGGCCCCGACGCGGTTGCGCGCAGCAGGCGCGGCGGCCGGGCTTGCCGCTGGCGCCTTTGCGGCAACGGTCTATTGCCTGCATTGTCCTGAAGTCTCGGCGATCTTCGTTCTGACCTGGTACACCCTCGGCATTCTCCTTGCCGCGAGCTTCGGTGCCTTGGTGGGACCGCGTCTTTTGCGCTGGTGATGTAACCGCGAAGCGATCCGTACCGAACTGGAGAGGCCAACCCGGCATATTTTTCCAGGAGACTATCATGATCACACTTCGCACCGGCACCAGCATTGCCGCTTCCGCTGCCCTTATCGCCATCAGTGCCGCCGCCGTCCCTTCGGTCGCCATCGCCAAGGGCGCGAGCGCCGTACATTGCTATGGCGTCAACACCTGCAAGGGCACATCCGACTGCAAGACCGCGCACAACGACTGCAAGGGCATGAACAGCTGCAAGGGTATGGGCTTCAAGGCGATGTCGGCCAAGAAGTGCGCCGCCGCCGGTGGCAGCCTGACCGCGAAGTAACCGCCCAGGTCCGGCGGGTTTCGCCCCCCCTTGCCCGCCGGGCCGACTTTCTTTTGCTTTACGAGGTCGCAATGATTCCACCCTTTGCCGGTTTCGGCCTCGGCCTGCGCAAGCCGCATTATGCCGAATTCCTCGAACAGCGTGTTGCGGTCGATTTCGTCGAGGTCATCTCGGAAAATTTCATGGTCGATGGCGGACGCCCCAAACGGATTCTTCGCGAAGTGCGGGAGCGCTATCCGGTCGCCTTGCACGGGGTTTCGATGTCGGTCGGTTCGGCCGATGGCCTGAATGCGGCCTACCTCGCGCGGCTACGCGCTCTGATCGACGAGATCGAGCCGGTGTTCGTCTCGGACCATCTCTGCTGGACCCAGTTCGGCGGGTTCAATTCGCACGACCTGTTGCCGCTTCCCTATACGCAGGAAGCGCTCGACGTCGTGTGCGCCAATGTCGCCCGGGCACAGGATGTGCTTGGGCGGGCGATGCTGATCGAGAACCCGTCGAGCTATGTCGCGTTTGACGGCGACACCATGAGCGAATGGGCGTTCCTCGATATGCTCTGCGCTCGCACCGGATGCGACATGCTGCTCGACGTGAACAACGTCTTCGTAAGCGCGACCAACCACGGTTTCGACCCGATAGTTTATCTCGACGGCGTGCCACTGAACCGCGTACGCCAAATCCATCTCGCCGGACATTCGCAAGGGGAGGGAATGCTGATCGACACGCACGATAGCCCCGTGCCACCCTCGGTGTGGGATTTGTACGCGCATGTGCTACCACGCCTCGGACCGGTTGCGACGATGATCGAACGCGACGATGCGATCCCGCCGCTGCACGAACTGCTTGCCGAACTCGACCACGCCCGCTGGGTCCACGCGGGGACGCGGCAGTTGGTCGCATGAGTCTCGCGCAAACTCAGCGCACGTTCAGCGCATGGTTGCGGACTGGCGCAGGGGATGATGCTGCGCACTTTGGCCCGCGCGCTCAACCAGGCTTGGCCATCTACCAGAACAATTTCCGTTCGCAGCTTGCGTCCTGTCTCGAGGACAGCTTCGTGCAAACGCGCCAGTGGATCGGCGGTGAAGCATTCCACGATGCAGTCGTCCATCATGTCGGGCGCGTGCCACCGAGCAGCTGGACGCTAGACGCGTATCCGCGCGATTTCCCCGCTACGCTTGCGCTCTTGTACCCCGACGATCCCGAAGTGGCCGAACTTGCGGATCTGGAACTGGCACTGGCCGAGGCATTCGTCGGGCCTGACGCCGAACCGCTCGCCGCCGAGCAGATCGCGAGGGCCGATTGGGATCGTGCTATCTTGCGCTTCACACCGATGCTCGACCTCCGCCCATCGACGACCAACGCGCCTGACATCTGGGCGGCTCTCACCGAAGATAGCATGCCGCCGACTGCGGCGATCTTGACGGAGGCGGCTGCACTGTCAACTTGGCGCCAAGGCGAAACATCGCGGTTCCGCGTCGTTGACGCAGTGGAAGAGCGGGGAATTCTGCTGGCACGCAACGGCCTGACGTTTGCGGCCCTGTGCACACAACTGGTCGATGATCTGGGTGAGGCCGAAGGCATTGCATTGGGCGGGGAATGGCTCGGCCGCTGGCTGGCCGATGGCCTGTTAATCGATATCGCGGAATAAACGAGCCATTGGCAAAAAAGGGGGCCGCGTTGCCGCGACCCCCTTCATCTCGGTCCTCTCCAGAACCTGTAGCCGTTAGTCCTCGCGGGTCAGGAACGCGGGGGCGAATTCGGGCGCGGGGCCGTCGTCGTTGCCGCCTTCCTTGGGCGCACGATCACTGCCGCCGCCGTAGCCGCCGCCTGAACCGCCACCCGATCCACGGGGACCACGATCACCGCCGCCATCGCGACGCGGGCCGCGATCACCACGGTCGCCGCCGCCACCGCCGCCTTCGCGACGAGGACCGCGGTCGCCGCCACCATCACGGCGCGGTCCGCGGTCCGGACGATCACCGCGCGGACGCTCCTCACGCGGCGGGCGCGTATCTTCCAGCTCGGCACCGGTTTCCTGATCGACGACGCGCATCGACAGGCGAACCTTGCCGCGCGGATCGA